>QBYJ01000011.1 GCA_003282885.1 SAR116 cluster bacterium AG-325-F22
ACATAATGACGAAATTTTATACCTGATCGTTTAGTTATCCAATCGTCAGAGGTATTAACAAATTTAGAAAGATCTTCATTCGAATATTTATTTTTTGGTAAATATGAGCCAACCCCTGTCAATAGTATTTTTTTAGAAATGATAATTTCTCCACATATGATTAAAATTATAAATTTAAACTTATTTTACTAATTTTATTTTTTAAGTCATGAATGAAATTATACTTAACCATGTCTAATGCAACACAGATTGCATTCGCAAAACCAAAAGCATCTGTTCCACCATGACTTTTTACCGCGATACCATTTAAACCTAAAAAAACAGCCCCATTATATTTTCTAGGATCCATTTGTAATTTAAAATCGCTAATTGCTCTTCTGGCAAATAAATATCCTATTTTAGAACTTAAAGAGCTAGATAATGCTTTTTTTAGATAAGATGTTACTAATAATGCAGTTCCTTCAGCAGTTTTTAAAGATACATTTCCACTAAAACCATCAGCAATAATTACATCAGAAATACCTTGAGCAATCTTATCCCCTTCAATAAAGCCTGTATAATTAATTTGATCTTTTAAGTTAGATAATATTTGTGATGCCTCTTTTATATAATCTAGACCCTTTTGTTCTTCTTCACCAATGTTCAAAAGAGATATTGAAGGATTAGTAACTCCCATAACTATATTTGCAAAAGCCTGTCCCATAAACGCAAATTGAACTAAATTTTTGGCATCACATTCTATATTTGCACCCAAGTCGAGCATACAGCTTTCACCTGTTATAGTTGGAAAATAAGCTGCAATTGCTGGTCTACTAATACCTTCAATAGGTCTAAGAAATAGTTTTGTCATTGCCATTAATGCGCCTGTATTTCCAGCTGAAATTATAGCGTCAGCATGTCCTGATTTAACTGATTGAATAGCCATGCCCATAGAAGAATTCTTACCTTTTCTAACAGCAATACTTGGCTTTTCATTTGCATCAATAAACTCGTTTGTATGAATAATATCAGAATTTTTGAGCATTTTTATAGAACTTATTAAGGGTAGAAGTTTATTTTTATTTCCAAAAAAAGAAAACTTTACATTAGGATGTCGTATTTTTGATTGTGCAGCCCCTTTAACTATTATTTCAGGAGCATTATCACCACCCATAGCATCCAAAGACAAGTGAATAGATTTTGTCAAAAATAGCTCCAATATAAAATTAACTATAAATCTTTAGATTATTAAAAAATAATAATTATCAATAACACATAATTAAAATAAAGTAATATAAGTATTATAATATCTTAAAAACATTAATCGTAATCAGGGAAGTTAAATTTATCTAATAAGAAATATTCATCACTTTTATTTTCAAACTGTACAAATATTTTTTTACAATACTCTACTAATAAACTTGGGGAGTTACCAATATCATTTACATTTCTGTAAACATTTTTAATAATATGCTTTTTTAATTTATCAAAATCTTTATTAATCAAACAATTACAATAAACTTGTTGACGGCCCATATACAAATTAATCATTTGCTTTATCTTAATATGCACTCCTGCATCTCCTGCACCTAATTCCCTCAAGCTTAAATCCAAGTCTATAAAAATCTTATCAAATAAATTTTGTGATAAATCTCTACCTATAGAGCCACATTTAGAGAGATTAAATGTTAGAATTATTGAAAACAGCATCAACAAATCATATCTACCGTCAATTGTATCAGGAACTAATAGCTTGTCATAAAAAGCTTTATTTCGAGAAACATTGACAATCTTATAATAAAAACTATCAATTAAATCTCTTGTTTGAGATTGAGAACTTGTATACGAATTGAAAAACATTTATAAAATCAAAAATATTAAATTATGATAATATATATCAAAAAAAACTAGCTGGGAACTTATATGTATTATTTCAAACTTTTTATTTTTATCTTCTCCTTTATTTTAGCATCCTGCTCTCCAACTGTTCAAAATAATGGTTTGACTGAAGTTAAGTTCAATAAAATTAAAATTGAAATTGGTAAAACTTCTAAGAAAGATTTAACAAATAAATATGGACCTCCATTTTTTGAAAGTGTTTTCAATAAAAATGTAATATATTATATATCACATAAAACAAGTTATAAACTTTTAGATAAATCTGAAACTAAAAAATTATTGCTTTATGAAATTATCCTAAACGATAAAAATATTGTTGAAAATTTCCAAAAATTTTCTGAAAAAGATACTGTCAACATATCAGTTTCAGAAAAGAACAGTGACAAAGGTACAGGTGCTGTATTTATATTAAAAGAAATTTTAAACAATATGAGAAAAAATAATTATCAAGATTAGAAATGCATATACGATTTGTTTTTCAAATAATTATTGTTATCTTTTAATTTAACATAATTTTTTTTAAAGCCTTCAAAAAAACCTATGCTTGTTAAAGCTATATTTTTTTCTAGAGATATTTTTTTTAAAGCTTTTTCATAAATTGGTTTACAAGAAAATAACAATTCATAGTCATCACCTCCATACAAAGCTGCATCTAATAAGAGACTTTTGTTAAGGTTTATAGAAGGTAAAGGTATTTTTGCAATATCAAGTACAACTGACAAACTTGAATTTTTGGCTAAATGACCAGCATCTTGTATTAAACCATCTGAGATGTCTATCATACAATTTGCTATTTTATTAAGAGAAAGACCAAGATCTACTCGCGGTTGTGGAAATAAATATCTTTTTTTGGCTGAAATAAAACTCTTTGACTTAGAAACAAAATTATCTAACCCAATTTTTGAAAGTCCTAACACACCTGATACGTAAAGCATATCCCCAATTTTTGCACCGTCTCTTGAAATTGATTTTTTATTTAATGTCTCACCAAATATAGTTATAGTTATGCTAATGTTTTGTAATGATGATGTTAAATCACCTCCAATTAATTTTAAACCATACAATTCTTGATCTTCAAAAAGACCTTTTGCAAATTTTGGTATAAAATTCTTAACTTTATATTTAGGAACACTTATAGCCAAATTATAAAAAATTGGCTTTGCCCCCATAGCAGCCATATCTGATAAATTTACTCTTAAACTTTTTTTTGCAATATCTTTTGGATTTTCATTACCAAAAAAATGTATACCTTCTGCCAATGTATCAGTACTTATAATGAGATCATGATTTGATTTTTGTTTAAAAACAGCTGCATCATCTTTTAGATTCCTAGCTTCATCACTTGTAAGTGGCTGGAAGTATTTTTCTATGTAATCAAACTCATTCATTTGGAATATATTTATATTTTTTTATTTAGATATGTTTTCTAAAATTCCATTTGCAAAATTTGGATTTCCACCAAAAGACTCAATTATACTAATGTACTCGTTAATAATTATAATTTTTTTAAATTTTTTATCAAAGCATAATTCATAAGTTGCTAATCTAAGCACTGATTTTTCAGTTTCGCTTAATCTATTAAAGCTCCAATCTTTTGACAAGTGCTTAGAAATTATATGATCAATACTTAATTTATTTTTAAAAACACCTCTAGTAATTGAATTAAACAAATCAGTATCAATTTTTTTTATACCTAATTCTAATAAGATTAATTTTAAATAATTATCCATATAAGACTTAATTAATAAATCTATATCAATATCTACGAAGGATGCCCCATAGAGAACTTGAGTAGAACAAATCCTAGATGCAGTTTTTTTTATTATTGAATTATGCCTAACATTTTGTTTTGTATAAATTTGATATTTAGTCATATAAAATATTATTTTTATGTTTAATTAGAGACAGACATGCTAAAGCAGCCCCTCCTCCTTTGTTAAGTTTAAAAGGATCTGATCTTTCAATTGCTTGATCTTTATTCTCAACAGTTAAAATTCCATTTCCTATCGGCAAAGAATACGTAATTGATAACTCACTTAAACCTCTAGCTGATTCATTAGAAACAATTTCAAAATGATATGTTTTACCTCTAATTATACATCCCAAAGCAACAAAACCATCAAATATATGGTTTTTTGATGTTCGTTCAGAAAAGTATTTAATTACAGGAGCAATTTCTAAAGCACCAGGAACATAAATTATTTTAAATTTGACAGAATTTTCTTTTAAAATCTGTGATGCACCTTTTATTAAGTTTTTAGTTATATCCTTGTAATATGGTGAACAAACTAAAAGCACTTTTTTATTTTTAAACATTTAATTAACCTAATTTTTTCCAATTTTTAATGCTTAAACCAAATCCTTCTAAACCAATTGCAGTTGTTTTTGTATTAGATAAAATCGTCATATTTTTAACTCCTAGATCTAATAAAATTTGTGCTCCAACTCCGTAATCTCTGATACTTTTTAAATTTCTAGTTGAATTATTTGTATTTCTAGAAAATTTCTTGGATAAAGATTCCGAAGATATATCTCTTATTAGTATAATTATACCACTTTTGTTTTTTGAAATAGTTTCCATTGCAGAGGAAAGTTCTAAGCCAGTCCTATGACTTGACTGATCTCCAAGAACATCCGACAATAAATCTAATGCATGAACTCTTACTAAAATAGTGTCTTTCTTATTAATCACTCCTTTTACTAGAGCAATGTGTTCAGAATTATCTATAATATTTTTGAAAACAATTACTCTCCACACACCTCCAAATTTACTTTCTAATATAGATTCTGAAACTCTTCTAATATAGAATTCATTTTTACGTCTATAGGAGATTAAATCAGAGATAGAAGCAATTTTAATTTTATGTTTTTTTGAAAACTTTATGAGGTCTGGCAATCTTGCCATCTCCCCATTATCTTTCATAATTTCACAAATAACCCCAGAAGGGTTTGAATTTGCTAACTTGGCAATATCTACTATAGCCTCAGTATGACCAGCTCTTATTAAAGTTCCACCATCTTTGGCAATAAGAGGAAAAACATGACCAGGAGTTGTTATTTCATTTTTAGAAACATTTAAATTTATTGCAGTTTTAATTGTTAAAGATCTATCCCCTGCTGAAATACCAGTAGTAACGCCATCACTTGCTTCTATAGAAACTGTGAAAGCAGTTTCAAACCTACCTTCATTTCTTCGTTCCATAAGAGACAGGCCTAATTTTTCAGATTGAATTCGCGTTAAAGATAAGCAGATAAGTCCTCTACCATATTTTGCCATGAAATTAATTGCTTCAGGAGATGCATACTCACCTAAAACACATAAATCACCTTCGTTTTCCCTATTTTCATCATCTACAAGAATAAATATTTTACCTTTTGAAGCATCTTCTATAACTTCTTCAATTTTAGACAAACCCATTTCAACTCCAAGATAAAAAATTAAGATGTTTAGATAATAACATATTTATTTATTAGCATTAATTCTCTCTAAATATCTAGCCAAAATATCAATTTCAATATTCACAACTGTATTTACATCAAAGTTTAAAAAACTTGTGTTAGCCCATGTATGTGGAATAATATTTACGGTAAATGTTTTAGAAAACACTTCATTAACCGTTAAAGATACTCCATCAATTGAAACAGAACCTTTTGGAGCGAAGTATTTTATAAATTGATCTTCTATAAAAAAAGTAATTTTATAAGATCCATTTATTTTTTTTATAGATTTAATTTTAGCAGTAGTATCAACGTGGCCATAAACAAAATGACCACCTAATTCGTCTCCGACTTTTAGTGATTTTTCTAAATTAATAATTGTTCCAACCTTCCAATAAAGAAAATTAGTCTTAGATGTAGTTTCATCGCTTACATCAAAAAATAATAAATTATCAGTAATTTTTTTTAATGTTAAACAAATACCTGAGCATGCAATTGATGAACCAATTATTAATTGGTCAAGTTCAAAAGGGTTATCTAATTGTGAAGATTTTATAATAGAGATTGACAATTCCCAATCATTAGGATGGCTTATATTTTGAATTTTACCAATACTGCTAACAATCCCTGTAAACATACTTTATCCTCATTTGTTCAATTTTCTAATTTCTAACACATCATCATCAAAAGTTCTTAAATAAGATAAATTATAATTTTCAATACTATTCATTGAATTAATATTTAAATTATCAATCATTGGAATACCTTCATTTCCAATGATTTTACCTGAACGAAATATAAGAAGTTTATCGATTATACCCAGAGATAATAATATAGTATTTATTTTTGAACCGGCTTCAATTAATAAATTATTTATACCTCTAATAGCTAAATCATAAAAAATAGTATTAAAATAGTCTTTATTACTCAGACCCTTTTCAATTTTAATATTTTTTATTTTTTTATTTTTAGAAATATTTTTATCAATTTCTAATAAAGAATAAGTGAAAATTTCAGTATTTGGTGATGAATTATATATTTTATAGTCATGTGTGACTTTTAAATATCTATCTAAAATCACTTTTGTAGGACTTCTATTTTCTAAGCCATCTAATCTACAATTCATTTCTGGATTATCAGAAATAATAGTTGAACTCGTAGTCATTATAGCATCATTTTGAGATCTAATTAAGTGTACATAATTCCTACTTAAATCATTTGTAATCCATTTTGATTGATTGTTATTCAATGCAATTTTTCCATCTAGTGAACAAGCTATTTTCAATGATACAAATGGTTTTTTATTTAATATTCTAGAAAAAAAACCATCATAAATATCTAAACAATCATCTTGCAGATAACTTTGATAAACTTTAATGTTACTCTTTTTTAAGATTGTAACTCCTTTACCTGCTGTTCTTGGATCAGGATCAATGTAGCTAATAAAAATTTCACAAATTCCAGAAGCGGCAATTAATTTTGCACATGACATTCCAGTTGAATTTTCATGAGCACATGGTTCTAACGTTACATACATAGTTGAACCTAATAGATTATTTTTATCTTTTACACTATTTATTGCGTTCTCTTCAGCGTGGGGTCTTCCAGAACTTGAAGTTCTTCCTGAAGATAATAGAATATCATTTTTGACAATCACACAACCTACTGGAGGATTTTTACCAGTTATACCTTTGGATCTTTTTGCAAGCAAAATCGCATAATTCATCCATTTATTATGATTAAATATCATTTAATAAACTTACAAAATTAATCTTTGATTTCTGTTTCAACAAATTTACCAAAATCGCTAGCTTCTCTAAAATTTCTATAAACGGAAGCATATCTTATATAAGCTACATTATCAATTTCAGCTAGAGCGTTCATTACTAATTCACCAATAAACTTTGATTGTATTTCACTGTCACCACTGGACTCTAATTGTCTAACAATACCATTAACAGCACGATCAATAGCCTCATCGTTTGTTTGACGCTTTCTAAGAGCCAAAAGCATTGATTTTACAATCTTATCCCTATCAAATTGAATTTTTTTTCCATTTCTTTTGATTACAATTAAATCTCTTAATTGAATTCTTTCAAAAGTTGTAAACCTTGAGCCACAACTTGTACATAACCTCCGCCTTCTAATTGTAGCTCCATCTTCACTTGCCCGAGAATCTTTTACTTGCGTATCATCTTTCCCACAAAAAGGACATCTCATAATAGTCTCCCTAGATTAGTAAATTGGAAATTTTTTACATAAATCCTTTACTTTATTATATGTCATTTGTTCTTGCTTTTCACTTGATCTATTATTGACAAATTTATCTAGTACGTCTGAAATATGATTTCCTACTAATTCAAATTCTTCCACTTTAAATCCTCTAGTTGTAGCTGCAGCTGTTCCAAATCTAATTCCTGATGTAATAGTTGGTGGTAAAGGATCAAAAGGAATACCATTTTTATTACAAGTTAAACCAGCATTCTCTAGAGCTGTTTCAGCATTTGATCCAGTTATATTTTTGTCTTTTAAACTAAGTAATACTATATGATTGTCCGTTCCTCCTGAAACTATATCATATCCTCTTCTTATTAATGTATTTGCAAGGCATTGTGCATTCAACACAATATTTTTAGTATAAGTTCGGAATTCATCTGTTAGGGCTTCTCCAAAACCTGCGGCTTTACCTGCTATTACATGCATCAATGGACCACCTTGAAGGCCAGGAAAGACAGCAGAATTAATTTTTTTAAAAAGTTCTTCATTATTAGTTAAAATCATCCCTCCTCTTCCAGATCTAAGAGTTTTATGAGTTGTTGTAGTAACAACATCTGCAAAATGAATTGGATTCGGATGAACACCACCTGCTACTAAACCTGAAAAATGAGCCATATCTACCAATAAAAAAGCATTAATTTTATTAGCAATTTCTTTGAATTTTTTAAAATCAATTATCCTAGAATATGCTGAACCTCCAGCTATAATTAACTTTGGCTTATGTTCCATTGATAGTTTTTCTATTTCTTCAAAATTTATTAGTGCATCTTCTTTTCGAACTCCATATTGAATTGCGTTAAACCACTTACCCGAAATATTTGGTTTTGCACCATGTGTTAGATGACCACCCGCATCTAAACTCATACCAAGTATAGTGTCACCTGGTTTTAATATGCTAAGAAAAACAGCCTGATTAGCTTGAGCCCCAGAGTGAGGTTGAACGTTTACAAAATTAGCACTGAAAAGTTTTTTTGCCCTGTCAATTGCAAGTTTTTCAACTTCATCAACAAATACACACCCACCATAATATCTTTTACCTGGCAAACCTTCAGCATATTTATTAGTTAAAACTGACCCTTGTGCTTGTAACACTGATTTTGAAACAATATTTTCAGAGGCTATTAATTCAATTTGATTTTGCTGCCTAATAAGTTCTTGATCTATAATTTTAGATAAAATTGGATCGTAGTTATTTATATCATCATCAAAAAAACCGTCTTTATAAAACATTTATTATTCCTTAATTTTATTATACAATTATTAAATTTTATTTACTCTTAAACTATGCCTTCCAGCCTCAAAATCTGTATTTAAAAATTCATACACTATATCCATGGCCAAACTATCTGTTATAATTCTGCCACCTAAAGCGAGCACATTAGCATTATTATGCTTTCTACTTTTAGATGCCATTTCGGCAGTTGTACATAGAGCTGCTCTTATATGCGAGTATCTATTTGCAGCCATAGAAATACCTATACCAGTGCCACAAAATAATATTCCTTGTGAATTTAGATCATTTATTAATTTATCTGATAAAAGTTTTGCGTAATCTGGATAATCAACTGCATCAAGAGAAAAACATCCTAAATCTTCTATTGGTTGTTTTTTTTTAATTAAGAAATCTTTGACTAATTCCTTCAATCTATAACCACCATGATCTGAGGCCAAAAAGATTTTTTTTAACATACAATTAATACCAATGAACTTATCAACTTATAACCATAGACTTAACCTAGAAAAGTAGAAACTTCAATTTGAAAATAAATAAATAAGATAAATTTTATATCGTTATATAATTGTTACAAAATACTTTAATAAACCTTCCACTACAATCCAATAAGTAAACACTGAAGGAATAAATGCAATTATGAAAGATAGAAAAAATTTAAGTTTAAGGTTGGTTTTTATTGGTGCTGAGTTTGCATTTCCTTGATTAGGTTTATCAGACACTTCAACGCCAAAAGGAAGAGACATAAAAAATACGATCAACCACATCATTAAATGAACTAAAATAAAGGATAAAGTACTCATTTAACAAACTCTAAACTCTATTGACATGGACTTTAACTATCGGCCTTTTAGAAAAATATAACTTGAATTCTCGCCTAACTAATTTTGAAATTTGATTAATAAGTTCTTCATCTAACATTTCTTTAAAGGAAGATAGATTTTCTACAAAATCCTCTATTTTAAGAGATAAATCGATTAAAATATTCTCAACAATATTACTATCAGACACACCTGTTTGAGATATTTGCGGAGTAATAACAAGGTATCCATCTTTATTGATAACTATAGAAATAGTAACAAATCCATTCCACAAAGAATGTCTTCTAGTTGTGAACCTTTCATTATTAATTGGAATTATTTCACCTGCGTCAAATACATGCGTAGTAAATTTAATTTTAGATATTGCATTTGGAGTCTTTGCATTTAATTTAATAATTTCTCCATTTTTTGGCTTTATAACATTTGGTACTTGACAATTACTCGCTAAATCTGCGTGTGCTTCAATGTGTTCTCTAGTTCCATGAACAGGGATAGAAATTTTTGGTTTGATATATGAGTACATCTCTATAAGCTCGTCTCTTGATGGGTGTCCTGACACATGAACATTTTTATCATCATCTGTAATTATTTCTATACCCCTTTCTAAAAATCTATTTTGTACTTTTAAAATTGCATTTTCATTTCCTGGAATTTTTCTACTAGAAAATATTAAGGTATCACCTTTTATCAGTTTGATAAATTTGTCAGCATCCTTGGAGATTCTAGAAAGTGCAGAGTTTGGTTCTCCTTGTGAACCTGTGGAGATTATTAGAACATTTGACCTTGGAATAAGGCTTAAGTCCTTTAAAGACAATAAATCTGGAATATCTTTTAAAAATCCAACCTCTTTTGCTGCATCAATAGCTCTTAACAAAGCTCTACCTACTACTAAAACTGTTCTATCAGTTTTCAATGCAATATCTAATATTGACTTAATTCTACTTATATTTGATGAAAAACAAGTCACAAGTACTGTGCCTTTTCTATTTTTAATTGTATCTAACAAACCGTCATATGCAAAGTTTTCAGATGGAGTTTTACCATTAATTAGTGCATTCGTTGAATCACAGACCATTGCTAATATTCCACTTGCACCTATTGAACGAAAGTTTTTTATATTAGTTTTTTCATTTAGGTTAAATGATTCTTCTAACTTCCAATCTCCTGAATGAAAGATATTACCTTCTTTTGTAGCAATTAATATTGAAACTGGATCAGGGATTGAGTGTGAAGTTTGAATAGCTTTGATTTGAAAAGGACCAATTTTAATTTGTTCATTAATAGTCAAAGTTTTTAATATTAATTTTTTTTCTTTATTATTTTCTTTCAACTTTCTTTTTAATAAGGCCATTGTAAATGATGTGCCCCAGATAGGACAATTAATATCATCTGCAAAATAAGGTATTGCTCCAATATGGTCTTCATGGCCATGAGTTAAAAATATACCTAAAAAATCATCGCCTAAAGATTTAATGAATTCAAAATCTGGTAATAAAACATCTATACCTAAATCAGTTTCATCAGGAAATGAAATGCCTAAATCTATTAAAATCCACTTGTCTTCAAAATGGTACAAATTTGCATTCATACCTATTTCTTCAGATCCTCCAACAGGTAGAAATAATAAATCAGATTTTTCCCAATGCATTAAATTACTTTCTCATTACTCAAACAGGTTTGTTTTTTAAAAATAAATTGACTAATCCAATCAAAGTCAAATCATCAATTATATGGTCAATTGACTCTATAGAGTTTTTAAATAAATGACTTAATCCACCCGTTGCTATAACTTTGTGATTCGAAAATTTATCAATAGATTTAATTTTATATATTAAACCTTCAATCATTGATACATAACCCCAAAATATGCCTGACTCCATAGCATTTATAGTGTTTTTACCAACAATTTCATTAATGTCAGTCAATGATTTCAAGGAAATTCTAGGAAGTCTTGCTGCAGCTAAATATAAAGCCTCCAAGGATAAATTTACTCCAGGTGCAATAATTCCTCCATTATAACTACCATCTTTTCCAACTAAATCAAAAGTCGTAGCTGTTCCTAAATCAATTATAATTGCTGGAGATAAATTTAGTTTTGCTGCCGCAAAAGAATTCACTAGACGATCAGCACCTGCTTCGTTTGGATTATCAATATTAACTTTTATTCCAATTTCGAAGTTATTTTCTCCAACAACATATGACTTAACATTAAAATATTTTTTTATTAATGATTTAATATTTAAAAGTGTTTCAGGAACAACTGATGCAATGCATACCCCAGTAATATCTTTCAATCCAAAATTTGATAAATTTAACATTTGTAATAACCAAGGATAGTAAATATCAGCAGTTCTTTTAGAATCGTTATCAATTCTCCAACAACTTTCTTGTCGTATGTTTTTATTATAAGAATATAAAGCGAAAACGGTGTTCGTGTTTCCACAATCAATAGCTAAAATCATAGTAAATCATCAACTGGAAAAGTAATTGTTTCAACAGAATAATAATCTAAAATATTATTTTCAACTTGAACTTGTAAACAACCATCGTTTCCTAATCCTAGGAAAACGCCTGTTATTGGTTGCTTTAATGAATTAAAAGTTAAGCTAATTGTTTTTTCTCTATTCCTGATATATTTATTAATTCTATTTTTAAAATAAGAAAATCCCTCATCTTGCCAAATAAAATAATTATAAAAAATTTTATTTAAAATTTTGTAAGAAATTTGTTCTAAAGACATTTTATTTTTAATATAATTATTAATTTTAGTCGTTTTCCATTTAGTTTCATATTGGGGAGTTTTTACAACATTTAAACCTATACCTACAATAATAAAATTATCAAAAGCTTCTAATAAAACTCCAGAGATTTTTTTATTATCAATTAATACATCATTTGGCCACTTCAGTTCAATAAGATTCCTATTAATACCAAAATCTATTAAAGTTTCCAATATTGAGTATCCAATTAATAGCGATAATTGATGCCAATCTATTTTATTCTTTTTTGGTCTAAAAATAGACGATAAAAATAAATTTCCCTCTAACGATTCCCATTTATTTTTATTCCTGCCCCTTCCATTACTTTGTGCATAAGATAAATAAGAACTTCCTTCTAAAGAGCCCTTAATGGCTTCTTTTTTAGCAATATCGTTAGTACTAGAACAAGACTTTAAAATATTTAAATCAATATTAATCAAAAATATTACCTTAATGTTTAAATTAACAAAACTTTAACGGTTTAAATCAAGATATGATGAATATTTATTAAAATGCCTATTATGTTTAATTTTAGCATAATTTCCTATTTTGGGAATTACGACATAATTAAAAATAGATAAGAATAAACCTAAAAAACAAATAACATTTGTTAAATTTATAAACCAATCATATATTTCATATTTGTGTTTTATTGAATAATCTGCATAAATATTTAATACTAAATTCCACAAATATTCTGAATTTGAACCAGAAAATAAATTATTTAGAAACCAACCAGAAAAAATTAAAAATATTGTCAACACAAGTAGTATTGTTTTAGTCAAAAACATTTTTTCATCAATTTTATCATATAGATGGATATTACAATTATTTTGACATAAAAATACAACTAAAATATTTTTAAATAAAGTATAGGATAATAAAAATATATAACAAAAACATATCATCATAAGAAAAGAAATGTTAAATTCATTTAATAGCAAAAGTGAAGAAAAAATTAACTTTTTAGAATAAAAGCCAGAAAAAAAAGGAATTCCAATTAATGAAAAAGAACTAATTAATGTGAATAAAAATGTAGAAGGAGTCTTAATTAAAAGAGATCCCATTTTGTTTATTTGATATTCACCATTAAGTTTTATCATTATAATTGTAAAGCTTAAAAAAAGCATTGTTAAGGATAATGTTGAGGTGATTAAATAAAAGAACGCACCATTATATACTTTTAGTCCAATTAAAAAGATTATTATGCCGAATTGGGAAGAAGCAATATATAATGCCAGACTTTTTAAATCTTTTGAATTGAAAAATAATAAAGTAAAAATTATTATTAAAAAAAGACCTAATAATGCAATTATATTAAAAAAATTATAAGATGTCTGAATTAATGGTAAAAAACGTAAGAGAAAATAAATTCCGGAGGGTATATATATTGCTGAAAATAATAAAGCAAATGTGGAAGGTTTAATTTTTAAATAGTAATATATTGAACTTTGTTTAAAAAATTGTCTGCATCTCAATAAAAAAGATAAAAATAAAATTAATAAAATTAACTCAAAACTAGTGATTTCTAGATCAAGGAATATTAATTTATTGTTTGTTGCAAAGTAATTACTTTCAAATATGACGTCAAAATTAACTGAATTTGTGTATGAGTAAAGAAAAAACAAACATAAAAAAATACCTAAATCTGATAGTCTGTTATAGATAAACACTTGATCTTTATTATTTGGATCCTTTTGTTTTTTTGACTTATTTATTAAAAAATAGGAAGACATTATTATTATTTGCCAACCTACAAATAATTGAATTAAATTATTAGAAGACACCAGTATTAATATACCAAATATTGATAGAGATGAGTTTTTAATTATTTTTAGATCAAATTTATTTTCTTCATATATACTTATTGAATAAATTGTGAAGATAGTTGCAAAAAAAGTTATAATAATGATTAATCCCGATACAAATAAATCTAACCTTAAAGACCAATCAATTAAAAAGTGTTCTAATTTTATAATTGAATAAAAATAAAGAGGCAGATCACTATCTAAATTTAATAATTTTAAAAATATAAATATACTTATCATAAATGATGAACTCATGAAAACTGAGTGCAAAATAAATAACAAATTTGTTTTTTTCATTTTTTCCAAAAACTGGAAAGTTAAAAAACTCAGTAAGGGAAAAATAAACAACAATATTTCCATATTATAACTCAAACATTTTAATATCAAAATATTTAGTAAAACAGCTATTAATTAACTTAAATTATTAATAAATTAATTAGATTAATAATTATCCACCAAAATCATCAAGCATAATATCTTCTCTATCAACTCCTAAGTCAAGAAGCATATTGATAACTGATTGGTTCATCATTGGAGGACCACACATATAAAACTCACAATCCTCAGGGGCTGGATGATCTTTTAAATATTGTTCGTACAACACATTATGTATAAATCCAGTGTGACCTTCCCATTTATCTTCAGGCATTGCATCTGAAAGAGCAACATGCCAGCTAAAATTAGGATTATCTTTATCTAATTTGTCAAAATCTTCTACGTAAAACATTTCTTTCTTTGATCTGGCACCATACCAAAAAGTAACTTTGCGTTTTGTCTTAATTCTATTGAATTGATCAAAAAGATGACTTCTCATCGGAGCCATACCAGCTCCGCCGCCAATAAAAACCATCTCTTTATCAGTTTCTCTAGCATAAAACTCACCGAAAGGACCAGATATTACAACTTCATCACCTGCTTTTAAGTTAAAGATGTATGATGACATTTTACCTGCTGGGATACCTGAAGATCCAGGTGGAGGAGACGCAATTCTTACATTTAACATTACTATACCTTTTTCGGCAGGACAATTAGCCATTGAATAAGCTCTTTCAATAGGTTCATTACTTTCGGCATTGAAGTCCCATATTTTAAATCTGTTCCAATCTTCATGATATTCTTCATCAACGTCAAAATCCTTATAGGACAAAGAATATTTTGGAGCCTCAATCTGTATATAACCACCAGCACGAAAATTTACATCTTCGCCTTCTGGTAATTCTAATATTAATTCTTTTATAAATGTAGCCACGTTATCATTGCTACGAACTTTACATCTCCATTTTCTTACACCAAAAACTTCTTCTGGAACTTCAATTTGCATATCTTGCTTAACTGCAACTTGACAAGATAATCTGTCACCACAAGACGCTTCTCTTTTATTAATGTGCCCAAGTTCAGTTGGGAGAATCGATCCACCACCAGCGTGAACTTTAACTCTGCATTGAGCACATGTGCCGCCACCACCACAAGCTGAAGGTACGAAAAGTTTTTCAGAAGCTAATGTTTGTAATAATTTACCACCTGCAGGAACTGTGACGGTCTTTTCACCATTAATGGTGATATTAACATCGCCAGAAGAAACTAATTTACTTCGCGCTAGTACTATTATTGAAACTAAAGTTAGTACAATCATTGTAAAAAGAGTTATACCGAGAATAAAAGTGTCCATTTATTTAAATCCTTAAAGTTTAACACCAGAAAAACACATAAAAGCCATAGCCATTAATCCAGCAGTAATGAATGTAATACCCAAGCCTTGAAGACCATCTGGAATATCACTATATTTAAGTTTTTCTCTTACTCCAGCCATTGTAGCTATAGCCAAAGCCCAACCAAAACCAGAAGCTATTCCATAGGTTGTAGCTTCAGAAAAATTATAATCCCTTTCAACCATAAATAATGAACCACCTAAAATTGCGCAATTAACTGTTATTAATGGTAAAAAAATACCTAATGCGTTGTATAAAGGTGGAAAATACTTGTCTAAAATCATTTCTAAAATTTGAACTAATGCTGCAATAACACCAATATAGGATATCAATCCTAAAAATGTCAAATCAACATCAGGAAAGCCTGCCCACGCAAGGGCTCCAGGCTTAAGTAAATAAGATAATATAATGTTATTAGCTGGAACAGTTATAGACTGAACTATCATTACTGAAATGCCAAGACCAATAGCAGTAGAAATTTTTTTAGATACAGCAATAAATGTACACATACCAAGAAAGAAAGACAGTGCAAGATTTTCAACAAATATTGCTTTTACAGCTAATGAAATCAGGGCTTCCATCAATGAATCTCTAATGATTGTATTTTATATTCTCGAGCTTCAACTTGCGATTTCTTCCAAGAACGGACACCCCAAATTAAAAAACCAATTATAAAAAATGCGGATGGCGGCAATAACAATAATCCGTTTGGAACATACCATCCACCATTGTTTACTGAGTCTAAAATAGTTATTCCAAATAAAGTACCTGATCCAAAAAGTTCTCGAACAACACCTACACACATTAATAACAAGCTATAGCCTAACCCATTTCCAACTCCATCAACAAAAGAATTGAAAGGAGTATTTTTCATCGCAAAAGCTTCTGCTCTTCCCATAACAATACAGTTTGTTATTATTAATCCAACAAATACAGATAAAGTTTTTGAAATTTCATAAGCGTAAGCCTTTATTATTTGATCAACAAGGATAACAAGAGAAGCTATTATAACCATCTGGACAATTATTCTTATAGAATTTGGGATATAATTTCTTAGGAAAGAGATAAATAACGAGGAAAATCCTGTAACAGCAATAACAGCTAAAGACATAACAAAGGCTACATTCAAAGAAGAGGTTACTGCTAAAGCTGAGCAAATACCCAAAACCTGAAGAGTTATAGGATTATTATCAACTAAAGGATCGACTAGTAATTGTTTTCTAGTCTGTGACATTAAGCCGCTCCATTTTTTAAATTATTAAGAAATTTTTTAAAGCCATCTTTACCCATCCAAAACTTTACTAAATTATCTACGCCATTGGAAGTAAGTGTAGCTCCTGCTAATGCATCAATATGATGTTCTTTATATTTTTGAGTTTTAGCAACTTGTATCATTAATTCGCCATTTTCATTATTTAACTTTTTACCTTTCCACTGAGCTTTCCATTTAGGATTATCAACTTCAGCACCTAAACCAGGTGTTTCAGCATGTTGATAAAATTGAAGACCAAAAATATCATTAAGATTATCCTCTAATGCAATAAAGCCATATAATGTAGACCATAAACCATATCCATGGATAGGTAGAATAACTTTATCTAGGGATCCATCATCTTTTTTTAATAGATAAATAGTAGCATAGTTAGTTCTTCTTCCTATAGATGCAGGATCATTTTCTAGAGACACACTTAGCAATGGATCTTGAGCTGCTTTTTTATCATCAAAAATTGATGGGTCAAATTTATCAGTAAATTTACCACTATTAAGGTCGACAACCAATGGTTGGAATGAAGAAAATGTTTTATTTACGTCAATGCCTTCATAATAAACGCCCGCTACTTGCAGAATATTTTTTTGCTTATCAATTGCTTTATTAACTTCCTGAATAGACTTAAGGTTTACAGCGGCAAAAGAGACAACCATAGAACAAACAAAGCATAAAGCAGTTGCGACTATAATTGTTTTAAAAATACCATCGACTGGCATATTTTTAAATTTTGTAAATATATTGTTTGAATCAGACACTTGATATAGCCCTTCTTTTGATGTTCGCCATTACTACAAAATGATCTATCAATGGAGCAAAAATATTTCCAAATAAAATCGCTAACATCATTCCTTCTGGAAATGCTGGGTTTAAAACTCTTATCATCACAACCATGAAACCAATTAAAGCCCCATAAATATAACGACCCATATTAGTATGGCTAGCAGAAACTGGCTCTGTAACCATAAATACTAAACCAAAGGCGTAACTACCAATTACTAAATGCCAATACCACGGCATGCTAAACATAGGGTTAGTATCAGAACCAACCCAATTTAAAAAAGATGAAAAGACTATCATACCTAATAAACAGCCAACAATCATTCTATAGTTAGCTATCTTTGTCATCAAAAGAAAAACTAACCCCATACCTATGGCTAGCGTTGAAGTCTCACCTAATGATCCTTGAATGTTACCTAAGAATGCGTCTAGCCAAGTTATTCCATAATTGCTAAGATTTTCATAACCTTCAGATGCTGAAATACCTAAGGAAGTAGCAGCAGAATAACCGTCAACTGGTGTCCAAATTGAATCACCTGACATGTAAGCTGGGTAAGCAAAATATAAAAATGCACGACCTGTGAGGGCAGGATTAAGGAAATTTTTACCAGTCCCTCCAAACACTTCTTTTCCAACAACAACTCCAAAGGCTATACCTAGAGCAACTTGCCACAAGGGGGTAGATGCGGGTAAAGTAAGTGCAAAAAGCATAGAAGAAACTAAAAAACCTTCATTAACCTCATGTCCTCTTATTGTAGCAAACGTGACTTCACATATACCACCTGCAATCAGAGTTGTTAGATAAATAGGAAGAAAATATAATAAACCATGAGAAATATTAGATAATAGACTTTGTGGATCGAGTCCAAGTCCTGTTAATTTTAAAAGAGCAATTCTCCAACCTATTTCACCACTTGAACCGACAGAAGCTAAAGCTGTGTTGGTTTGAAAACCAGTATTATATAAAGCCCACAATATGCAAGGTATGGTTGATATAACGACATAAGTCATTATTCTTTTCATATCAACAAAACTTCTGGCGTGAGGAGCTACTTTTGTTACAGTATTACTAGTAAAAAGTATTGTCTCAACCATTTCAAAGATCGGATAATATTTTTCATACTTTCCACCTCTTCCAAAATGAGGTTCAATAGAATTGAAATAACTACGTAATGACATTAATTAACCTTCTTTCTCAATTTTTTGAAGACTTTCTCTTAAAGCTACACCATATTCATATTTAGCAGGACAAGCAAAAGTGCATAAAGCTACGTCTTCTTCGTCTAATTCTAAAGCACCTAAAGACTGAGCAACGTCAGTATCCATAACCAACAATGATCTTAACAATTGGGTAGGTAAAAGGTCTTGTGGCATTAAAGTTTCAAAGATACCTGTAGGTACCATTGCCCTTCTACCACCATTTAGATTTGATGTTAAATTAAATAACTTAAAAAAACTAAACGCTGATAGTAAAACTGGCATTACAGAAAATTTGCTAGGTTGTGGTTTAATCCAACCAAAAAAATGTTTTTCTTTATCTTCTTTTATGATTGTTATTTGACGAGAATATTTTCCTAAATAAGCCAAATCATCAACAGCATGAAACCCAGACAAGACTGAACCTGAAATTACTCTGCAATTTTCAGTTTTTGGGTATTCACCCTCAAGTATATCATCTAAAGATGCGCCTAAAACTGTTTTAACTAATCTTGGGTTGTTGGCAAGAGGTCCTGCAATTGATACAATTCGATCTATATTAATAAAGCCTGTAGAAAATAGTTTGCCTATGGCGATAACGTCTTGATAGCCAATTGACCATACAGTTTTATCAGAGCTTGGAGGATCAAGAAAGTGCATGTGTGTACCTGGCAAACCAGCAGGATGTGGGCCTGCAAATTCGCATGTTTCAAATTCGCTAGATTTAATACTGCTATTTTCTTTTTTACAAATGAACACCTTACCATCCGTGAGCGAAGAAATCTTTTTGACGCCTTCATTAAAAGCTTTTAAATCATTATTAATAATTAATTCTGCGTCTGGGCATAACGGCTCAGTGTCCATAGCTGTAACAAAAATTGAAGAAGGTTTTGAATCACTTGCTGGAACCTTTGAATAAGGCCTTGTTAGGAATGAAGTCCATAAACCACTATCTAACAAGCAATTTTTAATAAATTCATTCTTATTTTTAATCTTTGAATGTAATTTTGTTATTGCTATTCCCTTATGAGCAAAATCTTCAACTTCTATTACAACGCTTAAAAGAACTCTTTTTTCTCCTCTATTAATTTCTGAAACTTTTCCTTTGCAGGGAGACACATACAAAATTTCT
Source organism: SAR116 cluster bacterium AG-325-F22 (assembly GCA_003282885.1). GTDB lineage: Bacteria > Pseudomonadota > Alphaproteobacteria > Puniceispirillales > Marisalimonadaceae > Marisalimonas. The sequence goes on from QBYJ01000011.1 coordinate 20,298, forward strand.
TGATGGTCTTTATGGCAAAAAAGTGGGGTACCTCTTACAACACTGTCACCTACATTGATAAGCATTTTAGGTTTAAGACCATTGTATTCAGGACCTAATACAGCAACTGTTCTAGGATGTTCAATATCATTAATAACTTGCTTCGGAATTCCCAATATCGGTAAGTCTAAACCTTTTTTTAATTTAAATTTTTTCATTAAAAATTATTTAGCCTTTGAAACTTGAAAAGTGAGGATTATGTGTAAGTCCACTAAATATGAACTATATATTATATATAAAAAAAAAAACAAGGTCATATATAGATTTTTTTGAGTTTTTTTTAAATTTTTAAATATTAAATTAATATGCTTTAAAAATGGACAATTTAAACTAACAATCATTCAATTTATGATGTATTAGTTTATGATAATTTTATGAAATAGTAATTACTCGTTATGTCATACTTTAATTTTTTTATCTATATAATTCTTTATTTGTTATTATCATCATGTGCTGAAAATAAAAGTCATAATGTTGACCTAAAAGGCAATACTATGGGTACTTATTATTTAATAAGCTTAGTAGACATTCCGAAAACTATAACGAAAGAAAAATTACAATTAGAGATTAAAGATGCTTTGTCTAAAGCTAATAAAATTTTATCTAATTGGGATGAAACTTCAGAAATTAGTCAATTAAATAACAATAGAACTACAGAACCAATCATTATCTCTAATGATTTAATAAATGTTTTCAAGGAGGCAATTATTATAAATGATAAAAGCAATGGATATTTTGATTTAACATTAGATCCATTGATAGAATTGTGGGGGTTTGGTTATTCAAAAAACAACACTATTGAGAGAGTTCCAAGTAAAGATAAAATAAAAGACACTCTAACCTTAGTTAGTCAAAATAAACTGCTACACATTAATTCCAAAAATCAATTATTAAAAAAAAATGAAGATGTTAAACTAAATTTATCAGCTATAGGTAAAGGTTACGGAATAGATATCATTGCTAGAACATTGGATGATCTAAATATAAAAAATTATATTATTGATATTGGAGGAGATATATTTGTAAAAGGACATAATAAAAATAATACAGATTGGGTAATTGGAATAGAAAATCCAAAATTAGATGAGAAGTTGATCAAAGAGATTATTACTGTATCAAATAAAGGAGTAGCTACTTCAGGCGATTATAAAAATTACTTTTCAAAAAATGGAACAACATATTCACATATCATTAATCCTAAAAATGGGATGCCGATTACACACTCAACAAAATCAGTTACAGTAGTATATAAAAATGCAATGAGTGCGGACGGATGGGCAACAGCACTACTTGCTATGGGAAGTAAAGTAGGATTAAAGGTTGCAGAAAATGAAAAAATTGCTGTTATGTTTGTGGATGAAGTAGAGGATAAATTATTGAAAATTAAAAGTAGCCAGTTTAAAAATTTAAATAAGTAAAAATTGAATTTAATCTGATAATAATGTACTAAGGCTATATGGAAATTTTCTTTATCACATTTATAATCGTATCTATAATAATAATACTAATGTCGCTTGGTGTAATGTTAATGGGTAAAAACATTAAAGGCAGTTGTGGTGGTCTTAATGCAATTTCTGGATCAGATAAGTGCTCAATATGTAATAAGGATATAGATCCTAATAATCCTCTTATTGACCAACTAAATTGCAAAAGAAATAACTAACTTTTTATCCTTTCATTGGTATAAGTGCTAATATTAAAAATGATAAAGAGGAAATTAATCCATAGAACCAGGATTTGTAAATCCAATTTTTGTCTTTTTTTATCCAATTCTCTCTAAAAGCTCGGCCAGAAAAAATAAGTGCAACCAATAGAATTAAACCTTGCATGGAGCTGTATGATAAATCTAAAAACATAAATATAACCAGTCAATAATATTATTAAAAAGTTTTTTTTAAACTTTATACCTAATTAACCTGATCTCTCTTTTTTTCAAACATATAAATTCCTAAGAAAATTAAAATTAAAGAAATTAAGTGATACAATTTGAATAACTCACCAAGAAGAAGAACTGCTAAAATAGAAGCAAACACAGGTACTAGGTTAGTGTAAAGACCTGATCTTGCTGGTCCAATTTTTTCAACTCCTTTCATAAAAAATATTTGCGCTAAAAAAGATGGAAAAATAATTATAATACTTAAAATGATTATACCTTTCATACCTGGCAAAACTAAATTGCTATTGAAAGTTTCATAAAATAATCCAGGTAAAGATCCAATAAATGCTACATACGAAAAGAATGTAAGTAAAACTAAAGCTCCAATTTTTGGTTTTTTTCTAAGCCCTACAGCATAAACAGCATATAAAGTACAAGCAAATATCATCACAATATCTCCTTTGTTTAATTGAAGTGTCATAAGTGCGTAAAGATTTCCTGAACTTACAACTAACAAAACAGCAACAAACGTAATGATTACGCCAATTAGTTGGGGTATATTTATTTTTTCTTTTAACCAAATTCTAGATATAATTATTATAAAAGCAGGCATAGTACCTTGAACTAATCCTAGATTTATAGCTATAGTATCATGTGCGGCAATATAATAAAAAGAGTTGAAACTAGTAAAACCAAACAAACCCATAATGACTAACCATTTGAGTCTATATTTTAAAACTTTCCAAGTTTCAAACAACTCTTTTCTACATAAAAAAGTTAATAAAATTGATACAAAAAACCATCTGACGCTTACAACAAGCAATGGTGAAACTTCATCTACTGCTGCCCTGCCTGCAATTGTATTAAAAGCCCAAAACAAAGAAGTTAAGGTTAATAAAAAATGTGCGTTAGTGAATATTTTCATTCAGAAATAGTGTTTAAAAAAAACTTAAATATTGAATAAGAAGTATTTAATTGTTATTTATTAATACAAGCCTTTTATCATATATACAAATTTATAATTTCGGGAGTAAAAATGTCAGATACTCAATACTTAGCAGCCTCCACAATTGAAGAAGCTGTTAATGCTCATTCAAAAGCAAATGGTTCGGCTAGATTTTTAGCTGGAGGTACAGATTTATTAGTTCAAATTAAGAGTGGGATTAGAAAACCTAACTTAGTTATTGATGTTAAAAAAATAGTTGAATTAAATTCGATAGAAGAAATATCAGAAAATGAATTTGTAGTTGGTGCCTCTGTGTCAGGTGTTAACTTAAATAGAAACAAAAAATTTTCTAAACTTTGGCCAGGTGTTCTTGAAGCATTTAGACTTATTGGTTCTGAACAAATACAAGGAAGAGCTTCGTTAGGTGGGAATATTTGTAATGGATCTCCAGCAGGTGACAGCGTGCCAGCATTGATTGCTGCTGGATGTATAGCTTTAATAGCTGGGCCAAATGGTAAAAGAGAGATACCAATTGAAGAATTTCATATTGGTCCTGGAAAAACTGTGTTGGATAATGGAGAAATGTTAGTAAGCCTAAAATTTCCAAAACGTGAAATAAACTCCTCTGACGCCTATTTGAGGATGACACCAAGAACTGAAATGGATATAGCTGTTGTAGGCTGTGGAGTTAACATCACTTTTGAGAATAACGTTTGTACTGCTGCTAGAGTTTCTTTAGGCGCAGTTGCTCCAACACCTCTTCTTATAAGAGAAGCATCCAAAATAATGGTCGGCTCAGATCTTAATTCTGAAATTTTAGATAAAGTTTCAAATATATGCATGGATTTATGCGACCCTATTGATGACAAAAGAGGAACTATAGATTACAGAACTAAAGTTGCTGGTGTTTTATTTAAAAGAGCAACATTAACCACAATTGATAGAATTAAAGGAAATTAACTTATGGCTAAAATTCAAGTGTCAACAAAAATTAATAATGAAAATGTCGATTATCTATGTGAACCTCATGACACTATGTTAGACGTTTTAAGAAACCAATTAGAGCTAACAGGTTCTAAAGAAAGTTGTGGCTCAGGTGATTGTGGTTCCTGCAGTATTATTTTAGATGGTGAACTTGTTTGCTCATGCTTAATGTTAGCCGCTGAAGCCGAGGGTAGTAAATTAGAGACGATTGAAGGTATGTCAGAAGGTGGAAAACTTCATGCCTTACAACAAAAGTTTTTAGAAAAAGCAGCGTTACAATGCGGTATTTGTACACCTGGTTTTCTGATGGCATCAAAAGCTTTGCTTGATCATAATCCATCACCAACTGAAACTGAAGTAAGATTTTGGTTAGCTGGAAATTTATGTAGATGTACTGGTTATGATAAAATCGTAAAAGCGGTTCTTGAAGTTGCTGATGATATGAAGGAGAGTGCTTAATGAATGAAATTAGTAATAAATGGATTGGGAAAAACACTGTCAGACCTGATGGTGCAGAAAAAGTAACTGGTAGAGCTCAATATTCTTCAGATACTACAATGCCTGGAATGATATGGGGACATGTATTAAGAAGTCCTCACCCTCACGCTAAAATCAAATCTATTAACACAAAAAAAGCTGAAACTCTCGACGGTGTTAAAGCTGTAATTACTTCTAAGGATATTGTTGATTTTCCTTTGGATAAACCTGTAATTCTTGGTATACAAGATATGCGCTGGATGTGTAGAAATGTTATGGCTAGAGACAAAGTATTGTTTCATGGTCATCCACTAGCAGCAGTGGCTGCTACCACAGAGGCAATAGCAGAGGAAGCATGTAATCTTATTGAAGTAGATTATGAAATTTTACCTTGGACAATTGACATTGAAGACGCAATTAAACCAGATGCTCCAATTTTACACGATCATATTAAATTTAATGATAAACCGTCTAACATAGCGGGTACTCTAGAGCATAAAAAAGGTGATATAGAAGAAGGTTTTGCAAAAGCTGATGTTATTATAGAACGCGATTTCAAAACAGAAGCCGTTCACCAAGGTTATTTAGAAACTCATTCATGCCTTGTAAGTGTAGCGGCCGATGGTAGAGCTACTATTTGGAGCTCAAGTCAAGGTCAATTTATGGTAAGGGCCATGACATCTTTTCTTACAGGTATTCCTCAAAGTAATATAAGAGCTATACCAGCAGAAATTGGTGGAGGTTTTGGAGGTAAAACAATTGTTTATCTTGAACCTCTAGCAACAGTTTTGTCCCAAAAAACAGGTCGTCCTGTTAAAATTGTTATGAATAGAGAAGATACGATGAGGGCTTCTGGACCTACTTCAGGCTCAAAAAGTAAAATTAAAATCGGAGCTACTAAAGATGGAAAGATTGTAGCTGCTCAAGGTACATATTATCTCCAGGCTGGTGCATTTCCTGGATCTCCTATTAGAGGTGCCGTTGGATGTTCATTAGCGCCTTATGATATTCCTAATGCGCATACTTTTGGATATGATGTTGTATCGAATAGATGTAAGGTTGCGGCATATAGAGCGCCTGGAGCACCAATTGGCGCTTACGGCGTTGAATGCGTATTAGATGAAATTGCAGAAGCTTTAAAAATTTGTCCGCTTGAGTTAAGAAAATTAAATGCTGCAAAAGAAGGCACCAAAGCTGTACATGGGCCAACGTATCCAACAATGGGTTACATGGAAACACTAGATGCTGCAATAAACCATCCACATTACAAATCCCAACTAGGGAAGCATCAAGGAAGAGGTGTTGCAAGTGGATTTTGGTTTAATGCTGGCGGAGAATCTAGTGCACAACTTAATATTACAGAAGATGGAAATGTAGTTGTTACTACTGGTCACCCTGATATTGGGGGTTCTAGAGCTTCTATAGCAAATATTACCGCAGAACTTTTAGGAATCCATCATGATAGAGTTTCTGTGTTAATAGGTGACACAGCAACCATTGGATATAGTAATTTGACTGGAGGAAGTAGAGTCTTATTTGCATCTGCAATGGTTGTAACTGAGTCCGCTAAAATAGTAATTAAGCAACTTAAACAAAGAGCCGCTAAAATTTGGGGGATTGATGAAGAAGCTATTGAATGGGAAAATGGTGAAGCTCGTCCAGCTGGAGACAATGCTGGTAATTTTGATCCATTATCTTTAGCAGAATTGGCTGGTAAAGCTACTGCTACTGGAGGACCTATTGGTGCAGGTTATCAAGTGAACACTGAAGGAGCTGAAGGCGGATTTGCAACTCATATTTGTGATGTTGAAGTTGATATGGACTTAGGCATAGTAAGAGTAAAAAAATATACTTCTATACAGGACGTGGGAAAGGCTATTCATCCAGACTATGTTGAAGGTCAACTGCAAGGTGGCTGTGCACAAGGAATTGGATGGGCCTTGAGTGAAGAGTATATTTATAACAAACAAGGTCATTTGGATAACACAGGGTTCCTTGATTATAGAATGCCAGTTTGTTCTGATTTACCTATGCTAGATACAGTTTTAATTGAAGTTCCTAACCCAAAACATCCGCAAGGTGTTAGAGGGGTAGGTGAAGTTCCACTGGTTCCACCTTTGGCCGCCATTTCAAATGCTGTATATCAAGCTATTGGAAAAAGATCTTATAGTTTACCGATGTCACCACCAAAGGTATTGAAAATTATCGAAGGCAACTAGTTTTAAAGTTTTGATTTTTGTTTTAATTTTATGACCCAAAGTAATAAAACAATTATCATATTAGCGTATTTAGCCGCTTTTTTAGGTGTATGTGGGCATGCTAGTTCAGAATTTTTTGTAAAACTATCTGGTATAACTGGTGTTGAAGTCTCTGTTTGGAGATTTGGATTAGGAGGATTTGCACTCTTAATTCTATGCATGTTAAATCCTACTTCTAGAAAATTAATTAACCCACTAAAGGAAAATGCATATCCTATTGTAATTCTTTCTGTTTTAGGAATGGCTTTCGGTCAATTTCTATTTCACTGGGCTTTAGATTTTGCATCTGTTGTACAAGTTGCCACTATGGTAACAATAATGCCGATAGGTGTGGTTTTTGTGGCAAGAGTTATTGAAGGAACAAAAATAACACCTCCAAAAATTATCAGTGGTATTGGAGCTTTCTTAGGATGCATATTTTTGTTAACGGATGGTTATCTTGATCAACTTAGTGGAACAAGTAACAGTTTAATTGGAATATGTTTATCAATAGGATGCGCTCTAATTGGCGCAATCTATCTTGTAATGGTAAAGCCTTATGTGCAATTATACGGATCTGTTCGAATGACAACATACACCTTCACCCTTGGATTTTTGGCATTATATCCATCTATTGGCATAATCTGGGGTATATGGGTAAACCCACTTGATCTTTTTGATCGATCAAGTGTTGAATATTTTTCAATCATTTCACTTGGTATTTGGAACACTTGCATTGCCTTCATTTTGTGGCTGTGGGGACTTTCTAAAATCCCTGATGTTGCTCGAGGTAATTATTTATTCTTTTTAAAACCTGTAATAGCACTTTGCCTCGCTTTTTTTATTTTGAAGGACGATATCAGCATCAATCAATTAATAGCAATATTTGTAATAACTAGTTTCGTTATATTAGAGATTTTCTACACACCAATCTCTAAAATAATTAAAATAAATGACAATTAAAAATAATACACTTTCCTCAATTTGCCACATGATTTTTGTCTCTTTATTTATTGGTGGAACAACTATGATCGCTAAAGTATTAGGCACGGACTTATTGGGAAAACCATTAAATCCAATGCAAATTAGCCATTCTAGATTTCTTTTTGCATTTATTTTAATTTTTCTTTTTTTTTTGAAAACAAAATCAAAAATAATACAACCTAACTATAAACTTCATTTTAGTAGATCTTTTTGTGGATGGATTGGGATAACTATATTATTCGGAACTTCAATTCTAATACCTGTTTCAGATGCAACAGCTTTGATATTTATCAACCCAATTTTTACAATGATTTTTGCAATACCATTATTAGGAGAGACTGTTAAAACTACAAAATGGTTTGCGGTCGCTATTACCTTTATTGGAGCAATTGTTTTAATTAGGCCAGAAAATAATCTTCTAGAAATACAATATGTCTATATATTATTAATTTTTGGAGCTTTAGCTTTAGGACTAGAGTCTATATTTATAAAAATTCTTACAATAGAAGAAAAATCTAAACAAATATTGCTAATAAATAATGGAATTGGATTAATGATTTCATCGATACCGATATATTTCATCTGGATTTCACCAAACATAAAACAAATTTTAGCTTTGTTTTTTGTTGGCACACTAATGCTTTGCGCACAAATATGTTTTATTCAAGCAATGAAAAGAAGTGAAGCTCATTTTGTAGCACCCTTTTTTTATTTCACTTTGATTTTTGTATGTATTTATGATTTCTTTATTTTTAAAATTTTACCTGACAAAATCAGTATTATTGGAACGACTTTAATAATTGTTGGAGGAGTAATTCTATATGTAAGTCAAACAAGATCTAAGTTAAGTTAAATCTAATAGTAAACAATATTTTATATTGTTATAAAAAAATAATTTTTAAATAAAATAGGTAATAGATAGTATGAATATTGCACTTATTGGACTTGGTTCAATGGGCTATAATTTAGCTAAAAATATGGTTTCTAAAAATTATCAAGTAAATGCGTATGAAAAAAATAAATTAATTGTTGAAAGCATAAATAATGACAATATCAAAAATTTATGCTTATTAAATTCTACTAAAGAGCTAATTGATAAGACCCCCTCACCAAGAATAATATTGCTAAGCCTTCCAGCAAATAAAATTGATGAGTGTATAAGTGATTTAATAAATTATTTAAACCCAAAAGATATAATTGCAGATCTAGGAAATTCATTATATTTACATTCGATTGAAAGAGAAAAACTTTTAAAGGATCATAATATTAGTTTTTTAGGAATTGGTATTTCAGGCGGGCCTAGAGGAGCTAAGAATGGCCCTGCTATAATGGTTGGCGGCTCAAAAAGCGCATGGGAAAATGTAAGGTGTATATTTGAAGATATAAGCGCTAAAATTGATAACAAAAGTGCCTGCTGTTATTTTGGAAGCGCGGGATCCGGTCACTTTGTAAAATTAATTCATAACGGGATTGAATATGCACTTATGCAAGGATTAGCAGAAATAAGTAATATTTTAGAACACGCTTATAATATGGATAATGATTTACGAGCTAAAAAATTCGAAGAAATATTAAAAACTCAGTCCTCTTCTTTTCTTTTAAAAATTACCTCAGAAATTATAAGTGCTCAAAATAATAATAGCCAATATTTCATAGACGAAGTAGATAACAAAATAGAGCAAAATGGAACAGGAATTTGGGCTATAAAGGCAGCTTTAGAACTTGGAGTAAGTATTCCATCAATTTATGAAGCTGTTTCTACAAGGTCTCTTTCAAATAATTTTAAGCAAAAATCAAAAGTTAAAAATAATGACCAAATACTTTCTAAAAAAATTGACGATGTTGAAATACCCCTCGAAGAAATCATCTTTTTTAATTTTGCCTGCTCCCTATATCAAGGCCTTAATCTTATAAAAAAATCTAATATTTGGGATTTTTTTGATTATAACATAGAGGATATTTTTCAGGCATGGAGTGCAGGATGTATATTACAGGGCCATTACATTAATTTTATATCTCAAAAATATAAAAATCACAAAAACTTAAATTTTGAATTTCTACATAGTTTAATTGAAGAAAAATGTTCAAAAAAATTCAATTTAATAAGGGAATTTAATTCAAACGGAATAAGATCTGGCCTCCCTTGCCCTGTCTTATCTTCAAATCTTGCATATTACGATTTAATTTTTTCAAATCATAAAATTGGAGAAACTATCCAATTACAAAGAAGTTTTTTTGGACTTCATCCAATAAAGAATAAAAAAGATTACAATAAAATAAAACCTTATTGGACTAAATTATGAATAAAAAATTTGTTACTTTTTTGATTATGGGTGTTGCTGGTTCAGGAAAAACAACAATAGCAGAAAAACTTTGTAAAAAAATGAATGCTTTTCTAATAGAAGGAGACGACTATCACAGTAAAAATAATGTAAAAAAAATGAGTTCGGGTATCCCCTTAAATGACGAGGATAGATATGATTGGCTTATTAAAATTAGAGAAGAAATTATTAAAAGGAAAGAAAAAGAAAATCTTGTTGTCACTTGCTCCGCCCTCAAAGAAAAATATAGGACAATACTTAATGTTAAGAATTATTATTTAGTTTATTTAAAAATTAAAAAAGAAACAGCTCGAAAAAGGATACGTAGTAGGCAAAATCATTTTATGCCAAACAGCTTGGTTGAAAGCCAATTTTCAATTTTAGAAGAGCCTGAAAAAGCCATAACTTTAGATGAACCCCTAGAACCAGATAAAATGGTCAATCAATTAATGTCAATTTTTAAAAATAGCAAGCCTTAGTATGGAAATTAAAGTCAATAAAAACAGTGATATATCTGATATTATTGAACTCGAAGATGAATTCAATGATATTTTTAATAAGATGGAATATTCTAATCAAAATATTTTTATTACTGGTAAAGCTGGGAGTGGTAAAACAACATTATTAGAATACTTTCGTATCAACTCTAAAAAAAATTTTGTTATACTTGCTTCAACAGGAATATCTGCAATTAAAGCCAAAGGTAAAACCATACATTCCTTTTTCTTATTCCCACCCAGAATATTAATAAATGAAAAACTTAAAAGATTAAGAGGTAATTTAATTAAAAACGTTGATACTATTTTGATTGATGAATGTTCTATGATTAGATGTGACGTTCTTGACGCAATAGACCAGTCACTTAGACTTAATAGGAATAATGATGAAATTTTTGGTGGAGTTCAAATTATACTTTTAGGTGACATTCATCAACTTCCACCAGTGATACGAGAAAATGAAAAAGATATCTTTGATAATTTTTATCCTAATGGACATTATTTCTTTCATGCTAATTGTTATGAAAATAGCAATATAAGGACATATGAACTCACAAAAATATATAGACAAAAAGATACTGAGTTTATTGAAATACTTAATAAAATTAGATCTGGAAATATAACTGAAACAGATCTCATACCCTTAAATAACAAAGTAATTAATCAAGGAATTAATGATTTATATGAGTCTATAATATTATCACCCACTAATCGTAAGGTTGACGCTATTAATAGTACAAATCTTAAAAGTATAAGTAATGAAATATTTTCATATCAATCGTCAGAAACAGGCGACTTTAAAGAAAAACCCGCTGACGAAGTTCTTGAGTTAAAAGTTGGTGCTCAAGTAATGTTAATTAAAAATGATATTAAATCTCCTAAGAGATGGGTGAACGGTTCTATCGGGATAGTTACTGATTTAACGCATGATAGCATTCATTTGAAAATAAAAAATAAGGTTCATAAAATAACACAAGACACTTGGGAAAAATTTGATTATTTAATAAAAGATGGTCAAGTTTTACATGAAGTTGTGGCAACTTTTACCCAATATCCGATCAAATTAGCTTGGGCAGTAACAATTCATAAAAGCCAAGGACAAACTTTTGAAAAAGTTATAATTGATTTAGATAGAGGTTCTTTTGCACCTGGTCAAACCTACGTGGCTTTGAGTAGAGTAACATCTTTAGAGGGATTATTTTTAACTAGGCCAATAAATATCTCAGATATACTTTTTAATAATAACCTAAGTTTGTCTTTTCCTATTTAGACTTTAACTTTCTTTGCTCACGAAAGGCTATCAAAATACCAGAAAAAGCTATAAAGAACATACCAATTAAATTCAAAAGAGTTGGCCACACTCCAAAAAATATCTTTCCCCAAATAGCTGCAAATACTAAATAAGAATAATCCATTGGTGCCAACCAGCTGCTTTCTGCTGTCTGGTATGCTTTTGCCAATAGAATATTCCCCGAAATATTAAGAATTGAACACGAAAAGCAAAATACAAAAACAATTAGAGTTAAAGATGGCCAACCTATAAAAATAAATGGACTATTCCCCCTAAGAAAATTATTTTGAAATATTAATTCAAATAACAATATTCCTAGCGATGCTGAAATAAAAAACATTACCCCTACAGCTAAAGTAAGAGACATAACAGACTCTTGCCTGCAGTACTTCCTTATTAAAATAATATTACAAGCAAAGAAAAAGCCTGCCATGACAGGTAAAATTTGTAAAAATTTAAAATTTTCAGACCATGGTTCTAAAATAAGCAAAGCTCCAAAACTTCCTAATATTAGGGCAAAAAATCTCCATAAACCTATTCTTTCCTTAAGAAATATAATTGCTAATAAAGATACAAAGATTGGGAATGTATAAAGACCTGCTGCCATTTGAGCAAAACTTAATTGTGGCGACGCTGCAAAAAAACAAAACATGCAGGTAGTCATTGTCAATGCTCTCAAATATACCGGTTTCCATTTAAGTGGAAATAGAATGTCAATCCCATTAGTTATCTTAGCAATACCAAATAACAAAATAATATTTCCGATTGAACGTATAAATTGAAGTTGCCAAAAGCTTGTTTCACTAGCCATGTATTTAATTAGACTATCTTGTAAAGATAAAATTATAACACCTATGATTAACATAGTAAGTGAGGAAACAGGATTATCAGTTACCTGTGGGTTAAAAAAATTAAATTTCAATACCTTAAAACCATATCAAACCTTAAAAATAGGATTTTTTATATAAGCTTTCTATTTCATTTTTGTAAAAAGCTTCAATCACACGCCTTTTCACTTTAAGAGTTGGGGTTAATTGACTATTCTCAATACTAAAAAGTTTCTCTGACAAAATAAATTTTCTAATTTTTTTGTTTTGCGATAACTGCTTATTTACATTGTTAATAATATTTTGGAAATCTGTTTTCATTTTTTGAACATTGCTTCTATTTGTCTTTAACAATGTTTCACTTGGGATAAGTACAGATATTAGAAAAGGTCTATTATGTCCACAAACAAGAGCTTGTTCAATTTCATCGTAAGACATTAAGAGATTTTCGATTGGTACAGGCGCAATGTTTTCTCCACCAGAGTTTACAATCATCTCATTTATTCGGCCAGATATATATAGGTATCCATCTTCATCTATCGATCCCAAATCTCCAGTATGTAGCCAACCATCTATTATTGTATTATTAGTGTTTTTTTTATCTTTCCAATATCCTTTCATAAGAGAATTGCCTTTAACAAGTATCTCATTCTGTTTAGATAATTTAATATCAATACCTTTTATAACTGGACCAACAGAGTTGATTTTTATGTTATTAATTGGATTACATGATATGAGTGGTGAGCATTCGGTTTGTCCATAGCCTTGCAAAATATTAATACCAAGAGAATGGAAAAACAAACCAATCTGTTCATTTAAGGCAGCTCCACCTGATATAAAAGCTTTTAAATTACCACCAAATTTTTTTTGAATTTTTTTTCTTACTAATTTATCTAAAGCAAAATCTTGAAGTTTTTCTATAAAAAGTAATTCACGTTTTTCAAATTTTTTTGTTCCTAATTCAATAGTTTTAGAAAAAAGTTTTTGAGTAATCTTACTTTGATTTGATAACTGATTGTTTATTTTTTTATGCAATACGTCATAGAGCCTAGGTACAGCAGTCATTAAAGAGGGTTTGACACTCAGTAAATCATTAACAATTTGATCACGATTTTCGTTGAAAAAAATTTCTGCTCCAATCAGAATTGGAAGGAAAAAGCCAGCAGTGTGTTCATATGCATGTGAAAGTGGAATTATAGATAAAAACTTATGGTCTTTAACTTCTAGTTCTTTAACAAGTTCATTTGCACCTAAGATATTTGATATAATAGACTTGTGAGTAAGCATTACACCTTTAGGTTTACTGCTTGTGCCAGACGTATATATAATAGAAACCACATCATCTTCTTTGACTTTGTAAAGAGTGTTTTCTTTGAAGCTAGATTTACTTAAACTTTTAGATCCCTTATCAATGAGATTATCGAAACTATTAATAGTCTTATTTAATTTTGGACTCTTAACTTCATCAATGCATACTATATGTTTTATTTTATCTAATTTTGGCAAAATATTTTCTATAATTGATAATAATTTTGAGTTCAAAAAAAACAACAGAGGCTTCAGAGTGAGATAAGAGATAAAATATCTCATCTTCGTTGCTTGTGGTATAACCAGGAACAGTAATGGCACCTAATGATATTATAGCTAAATCAACCACACACCATTTATAAGAATTTTCAGCTATAATTGATATCTTATCATTTTTTCTAACACCTATTTCATGTAAACCGACACTTAAGTCTTTAACAAGGTCACTAGCTTCGTTCCAAGAAATATGACTCCATTCACCATCTTTTTTGAAACCAAACAATGTTTTATTTTGATACAATAATGAGTTTTCAAAAAAAAGTTGTGTTAATGTGTTCATTTAAATTAACCTAAATAATATTAAGTTATTCTTAATCATATTTTTAATTAAATAAACAATACTTTTTTTATATAGCAATGTTTTTTTAATTTTCATAATTAGAATATTTTATAATTTTGAAAGGTGTTTCAGTCATTAAAAACAAATTTATATTTTTCTTAGTCGCTTTATTTTTTTTTATAACACTTATTTTCACAATGCATAAAAATAACATAAGTTTTAAAAGTAGTTTTAATATCAACTTGATTGGAAATGACTTAGACCAATATTTAGAAAACAAAGAAAGTCAATTTTCTGATCTAAAAAAAGATGTTCAAAAAAAAATAATATGGTTTAGAAAGAAAAATACTAAAACTAATATTTCAATTGTATATATACATGGCTTCTCTGCTTCATTAGAAGAAGTACGTCCCCTTCCTGATTTAATTGGGAAAGACATAAAAGCAAATATATTTTATACTAGGTTAACAGGCCACGGAAGAAGTTCTGATGCAATGGGTTTGTCATCTATATCAAATTGGGTTAATGACCTACATGAAGCAATTGAAATTGGAAGTAGAATTGGTCAAAAAGTAATTTTAATTTCCACTTCAACTGGTGGCACATTGAGTGCTATTTCAGGATTAAATGAAAATCTTTCAAAAACAATATTAGGATACATATTTATTTCACCTAATTTTGGTATAAATCATAAATTAGCCAACTTAATTTCATGGCCTTATTCTGAATATTGGTTGCATTTATTTATAGGAAAAACAAGAACTATAAAACCTAGAAACGAATTAGACAAAAAATTTTGGACATTATCATATCCTACAAAAGCTCTTATACCTATGGCTAGATTAGTCAAAAAAATTAATAAAAAAAACTTTAATAATGTAAATAAGCCTGCTTTGTTTTACTTTTCAATGGATGACGAAGTTGTTGAACCTAAAAAAACTTTAGAATTTATTGAAAATTGGGGAGGTGAAACAAAAACTATAAATGTAAAAATGTCAGAGTTTGATGATAAATACTCACACGTAATTGCTGGAGATATTTTATCGCCAGGCCAAACAGAGTTTGCAAGGAAAGGAATGGTTGAGTGGATAAAAAGCTTGTCTAATTAAAAAAAATTAAGTTTTTGACAATATATCTTCAACTAATTTTTGCACTCTAAACGCCTCATTAATCGTTGCTAAACTGTTAGGTTTATTGTTAATTTTAAGAACTAAGTTGTCAAGTTGCGCTTTTAAACTTACTGCCCTTGGATCTTTAGGCTCTTTTCTAAGAGAAATAAAATTTTTACCACTAGATACTGATTCTTTGTAGAACTCAGATACTTTTCTACTATTTTTAGACCCTTTGATTGTAAGTTCCTGTCGGTCTGGTTGCATGCCGCCGACACTTGCAAAAATATTAACGGGCAAACCATTTTCATTTTCTAATTTTGCAAGAACAGAAGTTTCACATAATTCTTGATTTTCAGGATATGAAGTATTAGCCCAAATTAGTTTAAGAGGACCTAAAACACGTTCAGTGAAAAATATAAAATGAGATATTACCTCTCTTGTCATACCGCCCTCTTTTTTAAACCTAAGCCAATCCGCTTCTTTTTGCCATTCACGTGGCCAAGAACAGTATGTAACAATAATATCAACACCTAGCATATCTCCCATTTCACCACTATTTTTACTAGCCAATAAATCAGCTAGAGCAACACCTGCAGCTTGAGTAAAATTCACAGCCATGGGAACATCATAATTTTGGAGTTTTTTAATAAAATTTCTACTTTCTTGAATGTTTATCCCAAATGGTTTTTCTAAAAATAGAGCTTTACCCATTTCAACGGTTTTAATAGCATACACTTCCCTTACAGTTGGTGGACATGCTAAATAAACTAAGTCTGCTTTTTCAATCGCCTCATTAGCACTTTTCATAATTTTAGATTTACAATCTATTTTTATCGCATTTTCACAAGCAACTGGGCTGGGATCCCACAAATAATCTGGTCTAAATTTTTTGTGTAACCTCATATGCTTCATCATACGAGTGCCCATTATACCCAAACCAATAATGGCTACACTAATTGTCATTTGCATTCCTTATTAATCATTATATTAAAGTTACTTAAGCGGAAATGTTGAGGTGGCGTGACATAAAATATCATTTTTATTATTTTCAGAATATACTTTTGTTTCTCCAATTGCGATAGTACTCCCAAATCTTTGAACCACACTTTCAATAATAAAATAATTTCCAAATGCAGGACGTATAAAGTTATTATTTTGTGAAAGTGTGCCTCTCTGTGATTTTAAGGACGTATTCATGGCAATTGACATAGTTGTATCAATAACAGACATTATCACCTGTCCAGAAAGAGCACCAGTGACGAACTGATATTCTTTTGAGTTTTCTAACCTAGCTACTACCCTTCCCTTTTCTATTTTTAAAAAAGATAATTTAAGTTGCTTTACATAGGGAGCAAAAATAAAATCATATATTCTTTCAATATTATCAATAGTAATAGTTTCAGTTGGTAATTCATTTTTCATGGGTTTATCCTTGAATCGAAGTATAATAAAATTGTAGCAAAAATTTATTCATTATGTCTCAGAAAAGATTCAGTTACACCAATACCAGCAGCATCATAGGCATCATAAATTTCATCTGCACCAGACGATTTTAATAAATCTGGATTCCCTGAGATCTTGTAGGTACTATTATTCTTCCTTTAAAACCATATTTTCTAGCCTGTTTTACCGACCAATTTTGAGCATGAAACTCAGGCAAAGCAAGTATAATAGTTGTTAATTTACCAAATCTTAATTTAGACCAAAAACCTGGGTCTTCGGCATCTGCAAAGGATACTCTTTTTCCTTGTTTCAAAAGATCAATATCAAGTTAACAAACAAATTAGAATAGAAAAGAATGATCCTTATTTTCAGAAAATTTCTAATGGCTGGGGAGAATCTCTCAAAAAAAGTATAAAAAAACTGCCACCATTTAATTTTTAATTATTATAAATGATTAAATTTTTTACAACTTAAAAAGAATCGCCGAAGATAGACTTACTTACAAGAACGAGTTTATAAAAATATAAGTGTGATATTTTTTTTATAACTAACACTATTCATTTTTTTTAAACTTTTTAATATCTTTTATACTCTAAATAAAATCGTTAGAATATTTATTTACGAAATTATACTATACTAATAACTAAATGATATAACACTTAAGGAGTATGTTTTGACGACTGGAGAATATCTCTGTGACATGCCAGAGAAATTAGTTTTTCGTGGTGGCTTTGGATTAAAAAAAAAACCTAATGTCCTACTTCTTTTACCAAAAACAAAAGGACCAATCGGCATAAAAAGCTTTAAAAAGTTAATTAAAGATAATTTTAACTTACTGGAATATGATGACGTAGAAACAGAGAAATTAGGCATTTTCAACACTTTTTATGATAGTTCTCTTGAAAACAAAGCTTTAGCTGTCAATATTGCTATGGAAAAATGGAAAGGGGTTAAATTTCATATTATAAGTCATTCCACTGGTTGTGGTTTAGGAGCATTTATAGCAAAAAATCATATAGAAGATTGTGAGAGTCTTATTTTAATTAGCCCTTGGAATAAAAAAGATAAAGACTTTACTTCAATACAAAAAAATAGAGTAGATAATTCCAAAAATCTAGAAACTATAATGTATCTTAAAAGTGAATATAATCTTTTATATTCTTCCGAATATATTAATAAATATAAGGTGCAATTTATTGAGCATATACTTAATCAGAAAAATGACAGTATTGACGTTGTTAATAAGGAACAACGATTAAAATCCATTTTGGATTGTAATATTGGAAACGAACTTCATAAACTTAAACAACCTAAACTATTTATCAATGCTCTTGATGATAAATTAATGAAAGTGTATCACGGCATAGAACTTCAGAAACTCTGTAATAACTCACAATTAGTTACTCTTAATAGTGGCGGTCATATGCTAACAGAAACGCGAACAAATGACCTAATTAAACATATTAAGAAGTTTTTAAATTTCATAGGAAGTTAATATGAATATAGAACAACAGTTATCAAATAATATTCATAGTCACATTTCTATTGATGGATTAGTAATAGCCAAATTCTCCAGATC
>QBYJ01000012.1 GCA_003282885.1 SAR116 cluster bacterium AG-325-F22
AGAATATTAGATCAATCTACTTCTGAAATAGTTAATACAGC
The DNA here is from genome assembly GCA_003282885.1 of SAR116 cluster bacterium AG-325-F22. Taxonomy (GTDB): domain Bacteria; phylum Pseudomonadota; class Alphaproteobacteria; order Puniceispirillales; family Marisalimonadaceae; genus Marisalimonas. The sequence continues at coordinate 42 of QBYJ01000012.1, forward strand.
AAGAAGAACTGGTGCCAAAATTCAAGGACCAATTCCATTGCCTACGTCTCTTAACAGATTTACGGTTCTTAGAGGACCCCACGTTGACAAGAAAAGCCGGGAGCAATTTGAAATGAGAACCCATAAACGTGTATTAGATATAATTGAACCCACCCCTCAAACAGTAGATGCTCTCATGAAATTAGATTTGGCATCTGGTGTTGATGTTGAAATTAAGATTTAAAGGATAAAATTATGCGTTGTGGCGTGATAGCTAGAAAATTAGGAATGTCGAGAATTTTTGACGATAAAGGCGAGCATGTTCCTGTAACTGTTTTGAGACTTGAGGATGTTGAAGTTTTATCTACAAAATCAATAGAAAAAGATGGTTACATTGCTGTTCAACTAGGCTTTAACAATAAAAAATTAAAGAATATCAATAAGCCTTTAAAAGGTTTTTTTGCTAAAGCTAAATCTGAACCTAAAGAAAAAATAGTTGAATTTAGAGTTAGTGAAGACGCTTTATTAAATGTTGGTGATAAAATTGGTACTAACCATTTTGTTGCTGGTCAAAAAATAGATGTAATGGGAATTTCACAAGGCAAAGGTTTTGCAGGTTCAATGAAACGTCATAATTTTGGAGGTATGCAGGCATCACATGGAGTTTCTATCAGTCACAGGGCTCATGGTTCAACCGGAAATAGCCAAGATCCAGGTAGAACCTGGAGAGGGAAAAAAATGGCAGGACAATATGGTAATGTTAGGGTTACAACTCAAAATCTTAAAATTGTAAAACTTCTCGAAGACGACAATTTGATTTTGGTAGAAGGTTCAGTTCCAGGGTCCAAAAATGGTATCGTAACTTTATCCGATGCTGTTAAACATGACCTTCCTAAGGCAGTTCCTTTTCCTGCTGGCCTAAGAACGTCTGATAATACTAAAGATATCAAAGATACAACAATACCAGTTTCTGAAGATACTAATGGTAAAATATCTGTGAACGAAGGAGCTAAAGTTGAAAATTAAATCTTTGAATTTAAATAATAAGTCAGGTAAAGAAATATCTCTTGACGTTAATATTTTTGGAATATCTCCTAGACCTGATATTATGGCTAGAGTTATAAGATGGCAATTAGCCAAAAGGCGATTAGGCAACCACTCTGTTAAAACGCGAAGTGAAATTAAAATGACTACAGCTAAAATGTATAAGCAAAAGGGTACTGGTAAGGCTAGACACGGTTCTGGTTCTGTTTCCCAGTTTAGAGGTGGTGGTATGGCTCATGGCCCAGTTGTTCATTCTCATGTTCATAGCTTAAATAAAAAGGTAAGAAAATTAGGTTTAAAATCCGCTTTATCTGATAAATTCAAATTTGGAAAACTTATTATTTTAGATGGTTCAAAATGTGATGGAAAAACTTCTACTCTTAAGAAAAAATTAGATGAGATGGGGGTTGGTAAGACACTTGTTATTTCAGGTAGTGAGGTTGATACAAATTTTGTAAAAGCTGCAAATAATATTAAACATTTAGATGTTCTCTCGCACGAAGGCATTAACGTATACGATATTGTAAAAAAAGATAATCTAATAATAATTGATGATGCTCTTAAATTCGTTGAGGAACGTTTGTCATGAGTGTACGGCCTAGAAAAAAATATAATAACGCAATTAGTATTAATAAATCTTATCAGGTCATTTTAAATCCTTTGATTACAGAAAAAGCTACTCAAATGTCTGAATTTAATAAAATGGTCTTTTCAGTTCCACTTTCTGCAAATAAATTTGATATAAAGTTATCAATTGAAAAAATTTTTTCAGTAAAAGTTAAGTCTGTTAATACTATTTTACGTAAAGGAAAGGAAAAAAGGTTTAAGGGAATTTTAGGTCGAAGGGTAAATACCAAAAAAGCTATAATAACTCTTGCCCCTGGTAATACGATAGATTTATCGGTGGGGGTATAACATGGCATTAAAACAATATAAACCAAACACACCTGGACAAAGAGGATTGGTCCTTATAGATAAATCTGACTTGTATAAAGGCAAGCCTGAGAAAAGGCTAACTGAAGGTCTTAGCAAAAATGGAGGAAGAAATCACTCTGGTAAAATTACAATGTGGCAAAGAGGTGGTGGGCACAAAAGACGTTACAGAATAATTGATTTTAAAAGAAATAAGTTTGATATTAATGGATTTGTTGAACGTATAGAATATGATCCAAATCGCTCAGCCTATATAGCACTAATAAGATATGAAGATAATGAACTAAGGTATATAATAGCTCCTCAAAGACTAAATGTGAATGATAAAGTTATTTCTTCTAACAAGGCTGATATCAAGGCGGGAAATTGTATGCCACTTTCATCCGTTCCCGTTGGTACTATCATTCATAATGTTGAGCTTAAACCAGGTAAAGGAGGTCAACTTGCTCGTTCAGCAGGATCTTATGTACAATTAATAGGAAAAGATTTGTCTTATTCAATTTTGCGATTAGTATCTGGAGAAGTTAGATTTGTACTTTCTTCTTGCCTATGCACAATTGGAGCTGTGTCGAATCCTGATAATCAAAACACTAATTTAGGAAAAGCTGGTAGGAATAGATGGCTTGGAAAAAGACCTTCTGTAAGAGGTGTTGCCATGAACCCAGTTGATCACCCTCACGGTGGAGGTGAAGGTAGAACGTCAGGAGGCAGGCACCCAGTTACCCCATGGGGGAAGCCTACAAAAGGATATAGAACAAGAAATAATAAAAGAACAGACAAATTAATAATTAGAAGAAGAAAAGCGTAAGGTTAACTCAATGTCTAGATCTATATGGAAAGGTCCCTTTGTGGACGGGTATTTACTAAAAAAAGCTGACTTAGCAAGAGAGTCTGGTAGGAATGACGTAATAAAGACTTGGTCGAGAAGATCTACAGTTATGCCTCAATTCGTTGGGCTTACATTTGGTGTTTACAACGGTAAAAAGTTTATACCTGTAACAATCACTGAAACTATGGTGGGGCATAAATTAGGAGAATTTTCTCCTACAAGAACATACTATGGTCATACAGCTGACAAAAAGGCGAAGCGATAGAGGAAAAGATGGGGAAAGAGAAAAATAAAAGAAGAGAATTAGACAACGAGGCTAAAGTTGTGTTAAAAAACATTAGGATTAGTCCGCAAAAACTTAACCTTGTAGCTCAAATGATTAGAAAGCAAAGCGCTTCTAAGGCTATTTCTATTTTACAATTTTCTAAACGAAGAATATCTAATGATGTAGAAAAGGCGCTTAGGTCTGCTATTGCCAACGCTGAAAATAATCATTCACTAGATATAGATAAACTTATTGTAAAAGAAGCTTACGTTGGCAAAGGATTGGTTATGAAACGTTTTCATGCTCGTGCAAGAGGTCGTGGTGCTAAAATCATCAAACCTTTTTCTCATTTAACAATTTTATTGTCCGAACAGGAAGGTAAATAATATGGGTCAAAAAACACAACCAATTGGATTTAGATTAGGTGTTAACCGTACTTGGGACTCTAGGTGGTTTGGTGGAAAATCTTATGCAGACTTGCTTCATCAAGATATAAATCTTAGGAAATATTTGTTTGAAAAGCTTAAAGCTGCTGCAGTTAGTAAAATTGTAATTGAAAGACCTGCTGGAAGAGCGAAAATCTCTATATATGCCGGAAGACCCGGATTAGTTATTGGTAAAAAAGGTCAAGATATTGAAACTTTAAAAAATACATTAAGTAAGCAAATTGGTTCAGAAGTTAGTCTTAATATAATAGAAATAAGAAAGCCAGAGATTGATGCCAAATTAGTCGCTGACGGCATTGCTCAACAACTTGAAAGAAGAGTTGCATTCAGAAGAGCTATGAAAAGAGCTGTTCAAAGCGCAATTAGGCTTGGAGCTGAAGGAGTAAGAATAAATTGTGCGGGTAGGCTTGGAGGTGCGGAGATTGCTAGAACTGAATGGTATAGAGAAGGTAGAGTTCCTTTACATACTTTAAGGGCAGACGTTGATTATGGTGAAGCTACTGCATTTACGACTTATGGTACAACTGGAATAAAAGTATGGATTTTCAAAGGCGAAGTTATGGAACATGATCCTATGGCTCAAGATAAAAAAATGCAAGGTGCCGTAAAAAGTTCAAATATTAAATCTATGGATCAGGGGTAAAAATGTTACAGCCCAAAAGAACTAAATTTAGAAAAGCTCATAAAGGTAGGATTCACGGCTTAGCTAAAGGTGGAACTAAGCTTAATTTTGGATCATTTGGATTAAAAGCTATTGAGCCAGAAAGAGTCACAGCCAGACAAATAGAAGCTGCGAGAAGAGCTATAACAAGACATTTAAGGAGAGCTGGCAGGGTTTGGATAAGGATATTTCCTGATGTTCCAGTCTCAAGCAAACCAGCTGAAGTTAGAATGGGTAAAGGTAAAGGTTCTCCTGACTTTTGGATTTGTAGGGTTAAGCCCGGTAGAATAATGTTTGAACTTGACGGTGTTTCAGAAATTGCTGCAAAAGAAGCTTTGAGTTTAGCAGCTGCAAAACTTCCTATGCATACTAGAGTTGTTAAAAGATTAGGTGAATAAAAAAGAGGAATAAATGGCAAAGTACAAGCCCAAAGATTTAAAAGTTAAAACTGATGATGAACTTAAAGAGCAGATAAAATTGTTAAGAAAAGAACAATTTAATCTCCGCTTTCAAGTATCAAATGGACAGAATGAAAATCCTGCCAGATTCAAGCAAATTAGAAAAGAAATAGCTTGTATAAAAACAATTTTAAACAATGTTGTATCAACCAAAGTTTGAGGAATAGTTATATGCCAAAAAGAATTTTAACAGGTAAAGTTACAAGCAATAAATCAGATAAAACTATCACTGTTATAGTTGAGAGAAAGATTATGCATCCGATATACAAAAAATTTGTAACAAAATCTAAAAAATTCTCTGCTCATGATAGTAAAAATAAATTCAATATTGGAGATGTCGTAAGTATCAGAGAATGCACTCCCATTTCAAAAAATAAGCGTTTTGAAGTTGTATACTAATTAGAATGTTTCTTGGAGATATAATATGATACAAATGCAAAGTAATCTTGAAGTGGCCGATAACTCTGGTGCAAGAAGAGTTCAATGTATTAAAGTGCTAGGTGGATCTGGACGTACCTCCGCTGCTGTTGGGGATGTTATAGTTGTTTCAATTAAAGAAGCTATTCCTAGAGGTCGTGTGAAAAAAGGGGACGTTCATAGAGCTGTCATAGTAAGAACCTCGAAAGAAGTTAGAAGAAATGATGGCACTTGCATTAGATTTGACAAAAATGCTGCTGTTTTAGTCAATAAAAGTAACGAGCCAATAGGTACAAGAATCTTTGGCCCTGTTACTCGAGAATTACGCAGCAGAAAATTTATGAAAATAGTATCTCTAGCTCCTGAGGTTTTATAATGAATAAAAAGTTTAAAATTAAAAAAGGTGACTCAGTTATTGTAATTGCCGGAAAAGATAAAGGTAAGTCTGGTAACGTTTTGTCTATATTAAAAGACAAAGATAGAGTTGTAGTTCAAGGTGTTAATATTATTAAACGACACAGAAAAGCAACACAAGAAAGCCCAGGTAAAATTGAAGAAATAGAAGCCTCAGTTCATATTTCAAATGTTTCGCACGTGGATCCTGATAACGGTAAACCAACAAGAGTGAAGTTTGAGTTTAAAGATGGTGTCAAGAAAAGAATGTCTGTTGTATCAGGCTCTTTATTAGACAAGTAAAATGGAGATTAAAGTGACTGTCCGATTACGTGAAAAATATAAAAAAGAAATTGCTAATACATTAAAAGAAAAATTCAATTATAAAAATGATTTAGAAATACCAAAACTTCAAAAGGTTGTAATTAACATGGGTGTTGGCGAAGCAGTTAAAGATAGTAAAAAAATTGAAATCGCTGTCAAGGAGTTAGCTGCAATAAGTGGCCAAAAACCTATAGTAACTAAATCAAAAAAAGCCAATGCGAGCTTTAAATTAAGAGAAGGGATGCCTATCGGAGTTAAAGTAACCCTTAGAAAAAATAAAATGTATGAGTTTGTGGATAGGTTTGTTAATATAGCGCTACCTAGAGTTAGAGACTTTAGAGGGGTTAATCCAAAGAGTTTTGATGGTAATGGTAATTACGCTCTTGGCTTAAAGGAACAATTTGTTTTTCCTGAAATTGAATATGATAACGTGGATTCTGTCAGAGGAATGGATATAATTTTTGTTACTTCAGCTAGATCAGATGATGAAGGAAAAGAATTGCTTAGCGGATTTGATTTTCCATTCAATTCACAATAATTTATTAGGAGATATAGATGGCCAAAAAAAGTGCTATACAAAAAAACTTAAATAAAGAAATACAAGTTAAAAAAAATAAATCAAGAAGAGATAGATTAAAAGCAATTTGTAGTAACAGATCTCTTCCTATTGAAGAACGTTTTGAAGCTCAACTAAAATTATCTGAAATGCCCAGAAATGGAGCAAAAATTAGGCTGAGAAATAGATGCCTAATTACAGGTAGACCTCGTGGCTATTATAGAAAAGTTAAAATGTCACGTATTGCATTAAGAGAATTAGCTTTATCTGGACAAATTCCAGGTATGGTTAAATCAAGTTGGTAGAAAGGTATTAATTATGTCAATGAGTGATACGCTTGGAGATATGTTAACTAGAATTAGAAATGGTCAGTCAGCTAATAAAACAGTTGTAGAAGCCCCTGCATCACGGTTTAGAGCTAATGTATTAGATGTTTTAAAAAGGGAAGGATATATTCGTAATTTTTCTAAATTTGAAAAAAGGCCTGGAATTCATGAGTTTAAAATAGAATTAAAATATTATGATGGCAAGCCTGTTATAAGTGAAATTAAAAGAGTATCAACCCCTGGTAGAAGAGTTTACTCGGGTATAAGCGATTTACCAAGAACATATAATGGTCTTGGAATATCAATATTATCAACTCCCAGAGGTGTCATGAGTGATAATGAAGCAAGAGCTGCTCACGTTGGTGGTGAAGTTCTTTGCCAAGTATTTTAGGAGTATAATTAGATGTCTAGAATCGGTCAGGCCATAATCAAAATCCCAGATGGTATTGAAGTTAAGCATGAGGGTAATAATTTTTGGGCAAAAGGCCCAAAAGGTGAATTAAGAGCTCCTGTAAGTGAAACAGTTAATGTTACAATAAAAGATAAAATAATATCAGTTCAACCAAAAAGCAGTGATTCAAGAAGCAAGGCGATTTGGGGTACAACTAGAGCTCTTATCAATAATTCTGTTTCAGGTGTTAGTGTTGGTTTTACAAAAGAAATGGAAATTGTAGGTGTCGGTTATAGAGGTACATTGCAAGGTAAAAAGTTATCTTTTAGTTTAGGTCTTAGTCACCCTGTTGAAATTGAAGTACCGGAAGGTATTTTGGTAAAGATGGATGGAAACACCAAATTTACAATTTCTGGCGCTGATAAACAAAAACTTGGTGAATTTGCAGCAATGATAAGATCGAAAAGACCTCCAGAACCATTTAAGGGTAAAGGAATAAGGTATGCGAACGAATTTATTTTACGTAAAGAAGGTAAGAAAAAATAGAGGTAATTATGAATAAATCAATGTCTTTACATGATAGAAGAAAAAATAGAAATAGAAAAGCCTTGAAGGCTAAGTCATTCGGCAAACTAAGACTATCTGTTTTCAGGTCAAGTAAACATATTTATGGACAAATAATTGATGACAACGAAGGTATTACGATTGCATCAGCATCAAGCCTTGAAACTAAGATAAAAAAACAATTTAAAAATTGTGGAAATAAAGAAGTTGCAACAGTTGTTGGTAAACTGATAGCTGAAAAAGCTTTAACAAAAGGTATAAAAAATGTTGTCTTTGATAGAGGTGGATATGTTTATCATGGCAGAGTAAAAAATCTAGCTGAAGCAGCTAGAGAAGGTGGATTAATATTTTAGGGGTTTGTAATGGCGAGAATAGATAAACAGGATAAAAAAAATTATAAAGATGATAGTGACTTAATAGATAAACTGGTTGGTATAAATCGTGTAGCCAAAGTTGTTAAAGGTGGAAGACGTTTTGGATTTGCCGCGCTTGTTGTCGTAGGTGACCAAAGAGGTAAAGTTGGCTTTGGCACCGGCAAAGCCAAAGAAGTACCCGAAGCCATAAAAAAAGCTACTGACGATGCCAAAAAAAATATGGTTAAGGTTCCAATGAAGGAAGGTAGAACTTTGCATCACGATATGAAAGGTCATTACGGTGCCGGAAGAGTTGTATTAAGAACTGCTCCATCTGGAACGGGCATAATTGCAGGTGGGCCTATGCGAGCTGTATTTGAAACGCTTGGGGTTCAAGATGTTGTTGCAAAATCAATTGGAACCTCAAACCCTCATAATATGATAAAAGCAACATTTGATGCTTTCAATTCTATGTATTCCCCAAGAAACATTGCTAATAAAAGAAGCAAAAAAGTAGCCGAAATTTTTGGAAACCAACCAAAATCAGATACAAATAAAAACTCTAAAGCTAGTTAGGTATTGTAATGTTAGATAAGAACAAACTCGTTGTTACTCAAATCAAAAGTCCTATTGGTAGACAGTCAGACCAGAAAAAAACGTTAATAGGACTTGGTTTAAATAAAATTGGTAGAAGTAGGATTCTAAATGATACCCCTTCAATTAGGGGTATGATTAATAAAGTCAAGCATCTGGTTGAAGTTAACTGAAGAACAAAATTGAACTGGATTAGGGGAAAACTATGAATTTAAGTGAAATTAAAGATAACAAAAATGCTACAAGAAATAGAAAAAGATTAGGTAGAGGTATAGGTTCTGGAACAGGCAAAACTTCTGGAAAAGGACATAAGGGCCAAAAGGCAAGATCAGGAGTATCTATTAAAGGTTTTGAAGGTGGCCAGATGCCTATTCACAGAAGATTACCTAAAAGAGGATTTACTAACATTAATAGAAAGCCATTTGTTGTATTAAATTTTAGCAGAATTGAAAACCTAATTAATGATAGCAAAATTGATCCAAAAAAAATTATTAATTCTCAAACATTGTTAGATTTGGGTGTTGTAAAAAGTTTAAAGTCTAGAATTAAGCTTTTGGCTAAAGGTGAAATTAAAACTAAAATTAATATTGAAGTTTCTGCTGCTTCTATTTCAGCAAAAGATAGCGTGGAGAAGTTAGGTGGTTCAATTACTATTATTGAAAACCAGAAATCTTCTATTAAATCTTCTAAGAAATCTGGAGTCTAATTAATGGCTAATGAAAGTATGTTCGGGGTACTAGGACAGGCTACTGAACTGCGCCAAAGAATTATATTTACTCTTATTGCTTTAATCGTATACAGATTAGGAACGTATATACCTGTTCCTGGCATAAATGCTGTTGCTTTATCTGAGATTGTCAATAACGCTAATAATGGTGTTCTTGGAATGTTCAACATGTTTTCAGGTGGTGCTTTAGGTCGTATGACAATTTTTGCTCTAACAATACTTCCATACATATCCGCATCAATAATAATGCAGTTAATGACATCCATTTCTCCACAGATGTCTCAATTAAAGAAAGACGGAGAATCAGGAAGAAAAACAATCAATCAATATACCAGATATCTTACTGTTTTACTAGCAACTGTTCAAGCTTATGGATTTGCAGTTGCTCTTGAAAGTACAACAGGCGTGTCTGGATCACTAGTTAATAATCCGGGTGTTTTTTTTAAAGTAACTACTGTAGTTACTTTGGTTGGATCAGTAATGTTCTTGCTTTGGTTGGGAGAGCAAATTACTTCAAGAGGTATAGGTAATGGTGTTTCCTTAATTATTTTTTCTGGGATAGTTGCAGAACTACCAAGAGCTATAGCGCAAATTTTAGAACAAGGTAGAACTGGTTCAATTTCCACATTCTTAATTATCGCTATATTAGTGCTTGCCATAGCTGTTATAATTTTTATTGTATTTATAGAGCGTTCTCAAAGAAAAATAATTGTACAATATCCAAAAAGACAAATGGGTAATAAAATGTTCGCAGGTGATTCTTCTCACCTGCCATTAAAAATCAATGTGCCGGGTGTTATTCCACCTATTTTCGCCTCAGCTCTTTTGCTCCTGCCAACGTCATTATCTTCTTTTTCTGGTTTAGATAATAACAGCTCAGAATGGATCTTAACCTTGAACTCGTATTTTGGAAGAGGTCAACCTCTATATTTAGCATTATACATAAGCTTAATCGTATTTTTTGCATTCTTTTATACAGCTATAGTTTTCAACCCTGATGAAACTGCGGATAACTTAAAAAGGAATGGAGGTTATGTACCTGGAATAAGACCAGGTCCTCCAACAGCTGATTACTTAGATTTTGTGTTAACAAGATTGACAGCAATTGGCGCCACATATTTAGCCGCAGTTTGTATTTTACCAGAAATTTTAATATCAAAATACTCAATTCCCTTTTATCTAGGTGGTACTAGTTTATTAATAGTTGTAACCGTTTCTATGGATACAGTTTCTCAGGCTCAATCACATTTAATTGCTCACCGATATTCAGGATTAATAAAAAAATCAAAGTTAAGAGGCAGTAGAAGGTAGATGAAGTTAATATTATTTGGGCCTCCAGGTGCAGGCAAAGGGACACAAGCTAAGATGTTAATTGATAAATTCAATATAGTTCAAATCTCTACGGGCGATATGCTAAGAGACGAGGTTCAATCTGAAACTGAATTAGGAAAAAGTGCTAAATTTATCATGGACAGAGGTGATTTGGTCTCAGATGATATAATATTTGCTATGATTAAAAAAAGAATTCAAATGTCAGATTGTAATAATGGATTTATCTTGGATGGATTCCCCAGAACTTTAAATCAAGCTATCGGTTTAGAAGGATTATTAGAAGATTTAAAAATTGAAATAGAAAAAGTTATAGAAATTGAAGTTGATGAAAATTTATTGTTAGAAAGAATAAATAAAAGAGCTCTTGAAGATAAAAATACTAGAAATGATGATAATTCATTAATTCTAAAAAATCGCATAAACGTTTACAAAAAAGACACTGTCCCAGTTATAGAATATTATAAAAGTTTAAGAAGACTGAATACAATAAATGGGACACAAAGTATAGAAAAGGTGTTTCAAGATATTGTTAAGATTTTGTGATCTTTTAAAAATGTTGACTGTATCTTAGTTAAGATTATAATCCCGGATTTATTTGAGTTAGATAGATCCTTAATTTTGTTTAAAAAGGAGAAGCATGTGGCACGAATTGCAGGAGTTAATGTACCAACTAACAAAAGGGTTCATATTGCACTTACTTACGTTCATGGTATTGGTTTAACGGGATCAAAAAATATTTGTAAAAAAGTAGGAATAACGGAAGATAAAAGAATTAACACCTTATCCGAAGATGAACTTACTAAAATCCGAGATATAATAGATGCTGATTATCTAGTCGAAGGTGATTTAAGAAGAAAAACTTCTATGGATATAAAGAGATATTTAGATTTAGGTTGTTTAAGAGGCTTAAGACATAGAAAAAATTTGCCTGTTAGGGGTCAAAGAACTCATACAAATGCAAGAACTAGAAAAGGTCCAGCAAAAGCAATTGCAGGTAAAAAGAAATAATTCTTATAAGGAGAATAAAATATTATGGTTAAACAACCTTCTCAAACAAGAATACGACGTAAAGAAAAAAAGAACGTAACAAATGCAGTTGCTCATGTTAATTCATCATTTAATAATACAGTTGTCACTATAACTGATATACAAGGTAACGCAATTTCCTGGTCATCGTCCGGGAGCATGGGGTTTAAAGGTTCAAGAAAATCTACTCCATATGCAGCACAACTTGCCGCTGAAGATGCGGGAAAAAAAGCTTCTGAACATGGTGTAAAAACAGTCGACATTCAAGTTCAAGGTCCTGGATCTGGCAGAGAATCTGCTTTAAGAGCTCTTCAAACCATTGGATTTCAAGTAAACTCCATAAGAGATGTGACACCTATACCACACAATGGTTGTAGACCAAAAAAAAGAAGAAGAGTTTAGACATTTTATCTAAAGCAAATACAAAACTTAGTTTTTAATTTATAGAGAGTAATCATGATTGAAAAGAATTGGAAAGAAATAATAAAGCCGTCTAAGCTAGAAGTGAGAGAAGAGAAAAATCCTGAGTATACTTCGACAATAATAGCAGAACCTCTTGAAAGAGGCTATGGAGTAACTATTGGAAATGCACTTAGACGAATATTATTATCATCTTTACAGGGATCAGCCATTACATCAATTCAAGTCCAGGGTGTACTTCATGAATTTTCATCAATACCCGGTGTAAGAGAAGATCTTACTGATATAATTTTGAATGTAAAAGGTATAAAAGTAAGAATGGATTTTGATGGAGTTAAAAAAATCAATTTAAATGTGGAAGGACCTTCAACTGTAACTGCAGCAATGATAGAATGCCCACCTGAAGTTGAAATAATGAATGCAGATCATGAAATATGTACTTTAGACCAAGGAGCTAAACTTAATATTGAGTTTACTGTAGAAAATGGAAAAGGATACGTTTCCTCTGCAATCAATAGGAAAGAAGATATACCAATTGGTGTAATTCCAATTGATTCGATTTTCAGCCCTGTTGTAAAAGTTTCGTATAATGTAGATAATGCTCGTGTTGGCCAACAAACTGATTATGATAAATTATCACTTATAGTTACTACTGACGGATCAGTTTCACCAGAAGATGCAGTCGCATTTTCTGCAAGAATTATGCAAGATCAATTAAATAATTTTATTAATTTTGAGGAACCAGAAGAAGAAGAGGTGGCAGAAGTTTTAGAGGACTTACCTTTTAACAAAAACCTTCTTCGTAAGGTAGACGAACTTGAGCTTTCAGTTAGATCTGCAAATTGTTTAAAAAACGATAATATAGTATATATAGGAGATCTGGTCTTAAGATCAGAGCCAGAAATGTTACGAACTCCTAATTTTGGTAGAAAAAGTTTGAATGAAATACGAGAAGTGCTAAAGGTGATGGGCTTAGAACTTGGAATGGATATAGAAAATTGGCCACCTGAGAACATCGAAGAGTTAGTTAAAAGAATTGAAGAACCATTCTAGCTTTTAAAAAATTATTTAGGAAACAAAGATGAAACACAAAATTAAAGGAAAAAAATTAAATAGAACTTCCTCTCATAGGAAAGCTTTATTTAAAAACATGGCTCAAGCCATTATTAAGCATGAGCAGATAATAACTACATTGCCAAAAGCCAAAACAATGAAGCCAATAATAGACAAACTTATCACTTTGGCCAAAAAAGATAGTCTACATTCTAGAAGGCAAGCCTTTGCAAAGTTACGGGATAATAAAATGGTAACAAAACTATTTGAAATACTTGCTTCACGATATGCGGATAGAAAAGGTGGATATACGCGTGTTCTTAAGGCAGGCTATAGATATGGCGATTCTGCTGAAATGGCAGTAATAGAGTTAGTTGATCGTGATGAAGCGGCAAGAGGTATAGATAGTGGACCAGTTCAAAGTATAACGGAAAGTGCAGATGAACCTAAGGAAGCTACTGCTAGTTAAAAACAAATTAATTTATAATACCAACCGTTCTTTCATCAAAGACAGTTTTTTTTGAAGTAAAATATGATTTTTGAAAATTATATCGGAATAGATTGGTCAGGTGATAAAAATAATTTTCAAAAAGGTATTAGTGTATCACTATGTAAAAATGGAATGGGTGCCCCCAAAATTATCAAACCAATAGAAAAATACTGGTCACGCAGTACTTTAGTAAATTGGCTAAATAAAATATTAGTTAAAGAAAAATCACTTGTGGGATTTGACTTTGCATTTTCATATCCGTTTTATGATTTTTTTTCATATTTTCCAGGTGTTAAAGATAGCCCGATTAATGCAAAAATTCTATGGTCAATGATCGATAAAATAAACCAAGAAAAAGTTAATTTATATGGAGGTGAAATATGGAAAAAAAAACCATATCTCAACTTTTATAACGCTCCAAATTCAAGAGGTAACCTATATACCAGTAGAAGAAGATTAACTGAGGTTTATTCTAAAAACAAAATACATTCACCTAGTCCAACTTTTAATTGTGTTGGTCCAGGCGCAGTCGGGACAGGTTCTTTGGCAGGAATGAGAATACTTAACTTATTTGAAAAGCGAGTCAATATATGGCCTTTTGATAATTGTGAAATGTCAAATAAAAGTGTTTTTGTAGAAATTTTTCCAACATATTATTTTAGACTTTCATCTGTGAAACCTGTTAAAAATTATGGATATACGATTGAAAATATTAATAAAAGTTTGTGTTTTTTTAATTCAAAAGAACTTGATAAAAATAAAGAAATTGGTGGTCCAGACCAAGATGATGCTGATGCAATTATTTCCTCAGCAGCTTTAAGATATTTTTCTTCTCGAAAAAATATATGGAATGTTCCAGATTTCTCTAAGAAAGAGGGTTGGATATTTGGTGTTTAGATAAATATTATGATCAAGGATGAAATAATTTAGAATGAGAAATATTCAGGTCCCAATATCAGAAAATGGGTCAAGGTTTGATAGATGTCTGAGAAGATTGTTAGGGTATATTAATCAATCAGTATTAGAAAAATCCTTGAGATTAGGACTGATTTTATTAGATAATAAAAAAGTAAAGTCATCGGTTAAAGTTAAGTCAGGTCAAATAATATTTTATTCAACCGATATAAACTTTGACAAAAATGATACCAAGCAAGGTTTTGATAATCACACTGATATATATTATCGTAATCTTTATAAAAAAATCTTCATTAAAGAGACAAACGAATATATAGCTTTGAACAAACCCTCAGGACTTGCTGTCCAAGGTGGAAGTTTACAAAAATATCATATAGATGATATGTTAAAATATCTATTTAAAGACGCTAACGTTCCTAAACTTATTCATAGAATTGATAAAGATACATCTGGATTATTACTAGTAGCAAAAGACCAACAATCAGCTGTAAAATTTTCGAATTATTTTAAGAAACGAAAAGTAGTCAAGACATATTTAGCTATTGTTTCACCTTGTCCAAAAACTGAAAATGGTGTTATTGAACTTCCAATAATTAAAGCTGGTATCAAGGGACAACTTAAAATGATTATTGATAATAATCGAGGAAAAAAAGCAATCACTGAATATAAAGTTTTAGATCAAGTTAGTTCAAGAGTTGCCCTTATGGCTCTTTATCCAAAAACTGGTCGAACACATCAGTTAAGAGTTCACTTAGAATATATGAATTGTCCAATTGTTGGGGATAAGAAATACTCCGGTTCATTTGGTGTGTGTTCGTCTGACTATAATCTTATGGAACATGAAAATCTTTTTCAAATTAAATGGCGTCACGAAGATATAAAGAGCTTACAATTACACGCTTATTCAATTAGAATGCCTTCAAATGAATTAATAGAGGCTGAAGTTTCAGATAATTTTAAAAAAAATCTCAATTTCCTCGGTTTAACAATACCGAAAAACATAAATAAAGTATTCACATAACATTTGGAGGTATTCGATTGTCCAAGGATTTGAAATTAGCTTTGTTTGACTATGATGGAACTATAGTAGATTCAGCAATTATGATAGTAGAAGGAGCAATTGCTGCTTTTAGAATGTGTGGTTTACCAGACCCTAACCCAAAAAAAGTAAGGGAAAATATAGGAAAACCACTTGCAACTGCGTTAGACGAATATATGCCTTCAGGTTATGAAGTGACACCAGAGCAAATCTCTGACGCATATAGGTTATGGTATGCTGAACAAGGAAGGTTAGGGTTACAAAATGAACCTCTTTATCCTGGAGTAATTGATTTGTTACAAGAATTGAAAGCGAATGGTTGGTTGGTTGGAATAGCTACGAATAAGTCCCGTATAGGTTTGACTAATGGCTTAGCAAAGCATTATTTGACAGATTTTTTTGATATTACTCTAAGTACAGACGAGAATATTCCTAAACCTAATCCTGCTATGGCAATAAAAGCTATGAATGATTTAGGAGTAGACAATAAATTTTGTGTGATGATTGGTGATACAATAAATGATATTGGCTTGGGTGTGAATGCTGGTATTGTAAGTATAGGTGTAACTTGGGGGTACAATAGTAGAGAATTATTGACGTCTGCAGGGGCAACTCACTTGGTCAATAATGCAAATGATTTAAGTAAATTAATGAAAACATTATTTGTTTAAAATGAAAAAAATTTGGAAAACAGTACAAGTAAAAGAAAATTCAATCAATTCCTATGAAATTTTATTAGATGATAATATTCTAAGAACTCCTTTGAAGAAAAAATTAATAATTTCAAATGCAAAAATAGCTGAAGAAATTTATAAGGAATGGAACCAAGATACTAACTTAATAAATACAGACGACATGATTTTTTATGGTATTATATCTACATCCATTGATAAGATATACATTAATAGAAAATTATATATTGATGAAATACTGAATTTCATTGATACAGATCTTATTTGTTATAGAGCAGAAAATCCTAATGATTTAGCTCAATGGCAAAGCAAAAACTGGAATCCAATTATAACGAAAATTGAAAAATATATTAATAATAAGATAAATGTTTTTAATGGAATAATGCCTGTAAGACAAAACAAAGTAATTAAACATAAAATTAATAAATTTTTAACTAAATTCTCTGATCTAGAAATTGCAGTTATGCACAGAATTACAAATATAACAGGATCTATATTTTTAGCATTATGCGTTTTAAAAAATGATACAATCAAGAAAAATATTTTTGAATTATCGTATTTAGATGAATTGTGGCAAGCTCAAAATTGGGGTTATGAAGAAGAAGCTTCTAAAAAAAGAAAAAAAATAAATAATGAGTTAAATAGAATTGTCTATTTTTTAGATTGTCTCAGGCAGTAACGTTAATTATTAACTAATTCAATTCAAAGCGATATCTAAATGAACATACATGATTATGTAAATTATTTAAATCCACAAAATAAAATTTTATTAGAAGAATATAAAAAAGCTAATCAAAATGAAATGTGGTTAACAACCATAATCTTATCATTAACAATTATAGATAACATTTTATCAGATGAAAATAATTTAGACTATATAGATGGACTAGATATAAATCACTTTAAAAATTCACGAGACTTTCATTGGCTGAGATTTAGACGAAATCAAATATTACATTATGAAGGTCCAAAAGATGGGTTTTTAGGAAATAAAGATAGTGCTAATGTTTTAAAAAAAGATAGTTTGAGAGCTGATAAGATTATACAAAAATGTTTTGTGGATCTTTTCAAATAATAAAAATTCATTTAATACAAAATGAACCATTTTCTTCAAAAATTTTTTTGAAATATTTGTGAAGGGTATAATCTAGCTCTTGAAGTGAAATTTTCGCATTTAATCTGTGTAGACTGGTTACTCCTCCATCTTGAATCCCGCATGGTATAATATTTCTAAATTCTTCAAGATTAGGATTTAAATTTATGGATATACCGTGATAACTGATCCAACTTGAAATTCTAATACCTAATGCTGCAATTTTGTGAAATCCATTATTATTCCTAACCCAGACGCCAGGTTGATTCTTTACTCTCATACCATTTATATTGAAATCACTTAAAGATGAAATAATAAGCTCTTCAAGAGCATATACATATGCTTTTATATCAGGTAGTCTGTTTTTAAGATTAAGCATTAAATAAACCACTCTTTGTCCTGGACCATGCCAAGTCCATTGACCTCCTCTTCCAGTATATCGAATTTCTACTTTATTATTAATTAGATCTTCATTTTTTGCAGATGTTCCTGCTGTAAAAATAGATTTATGTTCCAAAAGCCAAACTAATTCTTTTTTAGAATTTCTTTTTATATCTAAAACTCTTTTTTCCATTTCTAAAATAGCAAAGTCATAATCTATCAACTCGTTAGATATTTTCCATTCAATTAAATCAGTCAATCTAATAATCCTAACTATATATTTGTTAATATAATATTTAACTTGCAATATGCATATTGTTTTGTTATCGCAAACATGATCTTTTATATGCGGCTGTGGCGGAACTGGTAGACGCGCAGCGTTGAGGTCGCTGTGGGATAAAACCCGTGGAAGTTCGAGTCTTCTCAGCCGCACCATTCTAAAAAATAACTCATTGTAATTATTATATTTTTTCTATTTTAAATTAAAACTGTGAAACAAAGTGAGAAACATTTGGTGCAATATATGTTATGTTATTAATTAATCTTAAGGTAAATTATGAGATTTTAAGAGTTAAATGATGAGTAAATATTTAGGACTACTAATTTGCTTGTTTTTAGTAATGGGTGCATTATTCCAAATTGGTATTTTCTTGTATGTAGATATTAATAGTATTCTAATTGTTTTTGGTGGAGCATTTGGCTACTCTCTTATTCAGAATAAAAAAGAACATTATATAACCAATTTTGGAAAAGGAGCCATTTTTTTTGGATGGTTGGGAATGTTAATTGGTTTAATTGCCTTGACTGGAGGAAAGTATGACAATTGGGGTGACATAGAAAAAATGGGTGCTGCACTTAAAGTTTTAATGCTTCCAGTTTTTTATGGTTATATGATAAAACTCATAACAATGCCATTTAATAATCAAAATAAGACATAGCTGTGTAGATAATGAATAGAATATTTTCATTAATACTATTTATAGTAATTTCTAACAAGTCATTTGCATCTCTAGAAGGGGAGACATTAATTTGTGATAAAGATAAGAGAGGTTATAATTTCATATCTAGTGATCATGTTAAAATTTTAGGTATTAATTTAAATGAACTTCATATTTTTTCTGTAAATCATTCATACGAACTTACTGAAAATGTAATTTTTATTAATCAAACACTTAATGAAATTGATAAAGAAAAAACTCTAACACTTAGACCTATTGGTTGGATATTTAGAAGAACCTTAGACTATATATCGTTAGACTATGTAAATGGTGATTGGACCAGAAGATTTTTATGGACATGTGAAATTACATCATCAAAACAATTAAAAATAAGAATAAAAAATACACTTAATAAATTAATAAAAGCTAGTGACGAAAAACTTTGATACATATCCTAAACTTCTAAATTATACTAGAACTGCTATAAACGTATCTCATAAAGTTTTGTCTCTGATTAAACTAACTTTGTTGTATTACTTGATGTATAAACTAAAAGGAGAATACTTTAAGTATAATATCTCGTTAGATTAGTATGTTTTTACTTAATATTTAAAATATCTATAGGAGTAACAATGCCATTAATTAGAATAGATTTACCTGAAGGAGTATCTACAGATATTAAAAAACAAATACACAGCAAAGTAAGAAAAGTTGTATTAAAAACATTAGCTCCCAAAGAAGTTAAATATGATTATGTTTCTATTAGAGAGGCTTTTGGCTTTATAGGTGATGGTCTTCCAGTTATTGACGTGGATTTGAGACCCGGGAGAGATGCGAGCAGAAAAAAAGCTCTTGTTGACGGTATATCTGAAGTTCTCAAGGAAACACTAAATATTACTAAAGAAGATGTATATTGTCTTTTTAGAGAAACACCGGCACATAATCATTACACCGGAGGTGAACCTTTGCCAGAATGGGTGGCATCTGATGAATGTAAATAATGAAAGTAATAATCTATTATTAAAATTGATTAATACATGTTAAGTACTAATTATGAGAAAAGAACTAAAAATATTTTTATGTGTTGTAACATTTTTTATTTTGTTAAAGGGTTACATTTTCTTTTTTATTAGCCCTTCTATACTTACCAATCCAAATATGGGGTACCAATTTATAGTTAAATAAATAACATGATATATGCACTTATTGATGATTAAAATCTTAAAGTATAATTATACACTAATGTTACGATTTATTTTTTAATAAAAATTAAATTAACATTTAAGTCATACCATATTTCAAATTTTAAAAATTGAAAATATTTATTGGTTGTCCTAAAGTTACTTATGAACAGAAAACTGACAGAAAAAAAATTTACTAATTGGTGGAATGACGGAGAGAATAAATTTTCAAAGTTTATATATATATTTGTCAGTTGGTGGGATAATGGTAAAAACAAGTTTTTAAAAGCAATTTATTTTTCTATTTTTTTACATTTATTATTTGGCGCTTTTTGGTTGCTTAGTCTTGGCATTGGGTACATATTTTAATAACAATATTTTTTTAAAAGGACACAAATTGAAAAAAAATGGAAAACCACACCCCTATATTTTTAAATGGTATGCTAGTGCATATATTATTTTAGCAATTATTGTAACCTATTTGGAATATGATAATTGGTTTAGTTGAAAATAATAATTATTACATTTCTTATTTGCCAAGCTATGCACAAATCAATAAATATTTATCTAAACTAATATTCTTAAAAGAATTTATATATAATGAGTTAAATAAAAATTCTAAATTTTTTAAGTTAGAATTATACAGATTCTAATTTAACTTTAATGCAATTCTTGCTTATAACTGCTGGATAATTTATGACGTGTAATAACTCATTTTCCATTTCATTTATTCTTTTATTACATTTAGCTTCTGTTGAATAGTAGCCTTTAGTATCCTCAATCCCAAAACATTCTTTTTCGTGGTGGATTAAGTTCATTGGCGAACATACTAACATAATTGCAAAAAACATATTTATACTCCATGATCTTCCCCCATGGTTGGAATTATATTGAACAAAATTTGACGTATCTCAAAGTTTTTTTCAATACAAATTGGGTTTATGTAATTTATTTATGCAGAAACTATCGTTGTTATTAAAAATTAATCAATTTATATGAATTTTCTATAATTAAACAATATGTATCAGCTTAAAAATCTGACATATATTTATCAATTAAATATCTTTAACAATAATAATTATTATAAAAGGTTATCAAATAAATTTAAGTATTCGTATTACACAATATATTAATTAGCCTTTAGACTCTTTTTTAATTTTTTCTTCAAGATGACCTATTATAATTCTTCTCATATATTCAGCTCTTGCCAAGTCTGTAAAGGAGTACTCACGAATATCATCTTGGCTAACTCTGATAGAAAAATTATAAAAAGCTCCAGTTTTTTTTATGCTAGACGCGCTACCTGCAGCAATTTTGCTTGTATTAACTAAGGTTCCAAATTTTGTTTCAATTATATTTGTCATCTTTACACCCCCCCAAAGTATAAATAATTAAAACTAGTATGAACTCATACCTTTGAAAAAGTCAAAAAAATAATTTTAATTGTTATATTTTAAAGGTTAACAGTACTTATACATAAAATGAGACCTTTCGCTTGTATGTTGCCTTACGTGAGTACTCCATCGACCTTTTTCTACGGCTACAGACCATTCACTACTGTTAACTACATCTGGATTTTCTATTTCGTACATTGCTACAAACTTTTGACTTGAAGCATCCATTGACTTAGTTTTACCTCCAATAGATAACATAAAAGGAACACCTTGACCTCTTGTGACTTTATTTACTCCTGGCACTTCCAATAAATAAGGTATGTGTTCCTTGTCGTATACTTCATTAAAGAGACTTTCAAACTCTGACTTTACATTCATAGAAACTATAAAAACATATTTTGATTTAGACATATTTTCTCCCTTAAAGTTATTTTGCAGATTTTATTAATAATTCTTTTTCTTTTTTCTTTAGTTTCTTTATTTCTATTTCTCTTTTACTAGCACTACTTCTATTTGAAAAATCTTCTTTATAAATCAATTTGACCGGTAATTTTCCTCTAAGATATTTGGATCCATTTCCTGACAGATGTGCTCCAATTCGTTTGTCTAAGTTATTAGTTATGCCAGTGTAGATTGAATTATCTCTACATCTTAACATGTAAACGAACCATATCATTTATAATTTACGGTTGTTTTTGTTTGTCATATCAATGAAAATATCTTCAAGACTAACATCCTTGGTGGATAAATCTATTATATCCAAGTTTGATTCATATAAGGTTTCAATGACTTTTTTTGTAGATATTTTATTAGGATTAATGTGCAATTCTACTTTATTTTCATGAATTATTATTTGTCCAATATTTTTAAGAAAATTTTTATCTTTTATCGAAATTTCATTTTTACTTAATGTGATTTTAATGATTTTTTTGTTTGATTTTGTAAGAAGAGAATTTGTAGTTTCATTTGTAATAATTTCACCTTTATTAACAATAGCTATATGGTCACATAAATTTTCTGCCTCTTCTAAATAGTGTGTAGTTAATATTATAGTAACACCTTGTTCATTCAATTTTTTAAAATATTTCCATAATTTTTGTCTTAACTCTATATCTACCCCTGCGGTAGGTTCGTCTAGTATAACAATTGGTGGTGAATGTACCATTGCTTTAGCCACTAGTAATCTTCTTCTCATTCCACCAGATAATGTTCGGCTATAACTCGTAGCTTTATTACTTAAATCCATTAATTTCAATAATTCATCTGTCCTCCAAGATTTTTTTGGAACATTAAACATACCAGAATGTAAGTTTAAAGTTTCTTGAGGAGTAAAAAAAGCATCAATATTTAACTCTTGTGGTACAACACCTATTGCTAGTTTTGATTGTTTTCTATGTTTATCAATATCATAACCCCACACTATCACATTGCCAGAACTTTTAATTACCGCTCCAGAAATAATATTTATCAGAGTTGATTTACCTGCACCGTTAGGACCCAAAAGACCAAAAAAACTTCCAGCTGGAACATTTAAAGATACATTGTTTAATGCAATATTTTTTGTATCTCCATTATAGAATTTATTAAGATTTTTAATTTCTAACGCTAATTTATTATCTGGAATTTCCCAATAATTTTTATTCATTTATAATCTTTCTTATTATTTTTTCTCATATTTAAAAAAAAATATCAGATCTTTATGATTTAATGACAATTACATCAATTTATTTATAATATAATATCAATATAATAACTGTAATATTTTTTTAAAATAATCTTAAATGAGCGATAATTTAAAACACACTAAAAGACCAGATATAAAAATGAATGACCCGAATAATTTAATATTAATTGATGGTTCAGGTTATATTTTTAGAGCTTTTTATGGGTTACCCTCTATGACAAATGAAAATGGGGTGCCCGTCAATGCAGTGTTTGGTTACACAAAAATGTTACTCAAGCTGATTGATGATTTTAAACCAATGTACTTAGCTGTTATATTTGACGTTGCAAGAAAAACATTTAGGAATGATCTTTACGATTTATATAAAGCTAATCGATCTGATCCCCCGGAAGAATTAATTCCCCAATTTTCAATTATTAGAGAAGCAACTAATGCTATTGGCTTACCTGTTGTTGAAATGGAAGGTTTTGAAGCTGACGACTTAATAGCTACATATTCAAACATTGCCCAAAAAACAAATAAAAAAGTAATTATAATTTCTAGTGACAAAGATCTTATGCAATTAGTCGATGATAATACAATATTATTTGATCCAATGAAACAATATTGGATCAATGATGAGCAAGTTTTTGAAAAATTTGGGGTTTATCCAAGTAAAGTGATCGATGTTCAATCACTTGCAGGTGACAGCAGTGACAATATACCTGGAGTTCCTGGAATTGGTGTAAAAACAGCTGCGGAGTTAATAAATCAATACGGTGATTTAGAACAACTGTTAACCAGAGCAACTGAAATAAAACAAAATAAAAGAAGGGAAAATTTAATAGAATATGCTGATCAAGCAAGATTATCTAGATCATTAGTAACCTTAAAAAAAGATGTACCAGTTAATTCAAACATTGATGAGTTCAAAATAAATTCTATTTTGGAACTTAATAAATTAATTCCTTTTTTAAAAGCGCACGGATTTAAAAGTCTATTAAATAAATATGAAAATATTGAGAAAGAAGAAATCAAAGAAGAATCAAAAGTTTCAAATATAAATATTATTAAACACGATCAGGAATTTAAATCTATTTCAAAAAATTATTATTTAATTGAAAATTTGTCAGATTTAAAACTTTTTATAGATAGATGTTATAATAAATCTACTATTGCCGTAGATTGTGAAACAGACTCTTTAAATGCCAAAAATGCTAACTTAGTTGGTTTATCATTATCTTTTGAAGAAGGTGAGGCTTGTTATATACCCCTTAGACATGGGATAAATTTGGAAAACAACCAGTCGGGTTTTATTTTTGACGATGTAAAATCATATAAACAAATTCCATTCGATGATGCAATTTGCTTAATTAAACCACTTCTAGAAGATAGTTCAATTTTAAAAATTGGTCATAACATTAAATACGATTCATTAGTAATGAAACAAGAACATAATGGTAGTATTAACTTAAATCCTGTTGGTGATACTATGTGTATTTCATATGTTGTTGATCCAGGAAGAGTAGATAGTCACAAATTAGATGCTTTGGCATTACGTGAATTGAACCATGATACCATAAAATATGATGATATTTGTGGAAAAGGAAAAAATAAAATTTCATTTAATCAATTATCTCCTTTAGATGCTCTAAATTATGCAGCTGAGGATGCTGACATAACTTTATCAATTTATAACAGAGTTTTACCAAGAATAATAAATGAT
This sequence comes from SAR116 cluster bacterium AG-325-F22, assembly GCA_003282885.1. Taxonomy (GTDB): domain Bacteria; phylum Pseudomonadota; class Alphaproteobacteria; order Puniceispirillales; family Marisalimonadaceae; genus Marisalimonas. The sequence goes on from QBYJ01000012.1 coordinate 24,645, forward strand.
AAAAAGTTTACAGTTTATAAAAGACTAGAAAATCCATTGATAAATGTATTATTAGAAATGGAAAATAAAGGAATTATAATTAATAAAAAAAAACTAAGTCAAATTTCTAAAAACTTGTCAAGTCAGATTAATAAATTGGAAGAGCAAATATTCAAATTGAGTGAAATTAATTTCAATATAGGTTCTCCTAAACAGTTAGGAGAAATTTTATTTGATAAGATGAAAATTGAAGGTGGCAAACGTTCAAAAAATGGCTCCTGGCAAACAAGCGTTGAAATATTAGAAAAAATATCTGATATGGGATACGAAATCGGAGAATTTATCTTGAGTTGGAGACATTTTTCTAAACTTAAAAGCACTTATACAGATGCATTAGTTGAACAAATAAACTCTAAAACACATAGAGTACACACTAACTATTCTATGGTTGGAGCAAGTACAGGAAGACTTTCCTCTTCCAATCCAAATTTACAAAATATACCAATTAGAACAGAAGAGGGGAGATTAATTAGAACAGCCTTTGAGCCAAAGGAAGGCTTTAAATTAGTTTCAATGGATTATTCTCAAATTGAATTAAGGTTGATTGCTCATATTGCAGATGAAAATAACATGTTGGATGCGTTTAATGATGATTTAGATATCCATGCAGATACTGCCTCTAAAGTTTTTGGTATACCAATAAAAGAAATAACTTCAGAGTTTAGAAGAAAGGCAAAGGCAATAAACTTTGGAATTATCTATGGTATTTCTGCATATGGTCTTGCAAAGCAGTTGAAATGTTCTGTAAATGAAGCAAAGGATTTTATCAGTTCATACTTTTACAGGTTTCCAAGAATTAGAGATTATATGGAAGAAATTAAGTCTAATTTAGATACTGATGGGTATGTAGAAACCTTATTTAATAGACGTATTTATATCAGAGATAGTGATTCTAAAAACCAAAAGCTAAGAGGGTTTGCAGAAAGGCAAGCTATTAATGCTCCTATTCAGGGTACTGCTGCAGACATTATTAAGTTTGCGATGATTAAAATTCATAAACAGTTATTGAATAAAAAAGAAATTTCTATGTTGATGCAAGTTCATGATGAGTTGGTATTTGAAATAAAAGACAAAAATATTGAAGAATTTACAAACGTTATTGTACCCATAATGGAAACAGCTAATCTACCAATGGTACCTTTGAAAGTTAACTTAAAAGTAGATGTAGGTGTTGGAAATAATTGGGCTGAAGCTCATTAATGGTGTTGTTTAACATAAATTAACTTAATTTAGCCTTGAATAAACCTAAATTTTCTCATCAAATAATTATATAATTAATTATTTTTTTAAATATAGGTGAAATAATGAGTGAAAAGATAATTCTTGTCGATGATGATAGTAATATTTTAGCTTCTGTTTCCCTTGCCTTAAGAGCAGAAGGTTGGTCAGTTGAAACTTATAATGATAGTGAACAAGGACTTGTTGCATTACAGAGAAACTCTCCAGATATAGCTATATTAGATATTAAAATGCCAAAAATGGATGGTATGGAACTTTTAAAACGGCTAAGGGTTTCTAATGATGTGCCAGTTATCTTTTTAACTAGTAAAGATGATGAAATTGATGAGGCAATTGGTCTTAGAATGGGTGCTGATGATTATATAACTAAGCCATTTTCGCAAAAACTATTAATAGAAAGAATAAGAGCAGTTCTTAGAAGGACTTTATTTAAAAATTCAGATTCATCAGATAAAATGATCCAAAGAAATGATTTGTCCCTTGATCCAGACAGGCATCTTTGTAAGTGGAAAGGACAAGAGATTAGACTGACTGTGACAGAGTTTTTAATACTTTATACATTGGCACTTAGACCAGGATTAGTAAAAAATAGAGATCAACTCATAGACACAGCATATGGAGAAACTATATATGTAGATGATAGAACTATTGATAGTCATATAAAGAGAATGAGAAGAAAATTTAGAGTTTTTGATAAAGATTTTGATTGTATTGAGACTTTGTATGGTGTTGGGTATAGGTATAGAGATGTATGAAAATTGAGAAAACTTTTTAGAATTATAAAGAAATTTCACTTTCCTCTCAAAATGAGAATATTATTTATAATTCTATTGCCGGTTTTATTATATCCCATCATTATTATTTATTTCAACAAGTATCAAGACATTTTAATTGAATCTGAGTTTGCAGCTATAGAAAGGCAAGGCCTTACTCTTACAAAAGCACTTGCGTTGGCAGAAAATCAATATGGCTTAATTCAAAACAATCAAATTTCAAGTCCTGCGTTACAAAGTCTTATTCCTAAAGTTAATTACGGATCTAATATAAGAGCAAGACTTTTTAATATATATGGAAACTTAATAGCCGATACAAAAGCAAGCATGAAATATAGTCCATTTGTTAAAGTGAGCCCTTTACCATCCGTAGACAAGGATTTTTCTTTAAAAAATTATTTCACAGACTTTGTATTTTTATTTTCAAATATTATATCAAAACCACTAAATCTTCCATTATATGTTGATAATAGAAAATTTTCATTTGAAGATTTTCCAGAAGTTATTATGGCTCTCAAGGGTAAAAACACAAAAGTTCTCAGACAAGATAAAAGTGGAAATTTATTTTTATCAGTTGCAATTCCTATTAAGAACATTCGTATGGTAAGAGGTGCAGTCCTTCTATCAGTTTCAGGTGATAAAATAGAAAAAGAATTAGTGGGCTTGGAAACTGAACTTTTTAAGGCATTTGGCTTAATTTTACTAGCGACTATAACTCTTGCTCTTTATTTTGGAAAATCAATTACTAACCCGATAGTAAAGTTATCAAATGAGGCAGATAAAATAGCAGAAGACAAAATGATGAAAACTTTTAATTTAAGTGAATTTAGATTTAGAAAGGACGAAATAGGTAAACTAGCTAGATCGTTTTTTAAAATGACTAATGAATTACAAAAAAGAATAGACCATATAGCACAATTTGCTGCGGATGTCGCACATGAATTAAAAAATCCTATAACATCGGTGAGGTCTGCTTCAGAAACAATTAGTAAAGTCAGAAGTGCAAGTGAACGGAAAAATTTAATTAAAGTTATCCAAAATGATGTTGAGAGAATTGATAGATTAATAAATGATATTTCAGCAGCGTCAAGACTAGATTCAGAATTATCTAGAATAAAAATGAAAAAAATAAATATTTCAAATCTACTTCAAACTCTGATTGATATAAGATCATCTACGATTAATTGTAATATAAACTTTTTAAAGTATTCCAAAGATATTTATATTTTTGGTAATGAAAATAAGATTGCGCAGGTTTTTGATAATTTAATACAAAATGCAGCTTCTTTTTCAAATGATAAACAAATTATAAATATACGTTTAGAAAAAAATTCAGAGTCTATAATTGTCCTAGTTGAGGATAATGGTCCAGGATTCAGAGATGGAACTTTAAACAAAGTTTTTGATAGATTTTATACAGATAGACCGAGGAATGAAAAATTTGGCAATCATTCTGGTTTGGGTTTATCCATTTCAAAACAAATAGTTCTTGCGCATGGTGGTACTATTGAAGCTTTAAATAGATTTAACCAAAATAACGAATGTGTTGGAGGTATTGTAAAGGTAAGTTTTCTAAAAATTTAAAAGCATGAAATTAAAATGCGTTGAATTCATAGTTTTCAAAAGATAGTTAAGGTGCTATAGAAGTATAAATATTAATAAGGATTATTATGAAAGATTATTCAATATCGGATATCAATCTTTCCGAGTGGGGAAGAAAAGAAATATCAATTGCTGAGACAGAGATGCCTGGATTAATAGCTTGTAAAGAATTGTATGCAAAAGATCAACCACTAAAAGGGACTCGAATTGCAGGCTGTTTACATATGACAATACAAACAGCGGTATTAATTGAAACTTTGGTAAGTCTTGGAGCTACTGTTAGATGGGCTAGTTGTAATATATTTTCAACACAAGATCATGCTGCATCGGCTATAGCTATACAAAATATTCCAGTTTTTGCTAAAAAAGGTGAAACTTTAAAAGAGTATTGGGAGTATGTTGATAAAATATTCACATGGTCTGAAGATAAGTTTGCTAATATGATACTAGATGATGGTGGAGATGCTACACTTTACATTATTTTGGGAGCTAAAGCAGAAAGTGGAGAAAGAGTGCTTGCTTCACCAGCTAATGAAGAGGAAGAGGCGCTTAAAGGTCAAATAATGTATAGACTTAAATCTTCTCCAGGTTGGTTTACAAAGGTAAAGAACAGTATTAAAGGAGTAACTGAAGAAACAACAACAGGTGTTTTAAGATTATATCAAATGGCTGAAAAGGGTGATCTTCCCTTTCCTGCTATAAATGTCAATGACTCAGTTACAAAGTCTAAATTCGACAATTTATATGGATGTAGAGAATCTTTAGTTGATGGCATTAGGAGGGCTACAGATGTAATGTTATCTGGTAAAGTAGCTGTAGTAGCGGGATTTGGTGATGTTGGTAAAGGTTCAGCAGCTTCTCTTCGTCAGGGTGGAGCAAGAGTAATTGTAACAGAAATTGACCCAATTTGTGCATTGCAAGCTGCAATGGAAGGCTATGAAGTATGTTCAATGGAAGAAGCTTGTCCAAGAGGAGATATTTTTGTAACCGCCACTGGAAATAAAGATGTTATTACAGTTGATCACATGAGAGAAATGAAAGATAGAGCTATAGTCTGTAATATAGGTCATTTTGATTCTGAGATACAAGTTGAATCATTACAAAATATGAAATGGTCAGAAGTTAAACCTCAAGTCGATGAGGTTGAATTTCAAGATGGTAAGCGTTTAATTGTATTAGCAAAAGGAAGGTTAGTTAACTTAGGTTGTGCAACTGGCCATCCAAGCTTCGTAATGAGTGCTTCATTTACCAATCAGGTTTTAGCACAAATTGAAATTTGGCAAAATTCTAAAAATTATGAAAATAAGGTTTATACATTACCAAGACATTTAGATGAAAAAGTTGCTACATTACATTTGGAAAAAGTAGGTGCAACTTTATCTAAATTATCAAATGAGCAAGCTGATTATATTGGTGTTCCAGTTCAAGGTCCTTTCAAGTCTGATAATTATAGATATTGAGTATGAAAGTATTATCAGAAATAATTGTCAAATCTGAAAATGAAATGAAAAATATTGGCGGTTTGATATCAAGATTATTAAAATCAAACGATCTAATTACTTTTGAAGGTGATTTAGGAGTTGGTAAGACTTTTCTTTGTAAGTCAATTATAAATAATATTACAAATATAAAAGAAGTACCAAGCCCCACATTTAATCTCGTTCAGACTTATCCTTTAAATAAGGTGACAGAAATATGGCATTGTGATTTTTATAGAGTTAGTAACTTTGAAGAAGTTGAAGAAATTGGTGTTTTTGAAGATTTAAAAAAAAAATTATTTTGCTAGAATGGCCAAGATTTAATTTAGAAATTAAAAATTTTGATCCCCTAAACATTACTATTTCTTTTGTTGGTGATAATGATAAGCAATTTTCAGAGTGCAGAAAAATATCATTATTTGGGTCCGTAAATTGGTCTAATAGGTTAAAAGACAAGACTATAAAATTGGATATGAGTAAATAACTATGAATTTTATTTTTTATGATTTGGAAACTACAGGTAGAAATTCAACTTGGGATCAAATTATTCAAGTCGCAGCAATTTTAGTTGATAAGAACTTTAATGAACTAGAAAGATTTGAAGATAGATGTCGTTTAAGATCAGGTTTGGTTCCTGAACCTGCTGCATTATTAGTTAATAAAACATCAATAGATATGTTAAATAATGTCAATTTATCACATTATGAATTGATAAAAAAACTTTACTATAAATTTAAAAAATGGTCTCCAGCCATATTTATCGGATATAATATTATTTCTTTTGATGAAGAGTTTCTTAGAAAAACTTTTTTTAAATTACTTCTAGAACCTTATACAACTCAATATAATGGAAATAAAAGAGCAGATGTTTTGGGAATTACAAGAACATCTAAATATTATTATCCGGAATGTTTAGAAATTGGCATGAATGAAAAAGGGAATCAAATATTTAAATTAGATAATTTAACTGAATTGAATAAGATCTCTCATAATGCTCATGATGCAATGGGTGATGTAGAGGCTACTATAGAAATTACCAAAATTTTACAAAATAAGGCGAATACAATTTGGAATTCTGCTTTGAATAGCAGTAACAAAATTGATGTTGATAACTTTTTAATTAATAATCATGTAGTTTGTATGGACGAATATCATTTCGGTAAATTTAATACTCATGTAGTTACTTACTTATGCAAAAACCATTTTAATTACCCTCAGTGTTTTGATTTGCTTCATGATCCTCTTGACTATTTTGATATGTCAATAAAGGATTTGAAAATTAAAATTAAACAAAGACCGAAACTAATAAGAGAAATAAAAAATAATAAAAATCCTGTGTTATTGGACTCAGGCCATATTGAAAAAATACCTCTTTATAAATCTATAGGTATTGAAGTTCTTCATGAAAGAGCCGAGATGATTAAAAATAATTCAGATTTTAAAAATAAAATTCAAAGAATATTATTTGAAGAAAATGAGGAAAGAGAGATTACTAAATCTCAAATGGATTTGGAACCTGAAGATAGCCTGTATTTTGGAGGATTCCCAGATAAAAATGATAAATCAAAAATGTTTGATTTTCATAAAGCTGATTGGGAAGAAAAGTTTTATATATCAAACCAATTTAGAGATCAAAGATATAAATATTTTTCTCAAAGATTAATCTATGAGGAAGCACCTTTAGTACTTCCTAAATCTGATTATAATATTATACATAAAATTATTGCAAAACAAATTTTAAGTACTGATAATGAGAAATGGAATACAATACCAAAATCATATCATGAGTTAGATACTTTAAGAGAACAATATGAAATTCACGGTGATGACGAAAAACTTTTATTTTTAGAAGACTTAGACAAGTTTCTTCAAAATCTTGAAAAAAAGTATCAATAATTAAAAATCAACAAAGAAAGTTAGGAGAAAAAAATGGCCACCAATAAAACCAGTGATCAAAAATTTAAAGAAGATGTTTTAGAATCAAAGGAGCCAGTTTTAGTCGATTTTTGGGCAGAATGGTGTGGCCCTTGTAAAGCTATTGGTCCCTCTCTTGAGGAATTATCAGAAGAAATGGCTAATAAACTAAAAATAGTGAAGATAAATGTCGACGAGAATCCATCAACTTCCCAAGCTTACGGTATAAGAAGCATACCTGCTCTAATGATTTTCAAAGATGGTAAAAAAGTTTCCGAAAAAATGGGCGCATTACAAAAGTCAGCTCTTGAATCTTGGGTTAATGAGACGATTTAATTAATTTTTGTTTGATTAAATCTTAAAGTGTATCCTGCCAAATAAAGTGAACCTGTAATTAGAAGAGGCACTTTTCTATCAGCAAGTTTTAGAGCATTTTCTAAATTTTTAGCAGGATGCACTTGTAACCCTGATTTTTTTAATTTCGCAATTATTTGATCAGGCGAATATGAGTTTTCTATTTCTGGTATAGAAACTGCAAACACTTTATTAATGTGATTTTTAAATATATTTACAAAATCTTTAACGTTTCTATTTTGTAACATGCCAATTATTAAATTCCATTTACCTAAAGATTTTTTATGTAGGTATTGATCCAAAACATATGCGCTATCTTCGTTATGTGCACCGTCCAAGATTGTAATATTCTCTCTATAGTTAATAATTTTACCTTGTCCTAACTGATGAACTCTTCCTGGCCAAGTTGTTTGTTTTAGTGCCAGATTAGTCTTTGGTAAGGATATCAAGGGTATTAATTTTTTTGCAGCAGTATAAGCTGTAGATGCATTCTCGTATTGATGGTCACCTCTTAATCCTAGCAATGTATTTGAGGAAATATCTTCAACATCAATTATTTCACTTTTTAACCTATTTGCACATTCTATTAATGTTTTATGCGCCGTCTTATTTTTTTGTTTTGCTATAATGACAGGAACATTCTTTCTTAAAATTCCAGCTTTTTCTAGTGCTATATCTCTAATCTTGTTTCCAAGAAACTCAATATGATCAAAACCTATTTTAGTTATAATAGATAGTTTTTTATTTTCTATAATATTTGTGGCGTCTAATCTACCTCCCAATCCTGTTTCAATAATATTCACATCACTAGGATTTCTATTAAAGGCAACTATTGCTGCTGCTGTGGTTATTTCAAAGAATGTAATTGGGAGACTCTTATTTTTCATTTCTAATTCTTCTAAAATTTCTACTAATTTATCTTCTGGAATTAGTTTATTTTTTATTCTTATGCGTTCATTAAAATTTATTAAATGAGGTGAAGTATATAAATTCACTGTTAGATTATGATATTCAAGTATCTCCTTGAGAAAAGAAGCTGTTGAACCTTTGCCATTAGTGCCTGCAATATGAATTACATTTTGTAAACTATTTTGAGGATTATTTAATTTTTTCATTAATAATTTCAACCTAGAAAGATTAAAGTCAATTAACTTTGGGTGAAGTGAAAACATTCTACGTAATGTATGTGATAACTTATTTTCTGATGTCATTTTATTAAAGAATATTAATCTGTGTTATCAGTTAATATAAAAAGTTAAAGCTTTTAATAAATCTGAAATTTTCTGTTTTTGTTCAGATCTAGGAATGACGATGTCTATCATACCGTGAGATTTCAAATATTCGGCTGTTTGAAAATTTTCTGGAAGTTTTTCTTTAACAGTTTCTTCAATTACTCTTCTCCCAGCAAATCCAACTATTGCTCCTGGTTCAGCTATATGTACGTCTCCTAGCATTGCAAAACTTGCAGTAACGCCTCCAGTTGTAGGATTGGCTAGTAAAACAATATAGGGTAATTTAGATTCCTTAACTCTATTAATTGCAATAGTAGTTCTTGGCATTTGCATTAATGAAAAAATACCCTCCTGCATTCTTGCTCCACCCGAGGACGGCACTACGATTAAAGGGCACTTTCTCTTTATTGCTTCTTCAGCAGCTATAATTAATCCATCTCCAACATATCTCCCCATAGATCCAGCCATAAATGAAAAATCAAAACAAGCCAAAATAACTGGTATTTTATTGATATAACCATAACTTACCAGCAATGCATCTTCTAGTTTTGTTTTGTATTGTGCATCTTTTACACGATCAATATACTTTTTTTTATCTCTAAAATTAAGAGGATCTAATTTTGGTTTTGGTATCGTAATATCTTCTATAGTTTTTTGTTCTAATAGAAAATTAATTCTTTCCCTTGCAGATAGATGATCATGAAAACCACACGATTTACAAACATTATTGCTTTCATGAAATTCTTTATGAAATATCATCTGAGAACATGATTTACATTTAATCCATAAAATTTCCTCTGGCTCTTTTATTTTAACAAAAGCCTTAAACTTAGGAAGTACTGTTTCTTTAATCCAGTTCAATTTAAATCACCTTTTCAACCTAACTTAATAATAAGGCTTAATTATGTTTAACGCCTTCCGACAATTCGCTTATAAAATCTAAACATGACTCAAGTGTATGTTTTGTAGCATTATTATCACTATCTAATGATGACTTTATTAAGTCAACTACTGCAGAGCCTACAACTATACCATCCGAAATGTTAGACATTAAAGATGCTTGTGACGGTGATCTAATCCCAAATCCTATAATTACTGGAAGATTTGTGACAGACTTTATTTTCTTTAGATTTTTTGAGACATCTTCTATATTTGGAGCTTGTGTACCCGTTATCCCTGTTATTGAAACATAGTATACAAACCCAGTTGCATTCAATAAAATTTTATTTAATCTTTTAATATCAGTCGTAGGTGTAACTAGTCTAATTATGCTCAGTTTATTTTTTTCAGCCTCAATATAGAACTCTTCATCTTCTTCTGATGGCAAATCAACAATAATTAAACCATCAACTCCACAATCAAGGCATTTTTGTATAAATCTTTCTTTGCCGTATCTGTATATGGGATTGTAGTATCCCATCAAAATAATTGGTGTTTGATAATTTTTTTTTCTAAAGTTTTTTACTAAAGATAAACATTTTGTCAAGTTCATACCTGATTTAAGAGCTCTTTGACTTGATTGTTGTATTGAAGGACCGTCAGCCATTGGATCAGAAAATGGCATTCCAATCTCAATAAAATCTACCCCGTTATTAGGCAATTTTTGTATCAGATTAAAAGAGCTTGTAAAGTCAGGATCCCCGGCAGTTAAAAAAATTCCAAAAGCTTTTTTATTATTATTTTTAAGTTGATCGAAAGTTTCTTTAATGCGGTTCATCTGCTTTTAAAAATTTTCTTTGTTCATTATTAACGGTAATACAGATGTTAAATCTTTATCTCCTCTGCCACACATATTCATGATTATAATCTGTCCCTTTCTTTCAGCAGCAAGTGTGCCAGTTATATGTAGAGCATGAGCTGGTTCAAGTGCAGGTATAATTCCTTCTAATCGACTACATAGCTTGAAAGCTACTAAACTTTCTTCATCCGTTGTTGATAAGTATTTTATTCTTCCTATATCATGTAACCAAGAATGCTCGGGACCTATCCCAGGATAGTCTAAGCCAGCAGAAATTGAGTGTGCATCATTTATTTGTCCGTCATTATCTTGAAGCAAATAAGTTCTGTTACCATGGAGTATGCCTGGTGTTCCAGCTGAAAGAGATGCTGCGTGTAAGTCAGTTTTTAGACCTTCGCCAGCAGCTTCAACTCCAAAAATTTCTACCTCTTTATCATCAAGAAAAGGGTGAAATAATCCTAAAGCGTTTGAGCCACCACCAATACAAGCAACTAAAACATCAGGTAATCTATTTTCTTTTTCTAAAATTTGTTTTTTTGCCTCTTCTCCTATTACAGATTGGAAATCTCTAACCATCTTTGGATAAGGATGAGGTCCTGCAGCCGTGCCTATAATATAAAAATGAGTATTTGCGTTGGATACCCAAAATCTTAAGGCATCATTCATTGCATCTTTTAAAGTGCCGGTTCCTGATGTTACAGGGTTAATTTTAGCGCCTAATAATTGCATTCTTTGAACATTTGATTTTTGTCTTTCAATATCTAATGCACCCATAAAAACTTCACATTCAAATCCAAACAGCGCGCATGCAGTTGCTGTTGCTACACCATGTTGGCCTGCACCTGTTTCTGCAATTATTTTATTTTTACCCATTTTTTTAGCTAATAAGATTTGTCCTATTACGTTATTAATTTTATGCGCCCCAGTATGGTTAAGCTCATCTCTTTTTAAATAGATTTTAGCACCACCAAAATGATTAGTTAATCTTTCTGCGAAATATAGAGGGCTAGGTCTTCCTATATAATCTCTCCTATACATTTCTAATTCATCAATAAAACATTGATCTTTAATTGCTTTTTCATATGATTTTTCCACTTCAAGAATAAGCGGCATTAATGTTTCTGCAACAAACCTTCCACCATAAATTCCAAATTTACCATTTGAATCAGGTCCTTTTTTCAAGGTATTTAAATTAATCTCTGACATTATTGATCCATTATAAATTTCTACATTTCAAAACAAAATTTTTAATTAACTCTGGATCTTTGACACCCTTTTTAATCTCAAGTCCAGATGAAATATCTACTGCAGGTGGTTTGGCAATGTCAATGGCGATGTTAATATTTTTAATATTCAATCCTCCTGCAAGCATCCATTTTTTTTGTGATTTATAATTTTTTAAAATTTCCCAATTAAATTTTTCTCCATTTCCTCCAGGTAATTCATTTGACGGTGCATCTAGAATTAAAATATCACATGTTTCCTCATATGGTTTAACAATTTTTTTTAAATTCATGCCGTTTTCTACACCAATCCCTTTTATTATTGGAATATTAAATTTTTCTCTAATGTTTTTACATCTAATTGGAGATTCTTCTCCATGGAGTTGTATAAAGTCTGGTTTTATATTTTCTTTGATCTCAAATAAAAAGTCATCGTCAGGATTTACAGTTAGTGCTACTATTTTAGACTTTTCAAGTCTATCTTTTGCAAGTAACTTAGCGTTTATAATTGATAAATTTCTTGGAGATTTATGATAAAAAACTAAACCTATGTAATCAACGCCAATATCTATAGCAGCATCCATTGAAACTTGATCATTTATCCCACAAATCTTAATCTCAAATAAGTGTTTCATTATATAAATTTAGTTAATAAATAGATCTAATAAATATCAATTATTGATACGATCTTTCATTAATTTACCCATTCTAAAAAAAGGAATATGTTTTGCGGGGACTGCAACAATAGATCCATTTTTAGGATTTCTGGCAATACGAGCCTCCCTTTTTTTAATGTCGAATACCCCAAACCCTCTTAATTCAATTCTTTCATTTTTAACTAGTGCTGTGCTTATAGTATCAAAAAAAACGTTAACTATTTTAGTTGCATCTTTTTGAAACAATTCAGGATTAAATCTGGCAATTTTTGTAATTAAATCTGACTTATTCAAAATTATATCCTTTTAATGTATTTTATTAAGAACTTGATTCTTTTTTAGCTAATGCAGCACCCAAAATATCGCCTAAACTTGCACCACTATCAGATGATCCATATTCAGCCATTGCTTTTTTTTCTTCTTCTATCTCTCTTGCTTTAATTGAAAGTGCAATTTTTTTAGCTTTTTTGTCAATATTTGTAACAGTAGCATCAACCTTGTCACCCACACCATATCTATCAGTTTTTTGATCTGCTCTTTCACGTGATAGGTCGCTTTTCTTTATGAAACCTTTGATATTGTCTCCAACATTTACTTCAAGACCATTATCTGTAATATTGGCTATAGTACATGTAACTGTTGAACCTTTTCTAATGTTACCTATTTCTGATGCTGTGACGTCTTCAGTTAATTGTTTTATACCTAAAGAGATTCGCTCTTTTTCTACATCGATGTCTAAAATTTTAGCTTTTACTGAATTTCCCTTTGCATAAGTTTTAATTAATTCATCACCATTTCCATCCCAACTTAAATCTGATAAATGTACTAAACCATCTATATCTTCACTAAGTCCTATAAATAAACCGAATTCAGTTATATTCCTAATTTCTCCCTCAATCGCATCTCCAACTTTGTTTTTTGACTTATACTCTTCCCAAGGGTTATCAATACATTGCTTTATACCTAGAGATATTCTTCTTTTTTCAACATCAATTTCTAAAACCATTACTTCAACTTTTTCAGAAGTCGATACTATTTTTCCAGGATGGACATTTTTTTTGATCCAACTCATCTCAGAGACATGAACAAGACCTTCAATACCATCTTCTAACTCTACAAATGAACCGTAATCTGTAATGTTAGTTACTATACCCGACATTTTTGCACCAACAGGGAACCGTTCAAAAACTTTTAGCCAAGGATCTTCAGTAAGTTGTTTTATTCCTAATGAAATTCTTTGTGTTTCGTTATTGAATTTTGTAACCTTGACCTGAACAGATTCGCCTATTTGCAAAGCTTCAGATGGATGGTTTATCCTTTTCCAGGAAATATCTGTTACATGTAATAACCCATCTACACCACCCAAATCAACAAAAGCTCCATAATCAGTAATATTTTTAATTACACCTTGCAAAACTTGCCCTTCTTGAAGATTTGCAACTAGTTCAGTGCGTGCCTCAGCTCTACTATCTTCTAAAACAGCTCTTCTAGATACTACGATATTACCTCTTCTTCTATCCATTTTCAAAATTTGAAATGGTTGAGGAGTGCCCATTAAAACGCCTAAATCTTTGATAGGTCTAATATCAACTTGACTTCCAGGCAAAAAAGCAGTTGCTCCTTCGAGGTCAACTGTAAAGCCACCTTTGACTTTACCAAATATAACGCCATTAACTCTCTGTTGTTTTTCAAGAGCTTT
>QBYJ01000013.1 GCA_003282885.1 SAR116 cluster bacterium AG-325-F22
CTACACCTTTCAAGTATTTATTTGCAGAGAATATTTATATAGGCGTGGCTTCAAATTTTTTGAAACCTATAAAGTTATTAAAAGAGAACTTTGAAAGTATAAATAATTGTGAAATATTTGTTTTAACTGGATCTAGTGGCAGTTTATATACACAAATTATAAATGGAGCCCCACTAGATATTTTTTTATCAGCTGATCAAGCTTTACCGCAAAAACTTGAAAAAACTTCAAAAGCGATACTAGGAACTCGGTTCACATACGCTACAGGTAAATTAGTTGTTTACAGTACGAAACAATTTCTTTTTAAACAAAGTTTTCCTCAGTTCTTAACTTCAAACAAAATTAGTTATATTGGAATTGGAAAAACAGAATATGTTCCATATGGAAGAGCCGCTAAAGAAGTTTTGAAATCATTAAATCTTTTTAATGAGATATCTTCAAAATTAGTTTTTAGTAAGAATGTTAACCAAGTTTTCTTAATGAGCTACTTTGGTAATTTAGATTTAGGTTTTATTTCTATGGCAGACTTTTTAAGCAATAATAAAAAGGGAAAAATATGGGAAATACCACAAAGTTTATATTCTCCTATAAAACAAGATGCTATTTTACTTAAAAATGGAAAGAAAAAAAATAATGCTATACTTTTTCTAAAATTTCTTTCTTCTAAAATTACCAAAGAAAACTTAAAAAAATTTGGTTACACTTACGACTAATACTTATTCAAGTTAATAATCTTTTTTATTATAGATTCTTCATTCTCGCCCCAAGCAATGGTTCCTCTAAAACTCCCTATGCTATCAAGCATAAAAACAGTCGCAGTATGGTTCAGATTATAATTTTCTTTTGATGAGTCAATAGTCTCAAAAAAAACATTCCAGTTATCTGCAAATTTTTTAAGTTCATTAATTTGACCTGTAATAGCAATTACATTTTTATTGAAATATTGAATATATTCTTTTAAGTGATGTTGTGTGTCACGTTTAGGGTCTAATGTGACAAATATAATGTTAGTTAAATTAATTGGAGTTTGAAGATTTTCTGTAACCTCTGATAATTGACTTAGTGTTGTTGGACAAATCTCAGGACAGTGAGTGAAACCAAAAAAAAGTAATGATGGCTTACCATTTAGGCTTGCTTTATTAAATTGATCGCCTTTATGATCAATTAAACTTAAATTTTTAATTACATCATATATTTTTTTGGGAGTGTTTTGGCGAGATAAATGCTCTGCAAAGATAAATGTTGCGATAAGAATGCTAACGAATGAAATTATAATTATAGTTAATAATACTATTTTTTTATTTTTGAAGGTCATAAATTTAGGTTAAAATAATTTTACTTACTTTTGTACTCTCTAATAAAAATGTTGTCATTTTATAAATGTTATACAATATGATAAAAAATCATTTAAAAAATTATTTTCTCTAGCCATGAAAGGAAACAGCCAAGCAACAACAATAAAAGCTAAACCCCAAAAGATAAACAAAAAAGTATTTTTTTTTTTCATTTTATAATTTAATAAACTTATTTTAAGATATATTAAATTATTTTAATAAAATTTTAAATTAGTTAATTTTATAATAGGTGTGCATGAGGAACTTTAATGAAATTTCTTTATTTAATAATTTTTTGTTCATTTTTTTCTTTTAAGTCTTACGCATTGGAATATTCATGTATAGATAAAAAATACGGTCGTTTTTCAAAAATGTTTATAGAAGACCAATTACTAAAATATGAGGACGAAAAGGCTGAACCAGCAACCTACAGAATTGTGGAGAATTCTGAGAAAATATTAATGGCTATTAGTAAAGGCAATAAAGATATTGATCCAATCCTTAATTATGTATTTATTATTAAAGACAAATCCTTAGCTTTTAACGCTATTTTAAGGTCTATAAAAGACAGCTACAATGAAATATATACTAATGATTTAACCTTAAAATGTATTAGTAATGAATGATTAAATTCTAATTTATTATTGATTTTAATTAAAAAATTTGCATGATAAATATTGTTGGTTAATTGGAAAAAAATTGAAACACTCAATTAGAATTACAAAAGATTCTTTCTTTAGGGGTGTATATTCTGGTTCTGGAGATTTAGAACTTTATGGAAGTTTTGAAGGCTCATTAAATGTCAAGAACTTATATGTTAAGAAATCAGGTATATTCATTGGCTATATATCTGCTAAGAACATTATAGTTGAAGGTGAAATGAATGCAGATATTCAAACTGAAAATCTACATTTAAAATCATCTGGTATAGTAGATGGAGATGTTATGTATCGCAATATAGTCATTGATTCAGGTGGAATGTTGAAATCTCAGATGGTTCAAAACATTTCTAAATTGAACAATTTAATTAAATTTCACAAAAATTAAATTAATGAATTTATCAAATGTAGAAGAGATTTCTATTAGTGACTTTACTAAATTAAATCTTGTATTGGGATCAATTATAGAAGCATCTGAGAATGTTAAGGCTAAAAATCCAGCATATATTTTAAAAATTGACTTTGGTAAAAATATCGGTCTCAAATATACGTCAGCTCAGATTACTAATTATTCTTTAGAAGAATTAATAGGCAGACAAGTTGTTGCTGTGTGTAATTTACCTTCAAAAAAAGTTGCAGGGTTTACGTCTGAAGTTCTTATATTAGGAGCTATTTCAGGTAAAAGCGTCCACTTGTTACGTCCAGATATTGAACTTGAAAATGGTACTTTAATTGGATAAAGAAAAAAAAATAATTACTGGTTTAAGAGGAATTATCCCTAGTTTACACACTCCTTTTTCTGATCAGAAAAAAATTGATATTCCCAGTTTAAAAAAACTTATTGATCACACAATTGCCACTGAATGTTCAGGCATGCTTGTTGGAGCAGTTGCAGGTGAAAACTCTAGTTTAAACTTTGATGAAAAGAACAGGATTATCGATGAATGTTTAAGTTATAATAACAATAGAATACCAATAATTATAAGTTGTAGTGCAAAAAATCAAAAAGATAGAGTTGCTTTATCAAAAGTTGCAAAAAAAGCAGGAGCTGATTGGATATTGTGCCAAACGCCTGACAAAGTTTCTGGAAATGAATTATTATATTGTTTTAACGAAATTACCGAGGTGGGTCCAAGTAACTTAATGATACAAGATTTGTCTTGGGTAGATAATGGAATGAGTGATGAAGACATAATGTTACTGTTTGAAAACATTAATAAATTCAGAGCTTTAAAAATAGAAGTATTAAATTCTGGTCCTAAATATTCTCGGATCTTAGAAGCAACAAATCACCAATTACATCTTAGTGGTGGATGGGCAATTATGGGAATGATAGAAGCATTAAATAGAGGAGTACATGCATTTATTCCTTCAACAATGGAAATTATCTATAATAAAATTTATAAATTATTTACTGAAAATAAAATTGAAGCTTCCAGAGAATTATTTAATCAAATTTTACCCATTTTATCTTTTACACACCAGCATATTGATATAGCTATTAAATTTTCAAAATTGTTACGTGTTCAAGAAGGAATTTTTGAAAATAGTACATGCCGATCACCTATCAAGAATTTTGATTCTTTTCAACATGAAGAGGCTTTAATGCATATAAATCAAGTTGAAGCCTTACAATATAGTTTATCTTTAAGCTAAACTTTTTTTTAGAATGTCGTTACTATGATTAGAAAGTAATTAAATTATATTCCTCCTTATTTAAAATAGAGACCATAGGGTCTCTATTTTTTATTGTTGTTAGACCATTTCAAACAATATATAAATTTAGTCCATTTCTTATTTAGAGTTTCTTTATGCAAAATAATATCCTTTTAGGAATATGCCTAATGGTCGTGACTACATTTATGTTTTCAGCCATGGATGGTGTGTCAAAGTTCTTAGCCGAACGTAATAATGTATTCACATTAGTTACTATGCGTTATTGGTTTATTGCTCTAATTATGATCATCTTATGTTTATTTATTAAAAATAGTTTTAAAAAAATATTATATACTAAACAACCATATATACAATTTACAAGAGGTCTAATTTTATCACTAAATAATTGTCTGGTAGTTTATACATTTACCCTCTTAGGTCTAGTTGAAACACATGCAATTATCGCCTGTTATCCTCTGATTGTAGCAGGTTTATCTGTTCCTTTTCTGGGTGAAAAATTTGGTTGGAGACGGTGGACGGCAATATTTGTAGGTTTTGTTGGTGTAATAGTTATTTTAAGGCCTACATCAAACATTATTTCTGAGGGATCAATCTTTGCACTAATAGGTGCTGTAATGTTTGCAGCTTATCTAATTTTAACAAGATATGTTTCCAAGCAAGATTCAGCCATTACTAGTTTTTTCTGGATGGGTATAGGAGGGACTGTAACTATGAGTATAATCAGTTTGTTTATTTGGAATAATATTCCTGAAGAGGATTATTTGTGGCTTTTTATCATGTGTTTGTTAAGTGCTAGTTCACATTTTATGATGGTAAAAACATTACAAGTTGCAGAAGCATCTGTTATACAACCTTTTTCTTATCTTCAATTAGTTTTTGGATCTATAATTGGCGTAACAATTTTTGCTGAAAGCATTAATTTAATGATTATTATAGGCGTCGTGATAGTCATTGGGTCTGGATTATTTACTACATGGCGTGAGTATAAAAAAAAATATAATGCCTAAGAAATATTCTTGTTTGACAAATTGCTTATTAAATGGATTCATAAATTCTTAGATAAACTTTGGTCATGTCAATGAAATTTAAAGGAAAAACATCAAAAAATTTTCCAATTCCTGAGAAAATGAAAGCTTGGGTTCTAGGAAATCCAGGTGTGTTATCCTTGGTAGATAAAATAGTAGAAATGCCAGATAAATCAGAAGTGCTGATTAAAATAGACGCAGTAGCTATTTGTGCAACCGACCTTGATGTTATAAGTCGTGGTCCTCCTGCATTAATAGAGGGAGGATTACCTTTTAATAAAAATTTTACCCCAGGACATGAATATATGGGAACAGTTGTAGCTTTAGGACCTTCAGTTGATGAATTTAATATTGGAGACAGGGTTACTGTAGAAATTCATTCTGGATGTGGGCAATGTAAGAGGTGTCGTATGGGCATGTATACCTCCTGCCACAATTATGGTCTAAACTATGGAGATGTAAATAAAGGTCACAGAGCAAATGGCTTTACAACAGATGGTGGATTTAAACAATATGCTGTAAATAATATAAACACATTAATAAAAGTGCCAGACACTATGTCTGATGAAGAAGCAACTTTGGTTGTTACAGCTGGTACTACTATGTATGGGCTGACAGAGTTAGGAGGTCTTATTGCTGGTGAAAGTTTGGTAATTATTGGACCTGGTCCAATAGGATTGTTAGGTGTTGCAGTTGGAAAGGCTTTGGGCGCAGGCCCGGTAATTCTAATTGGTACAAGAGATAGTCGCCTGGAAATTGGTAGAAAACTTGGTGCTGACTTCACACTCAACATAAAAAATGAAAAAGATATTGTTCAAGCTGTTAAAAAAATAGTTGGTGAAAAGGGTACAGATTATGTAGTGGAATGTGCGGGAACTGAACAGGCATTAAATGATGCTATTATGATGACAAATAGGGGAGGAAAAATATGCTTGGCAGCTTTCCCTCATAAAGCAGTTGAAATCAACATACCGCATATGGTTATAAATAACATTTATATGTTTGGTATTAGAGGTGAGGGTAAAAGTGCTACTCATAGAGCTATGGAGTTGATGAAAGAGAAAAGGTTTGATGCAAAATTAGTACATACTCACACATTTAACTTAATTGAGCTTCCCAAAGCATTGAAGTATGCAAGAGAAAGAATAGATGATGCCATTAAAATTGTTATTAAACCATGGTGTTAACAAAAAATTTAGTAAAACAATTAAAGATTTTTAATTACAGTACTGATGAGGAGTTGAAAACATGTATGCAGTAACAAAGTCAATCAAGTTTCAAAATAAACTTGCTAAAGAAGCTATAATTAATGCATTAAAAAGTAAAAGTAAGACAATGTTTGTCGAAGGTATGATACTGAGATGCTTTATGAATGTAACTGAAAATTCGATCGAGATGTTTCATGTATTTAAAAATAAGGATGTAGTTAATAAAGCAAGATCTTCATGGACTAATCAATTTTGGCAAGATATTCGAGAAATGGGAGGAACAGTTTCTGGTTTAGAAGGAGAATGTGAAGTAGAATACTCGCCTGAAATTAATTTGGACGATTTTACTAAAATAGAGTAAAACAAGATCTCAATTTGGCACAGGATTTGCAAAAATTTATCAATGGGAATAGCTTTTTGTAAATCTCCACGATTATCCTACCTAAACGGTAAATAAATTATGCTATTCCCAACTTATTTCTGAACAACTTTTCCAATAAAAGGTAAATGTCTGTTGTCTTGAGCATAATCAATGCCATATCCTACAACAAACTCGTCAGGTATATCAAAACCTACCCATTTGCTTTCAACATTTGTTTCGCGCCTAGAAAATTTATTTAATAAACAGCAAACTTCAAGACTTTTCGGCTTCCTGTTATTTAGCAATTTAACAACTTGATTAAGTGTATGACCAGTATCAATAATATCTTCAACTAACAAGACATCTAAGTTTTTTATATCTGTGTTTAAGTCTGTTAAGATTCTTATATTGTTAGATGATTGCATGGAATTGCCATAACTAGATGCTGTCATAAAATCTACTTCTACTGGTATTTTTAATTCACGGACCAAATCTGCTATAAATACAAAGGATCCTCTTAAAAGACCAACAACAAGAAGTTTATTTGTATTTTTATAAAATTGGTTTACTTCGCGTCCCAGTTCAGTAATTCTTTCCTTAATTTGTTCTTCAGAAATAAGAGTATCAACCGAGTAAGATATTTCATTTTCATTCATTATTATTTCTCAAGATTTTTTTTTAAAACAATATATATTGTATGATATTATTAAATTTTAAAACATTTAATTTTTAGAAAGAAATTTATTTATGAGGATAAAGATTTGTTAATATTTGTTGCTGGAGCTATTTTGAGCTTTATGATTTTTTTTCCACTAGTAGTTGCCACCTCAGTATTTAAAGTTTTAGACGAAAAGCAGTCATCTAGTTTTTTAAGAATTTTTTTTCCTAAATATTATCTGTTTGGATTTATTTTGAGTTTATCTGGTATTATTTTATCCATTTTTGAAAAAAGTAATATTTCTTTATTAGTTTTTTCTTTTATTATGCTTGGCTTTATTTTTTCTAGACAAATCTTAATGCCAATGATTAATAAGGCAAAAGATGAAAACAATCATAATAAATTCGACAAATTACATAAGTTTTCAGTGTTTATTAATTTTGTTCAAATAATTGCAGTTGTTTTTTTGTTGGTAATATATTTGAAGTAACAATAATAGCTTCCAAGGAATATTTTTAATGAAAACAAATATAGTCATAATAGGAGGAGGTCCATCAGGCTTGTTGTTGTCAAGACTTTTATCTTTAGAAGGTATTGATAATGTGGTTCTTGAAAAACATTCCCAAGAACATGTAATTGGTAGAATTAGAGCAGGAGTTTTAGAAAGTGGGACTATAGAAATGCTAAAAATGGCAGGTGTTTCTAGCAGATTAGAAAAAGAAGGCTTTAAACATGACGGAATACAATTATCTTTTAAGAACCATGGTTTTAGAATAAATCTAAAAAAATTAACTAATAAATATGTAACTGTTTATGGTCAAACTGAAGTAACAAAAGATCTATATGAAATTATACAAAAAGAAAATGGAACTATAATAAATAATGCTGAAGAGGTACTTCCAAAGGATATTGATACAGAAAACCCACATGTAACTTTTAAAAAAAATGGTATTGAGACAAAAATCAATTGTGATTTTATAGTAGGCTGTGATGGATACCACGGAATAAGTAGAAGAACTATACCTAAGAATATTATTAGAACCCATGAAAGGGTTTATCCATTTGGATGGCTAGGTATTTTATCTGAAACATCTCCAGTAAGTGACGAACTAATTTATGCAAATCATGGAAGTGGTTTTGCCTTAGCCTCTATGAGAAACCAGAATTTAAGTAGATATTACATTCAGACATCCTTGAATGACAAAATTGAAGATTGGCCAGATATAAAGTTTTGGGATGAATTAAAAAAAAGACTTCCAACAGAAGCTGCGGATACAATTATAACAGGACAATCAATAGAAAAATCTATTGCACCTCTTAGATCGTTCGTTTGTGAACCAATGAGCTGGAAAAAGTTATTTTTAGTAGGAGATGCCGCTCATATCGTACCCCCTACTGGTGCAAAAGGTTTGAATTTAGCTTTTTCAGATGTATATTATTTATATAAAGCTTTTAAACAATTTTATAAGTTCGACATAAATGATGATTTAGATATTTATTCTTCAAAAGCTTTATCAAGAGTTTGGAAGGCAATCAGATTTAGTTGGTGGATGACAACAACTTTTCATAAGTTTCCTGATCAAACATCATTTGATCAACGTATACAAGATTCCGAATTAGAATATTTAGAAAATTCAGTTGCATCCCAAACTGTTTTGGCTGAAAATTATGTTGGTTTACCTTACTAAATTAATTTGTAGTTAAGTTAGTATCCTAGGAAAAAAAATGGTTGAAGCACTTATAAAAAGAAATCTTAAAACACACCCTCAATTAAACTTTCCTGATTATAAGTCTAGCCGTTTAAGGGCCCCTAAAAATAAAAAGATTTCTTTTTCATCCACATCAACAGAGATTTCTGGGCCTGTTTTCAAGAAAGATATTATAGGTAAGTTAGATAATGATTTAACATTAAATTTTTCAAAGAATAATATTTTACCTATAGGGCACAAAATAATCGTTTTTGGAACAATTTCTGATCAATTTGCTAATCCAATTGAAGGAGCGCTCATTGAAATTTGGCAAGCTAATGCCGCTGGTAAATATCTTCATCATAATGATAATAATACTGCTCCTGTTGATCCTAATTTTGCTGGTTGCGGTAGATATATAACTTCCTCAAAAGGGTATTACGAATTTATTACAATTCAACCTGGCCCATATCCATATCCAAATCGTGGAATAGAATGGAGACCAATGCATATTCATTTTTCTGTATTTGGAAAGAGTTTTGGTCAGAGGTTAATTACTCAAATGTATTTTGAGGGCGATCCTCTTATAAATTCTTGCCCTATGGTAAATTCGATATCTGATAAAAAAGCTAAGCAAAGCTTGATAAGTACACTTGACACATCAAGGTATAACACAAAAAAATTATTATCCTATAAGTTTGATATTATTCTAAGAGGCACAAACCAAACTTTTTTTGAAAACAGGAAAGAGGGGTTATAAATTGAGTGATATCAAAACAGTTCTAGATGAAACACCATTCCAAACAGCTGGTCCTTTTCTTCATATTGGGTGTTTACCTAATGCAATAAATATTGAGGGAGTTTTTGATAACGATTTGGGTGTGAAACCTTTTGCTAACAAACATTATGACAAGTTTATAACGATTACTGGTTCAGTATTTGACGGTGATGGTAAAGCTTTAGATGATATTATGCTTGAGACTTGGCAAAGTGATGAAAATGGAGTGTATTCCCCTGAAAGCGGTTTTGCTCGATTTGTTCCAAACAGTTTAACCAAGAAATTTAATCTTTATACTTTAAAACCTGGGTTTATCAATAACATTGATGGCAAAGCACAAAGTCCTCATATATTATTATCAATATCTTCTAGAGGATTAAATATGACACTAAACACCCGGATATATTTTGAGGGGGATGATTTAATTAATGATCCTCTTTTATCCATTGTAAAGAATAGCAGAAATGATGTAAGTAGTTTAATAGCTAAAAAAATTGATGAAGATATTTATTTATTTGATATATTTTTACAGGGTGATAAAGAAACAATATTTTTAGATATTTGATACTTTGAATTAAGATGGAGAAATTATTGGCCAGATCTAATTTTATGATGAATCATTATAAGAATTACAAAGAAGAATTAGAAATAATTGAAGAAGAAAGTAAAAAATTTAAACCAAAACCATGGTGGGCTTATGGTCTGTTTTACTGTTATTTACTATTTTATGGTTATATCTTTTGGATGGAGCCATTAAAAATTACTGGGTAACTAATTTAAGATGTTTTGAAGAGGAAACCTCACATGTTAGATAATGGAAAGTCAGCCATATGGGAACCAGGTGAAGTTATATATGAAGCTGGGAGCTTACCCAAAGAGGCATACTTGATATTGGAGGGATATGTTAATTTAGAAACAAAAGATGGTTTAAAACTTAATAGGTTAGGGATAGGTGAAATCTTTGGAGAAAGTTCTATACTGTTAGACGTTCCTAGAACGGTAACTGCAAGGGTATGTGCCCAAAAGTTAGTGGCAAAAAAAATACCAAAATCATATTTTACCAAAATGATTAAATCTAACGTAATACTCAGTGCATTAATTAGGAAAACACAAATAAGATTGATAGACTCGAATAAACAGAGTAATGAATTAGCAAATGAAATATCAATGTTACTAGACCAACTTGACTCAAAGTCACCTCCAAAGAAAAATTTAATTGAAGAGAGAATTAAAAAAATTAGAACTAATATAAATAAAATACAGAAGCTTTCAGAGACTTGAGTATTTATGCTAAAATAAAATCTTCAAAATTATTTTTTTTAACGTCATCACATATTTTACTATATCTTGGAAGCCCGCCTGCGTAGGGCATAAATACACGAGGTTTACCTGGAATATTGGCGCCCAAGTACCAAGAATGTTTAACGGTAGGTAATAATGTTTTATTAGCAACTCTGTTTACTTCTTGACCCCATTTTTTTGCTAAATTTGGACGTGCTTCAATAGTAGTATATTCTTTTTTAATCATAAAGCTTATACAATCTCTTATCCATTCTACATGTTGTTCTATTGCCATTGGCATGTTTGTTAAAACTGACGGGCTACCAGGTCCAGTTATAGTGAATAAATTTGGAAAACCAGGAATTTGAAGTCCTAAAAATGTTTTTGGTCCTTCCTTCCAGACATTTTTTAATTTTAAATTATTTTTTCCAAATATATTCATATTTAAAAGCGGTCCAGTCATGGCATCATAACCTGTAGCAAAGACAATAATATCTAAATCAAAATTGTTTTTTTCAGTTTCAATTCCAGTCTTATTTATACATTTAATTGGATCACGTCTGAGATCTATAAGGTTAATATTATCTCTATTATAAGTTTCAAAATAATTGCTATCAATAGGAGGTCTTTTGCCTGCGTAAGGGTGGTCAATATCTGACAGAATAGAAGCAAATTTTTTGTTTAAAACAGTTTCATTAATTTTATTTTTAATAAAATCAGATGCTGTTTTGTTGGCCTCAAAGTTAGTAACTAAGTCATTAAAAGCAGCTCGGAATTGCAAGCCACCTTTTTCCCATGCTTTTTCGTATATATGCTTCATTTCTTCTGAATTAACATCTGCAACAAGACGATCTGAAATTTCAAAAGGATGTGCGTTAGGTGTTCTTTTAATCAAATCTTTATAATATTGAAAATTTTCTTTAACTTGTTTTTTAAATTTTTCTGTTAATGGTTTGTTCCTAGCAGGAATACTATAATTAGCTGTTCTTTGAAAAACTGTTAAATGTTTAGCTTCAGCTGCAATTACGGGCACTGCTTGTATACCTGTAGAACCTGTTCCAATTTGTCCTACTGTTTTATTTACAAATGAAACACCATTTTTAGGCCAGTTTCCTGTATGGTAATAACTACCTTCAAAATTTTCTAACCCTTTGATTTTAGGAATATTGGTGTTTGACAAACATCCCACTGCCGTAATTAGAAATTTACATTTAAAATTATTACTATCAGTTTTTACATTCCAATTATTACTATCTTCTATAAATTTAGCACTTGTCACTTTTTGTTTGAATAAAATATCTTTTTTAAGATCAAACTTACTAGCTACAAAATTCATATATTCTCTAATTTCTTCATGACCTGGATATCTTTCTGACCACGTCCATTCTTTTAACAGTTCATCTGAAAAATAATAAGAATATGCATGGCTCTCCGTATCACATCGCGCACCTGGATAACGGTTCCAATACCAAGTTCCACCAACATCATCTCCTATCTCAAGTACTACGCATTTAAGATCAAGCTGATCTCTCAGACATATCAACTGATATAAACCTGAAAAGCCTGCTCCTACAATTATGGCGTCATATTCTTTGGTGGATGAATGGATGTGGTTCATTTAAAATTCCTCTTTGATATAATTAATATGTTAAAAGAAAAAAATATGAACAGTCAAGAAATCTTAGTGTATAGAATATAATTTTAATTATTTTGGTTTGTTAAATGGATCCTGTAAGTCAAGGTGCGTTTGGAGCAATTTTTGCTCAGACGATATCGAATAAAAAGAAAATTCTTGTTGGCTCAATAATTGGTTGTCTCGCCGGTTTAGCTCCTGATTTAGATATATTGATTAGATCAAACTCAGATCCTTTGTTGAAATTGGAATATCATCGGCAATTCACTCATTCATTAATATTTATTCCTTTAGGGGCTTTGATTGTAACTTTATTTGTACGTTTATTTTCAAGTAAATTTTTAAGTTGGAAGGAAACGTACTTTTATTGTTTTATTGGATATGCAACTCACGGATTGTTAGATGCTTGTACTAGTTATGGAACACAACTTTTGTGGCCATTTTCTGATGAAAGAATTTCTTGGAATACCATATCTGTTGTTGATCCGCTTTTAACTGTTCCATTAATAATTTTAATAATTATTGCAATTTTAAAGCAAAATAAATTGATTACTTTTTTTGGTGTGATTTATATTTTTCTTTATCTTGTTTTAGGATTATTTCAAGAAAATCGTGCAGAGAAAATTGGTAAATCTATTGCCAATTTAAGAGGGCATGAAAGTAAAAGATTAACAGTGAAACCAAGTTTAGGAAATTTATTTTTGTGGAAAGTTATCTATGAAGATAATGGTTTTTACTATGTAGATGCAGTCAGATTGCTTTCAAAATCTGAATATTGTAAGGGAACTAAAATTAAAAAATTAGATTCATCAATTAGTTTCATGGAATTAAGTCAGAATAGTCAACAATATAAGGATATTCAGAGGTTTGATTGGTTTTCTCAAGGTTATTTAGGTTTTGGAAATCAAAAAAATATTATAACTGATGTAAGATATTCTGCGGTACCAAATGAAGTTGATGGTTTATGGGGTATTCAAATAAATCCTAAGAAGGACAAATCTAAGCATGTAGATTGGGTTGTTAATAGAACTAATTATAAAGCTAAGTGGAAAAGATTTTTTGACTTAATATTAGGGAAAGGTTGTGAAAAGATTGATTAACTGAAATCAATATTTTCTAGCTCACTTAGATCTTTACAACTGAAAATATTATCAACTAGAAATTTAAGTTTTTTAATTTCATTTCTTTTTATATTTGCGAAATCTAAATTAGCATTAAATTTGTCAACAGCTTCTTCAAAACTTAAGGGAGCTTTTCTTCCCCCTCTTAAACAATCTTGTTTGGCTGACAAAACATCTCCATTTTTCATAAAAACAGAAATATCACCGGAATAATTTTTAGGATATTCATCGTTAGGATTAATCTCATAATTAATTTTTTGAGATAGCTTTTTTATTTCTGGATCCTTTACACGTTTTTCTGTAAATTGTTTTAGTCCAGCAACTCCATCAATAAGTCCGACGGCAATACAATAAGGAACAGAGAATTTAGCTCCATATGGAGAAGATGGACTTTGTTTTTCCTTGATTGGTTCCCATAATCTATGAACTGTTCCTTCGCCTACTTGGGCTACGACTTTTTCTATTTCATTAAAATTAGTAATTTTATCTTTGAGTTTAATGGCACAGTCTATAAAGGGTTGAGCCATTGTTCCACAGGCATAAGGCTTTATAGCTAAATTACTGCATTCCCATCTATCTCCCAATTTATCTGTTATATGTGTAAAGTCAGGTTGTATGTTTTTTGTTGCAAAACTATTAAAAACTCCGTGAGTTCCCTCAAAAACTGTCCTTGGGCCAATAAATCCTGATTTTGCAAAATTAGCAGATTGCCATCCACAACCTGCGGCCCATCCAGGATGAAGGCGTTTTGTTGAGGTGCCCTCAGCTAAATATTCTATTATTCCTGATGCCATGCTACCTACAATTCCTAGGGCAGAACTTATCTGATTAGGTTTGTTTCCTATTATAGATGAAATTCCTACTGAAGAACCAAAAGCTCCAAAAATAGCTGTTGGATGAAAACCTTGTCGGTGAACAGCTGTCGGTGAAACTAAAGCAAGCCTGCATATGAGTTCAGAACCGATAGCTAAACCTTTTAAAAACTCAACTCCAGATAGTTTTTTTTCTTGGATTGTTGCTAACATAGCTGGAACCATTACAGCCCCAACATGAACTGGGGTTCCCTCAAATGTATCGTCAAAATCTTCACCGTGAACAGCTGTTCCATTTATAATTGTGGCATTAAATGGTGTTAGTTTTTTATTATGACCAATTAAACTACAGTTACCATTTTCTTGAAGGGCTTCAATTAAACTTTGAACATAGGGTTCATTTTTTGCAGACGCCATTAAGCCTAAAGAATCCATTACGACAATTTGTAATTTATTTTTTACTTCTTCAGGAATATCATTAACATCTAAATTACTGGTCCATTCAGCATATTTCTCTGCAACAAAGATATTATTGTTTTCATTCATACGATTATCTTTTTAAAATTATTTCTTAGAGAAAAACTTTGTCCAAAATGGTGATGATAAACTTAAAAAAGTAAGTACAAAAAACAATAGGACAACGGGACTTTCTAAGAGTGCAAAAAAGTTATTGTCATGAATAATCATAGATTGTGAAAAGCTTTCCTCAACCAGTTTACCTAGAATTAATCCCATAACTAAAGGTGCAGCCGAAAATCCATTTCTATCCATAAAATATCCCACAAGACCAGCCGCGAGCATTACCCATACATCAAACATAGATGATGCAAAAGAATAAGAGCCAATCATTGAAAAAATAAAGACAGCAGGCCAAAGTAATTTTTTTGGAATAAATGCAACTAGTGAAAAGAACTTAGCTCCAATTAATCCAATAAATAAAAAACCTAAATTAGCAATTAACATTGCCCCAAAAATTGCATAAACAAATTCTGGTGTCTCACTAATTAAATAAGGTCCCGGTCTAAAACCATGCATTATGAGAGCGGCAAGTATTAAAGCAGTAGATCCACTTCCAGGTATACCCAAAGCTAAAGTTGGAACCATAGCTCCCCCTGCTGCTGCATTATTTGCGGCTTCAGGACCTACTATACCTTCAGGTGATCCTTTTCCAAATTTATCTTTATCTTTAGACCATCTTCTTGCTTCATTATATCCAATTATAGCAGCAACTGTTGATCCTTCTGCTGGAAGTATGCCTATAAAGGTGCCAATTCCTGAAGATCTTAGAATTGTGTATTTTAATTTTTTTAATTCTGCAAGGGATGGAAGTCTCAAGGCTTTAGCTTGAATCCGTTCTACAATGGCATTTAATTTTTCAGATTGCTTAAATAACTCACTGACAGCAAATAAACCAATAAGCACTGGAACAAAATGAATACCTTCTTCAAGGTCTGGGATATCAAAAGTGAATCTTTCTACTCCAGTAGTAAGGTGGATACCAATTGTTCCGATTAATACGCCAACTAAACCAGAAATTAGGTTTCTTAGAGATGATTTTCCACTCATTGATGCAAGCATTGACAGAGCAAATACTGCGAGTCCAAAATACTCAGCTGGACCAAATTCTAAAGCAAGTTTTGCTAATAATGGTGCAGCAAAAATAAAAATTATTAAACTAAAAATACCACCAAAAACACTTGATACCGCTGCAAGCCCAAGTGCTCGCCCAGGTTCGCCATTTTTGGCCATTGGATATCCATCTAAAGCAGTTGCTACGGCGGGTGGTGCTCCTGGAGCATTTATTAATATAGCTGTTATGGATCCACCAAAAGTCCCTGCACAATATAAAGCGGCCATCATAGAAATTGCCGCAACTGGATCTAGAGAAATTGTAAAAGGGATTAACAAAGCAATAGCCATAGGTGAACTAAGACCTGGCAATGCTCCTACTAAAACGCCTATTAAAACACCTGATAATATCAAAATTATATTTTCAAATTCTAATAATAGACCTAAACCTTTTGCTACATCTTCCAACTTTTAATCCTTGTTAATTTTTTAATAAATCTAATAATCCTGGTTCAAAGTGAACGCCAAGAATTATATTAAATAAAACTATTACAAATAATGGAAATCCAATTATGTAAGAAATTAATACTTTCAATTTTCTCTCGCCCCAATATAGAGGTAAAGAAATGCTCACAGCAATGATAGTTAATGCAGCTCCTAGTAATTGAGATGAAGCAATGATGGCAGTCAAAATAATCATTGTACCTATAGTAGATTTTTCTACAGGTTTTGATCTAGCTGAATCTATATTTTTCCCACTTTTTTTTAAGAAAATATGTTCAAAAGGAATAATCAGTATCATTCCTAAAATAATTAGAAGTAGAATTTGAGGAAACATTTCAGGGGGTATATTGTTAGAAAATAAATCTGGAACTTTTTCAAATTTAGTTGTCTCAAACCACAGGAAAGCAATTATAGCAATCATTACTATTGCAATGATTGTGTCTTTTTTATTAAATAATGCACCCAGATTACTGGGTGCAGTTTTATCATTTTTCATTTCTATAAAACCTACAACTTTAGGTTAATTACTTAACTAAACCAAGCTCTTTTAGAGCTGCCTCAGCTACTTTATATTCAGCCTTAAGGTGTTTGTCCCATACCTTAGTACCAGCCACACTTGTTTCTACTGTTAGACCTGCACCAGCAAGATAACTTTTGAAAACGTCATGTTTCATTGCCTTAACCATAGCCTTTGATATTTGATCAATAATTGGCTGTGGTGTTGATGCTAAAACAGCATAACCTCTAGTTGTGGAACATTTAGCTTTTATTCCTTTTTCAAAAGTTGAGGGAACATTAGGATAGTCTTTAAGTCTATCTTCGGCCATAACAGCTAGGGCTCTGAAACTTCCGTCAGCTACTTGGTTTGCTGCTTCACTAACGTTTGGTAAAGTAGCATCAATTTTTCCAGCCATTAAAGCTTGAACCATTTGTGCTCCAGAACCAAAAGGAACAACCTTGAATTTTATTCCAGCTTCTTTGGCAAATTGAGCTAAACCAATATGCTCTGTTCCTCCAATTTGAGCAACACCCCAATTTAGAGGGGCCTTTTTTGAAGCGGACACAAGGTCTTCTAGGGTCTTAAAATTACCTTTGCCGGACACAGCTATAAAAGTAGGGTCATCCATTGCTCTTGCTACACCAACAATGTCATTAATCTTCATCTTAGATTTACCTCTTGCCATAGTATAAAGATGAGACTGGGTTAAAGCCATTATAGTATATCCGTCTGCAGGCTTAGATAAAACATAGTTTTGTGCTTTTGCACCTGAACCACCTCTTTTTGCAACTATTGAGATGTCAGCTTTTAAATTTCTACGAGTTCTAATCGAAACCATTCTTGCAGTAGTATCTGTTCCACCACCATATTTTGCGTGGATAACAAGTTCAATTGCTTTGCTAGGGTACTTGTCTGCACTAGCTGTAGAAACTAGGCCAAAGGCACTTATTCCTGCTATAGCGACGACACCCAATCCAGCTTTTACAATATTTCTTCGAAAAGAATTATTCTTTTGCGTCATATTACTCTCCCAGTTTTAAAATTAAGAATTAAGTTTGCATTTGAAAAGTCCATAAATCAACTAATCTTTTAAATAATTTAATCGATTGATTAATTAGTTTAAATTTATTTATGCAGATATTTTCATTTCACCTTTTAATTGAGTTCGATGCATTATTCTTCTTGTGTTTGGGTCAAATGCATCTCTCTTATGAAGAACATTTAAGTTTTTCCACATTAATAGATCACCTTTTTCCCATTTTTGTGTCCAGGTAAATTTTTCTTGAGTTGCGTGTTCCCATATTTGATCTAACAAATTTTCACTTTCTTCTATTTCCATACCAATTATGTAAGCATGTGGTCTTCTTCCTAAAAAGAGGAGTTTTTTCTTAGTATTATTATCTGTAATAATTATTGGGTGTCTGGCCCCAGGTGTTTCAGGCGGATTATCAACTTCTAAATAGCCTTTTCTTAGCATACCTGCACTGTTATGAGCAGAATCATGGATCAAAACTTTACCATCAATTTTTTCCTTAAGTTTATAGGGTAATTCATCATATGCTAAAGTCATATTTGCAAAGTGAGTGTTACCCTGATTTTCTGGTACCTCTAGAGCATATAAAATTCCTGCTTTCGGAGGGATTTCTTGATATGTCATGTCTGCGTGCCAAACAGCTTCACCGTCTCCCAAATTTCCGATAGGAGTACCTTCTTTATTTTTTACATTTGAAATTACATTTATTTCGGGAAACTCTGGTAAAAAATTTATCCCATATGGATTAGGCCCAGGGGGATCCAATTCTCCAAAATTTTTACTAAAGTTTATTAATTTGTTATCATCTAAATCCTGTTTTTTAAAGACTAAAACTAACCGTTCATCCCAACATTGATTTAAAAAATTTATCTGTTCTTGATTTAATTTTTCGCTAAGATCTATCCCTAAAATTTCACCGCCTAAGCTAGCAGCGCTTTTTAACAATTTCATTCTTTCTTCCTTAATAAATTTATTTATATATGACTTCTTTATAAATACTGTATTTTTCTAATTTATCTCTGTCAATTTGCAGTTTCCAATTATCTTCAGTCTCTAAAAAGCCATTTTGAAATTTAATAGGGTTGGATAAAATTCTAGCTTCAGGTTTTATTTTTAAAAATCCATTATATTCACCGGCATTTTCAATCAAGCCACTTGCAATTTTAGCTTCCATCCAACAATTTATTTCAGAGCCTAATCCGTCACCAATTACAATTTCCAAGCCTAAACTATGAGCGTAATTAATTGATTCTGTTAATTTTGAAATAGAGACAAACCTTTTTAGTTTTAGTTTGCATAAGCTCACACCCTCAATGCGTGATGCTTTTTCAATATCTTGCATGCTGCAAATAGGTTCATCTAACATAATTGGTACGCTTGATATTTTTGCAACTGCTGCATTAGCTTCCCAATCGTCGGCATCACAAGGTTGTTCAAATAATTCTATAAAGTTAGGTTCCAAACCTGTTACAAATTTGCAGCCTTCAACTCTTGTATATGCTCGATTAGCATCTATTCTAAGATTAGCTCTTCCATTTAAGTTTTTTTGAATAGCATCAATCTTTTTGAGATCTAAACTCACATTTCTACCGACTTTTATTTTGATTGTTGTAAAACCCTGTTCAGTGACTTTGTCTAATTCATCCCTTATTTCTATTTCTTCTTCTGCATTAAATGCCGTTAACAATTTCATTTTAATAGGATCTTTACCGCTTAAAATACTAGGATTTGTGAGCATTTCAATTGCAATATGTAAGGCAGTAGATGCAACGATACTTACATGAGAGTGAGATAGAATAATTTCTTTGGCTTCATTAAATGTTTTATTCAAAATTAATTTTGATAATATTCTTGAGAATGTCCATCCACCATCTCTTGTTTCATTACTTGAGCCAGGAGAAATATGTTGTTCTCCCCATCCCTCATTACCTTCATTATCAATAATGTGAATTAAAAGAGGTTCAAAAGAATGGAACGTTTTATATGATAATTTGTAAGGTTTAATTAAGGGTAAATCTAACCGGTAAATTGAAATTTTAGTTATTATGCTATCTTTATTACTCATAAAAAATCCTTAAAGTTTATCAATAAATATATTAACAACTCTAAAAAAGTATATACTGTAAATATACTTTTAATGATGATTTCTGATAAAGGAGAAGAAATGCCAATTTACAGCTTAGGTGAAAAAAAACCTCAACTTCCAGAACAAGACTTATATTGGGTGGCACCTGATGCACATATTATTGGAAATGTTATTTTAGGCAGAGACGTTGGTATTTGGTTTGGATCAGTTTTAAGAGGAGATAATGATGTTATTAAAATTGGTAATGAGACTAATATCCAAGAAAATACCATAATTCATGTTGATCCAAGTTGTCCTGTAACTATAGGTGATAATTGTACGATTGGTCATAATGCAATTATTCATGGATGTACTATTGGGAATAACTCTTTAATTGGTATGGGAGCAACAATTCTCAATAATGCAAAAATTGGTAATAACTGTCTTGTAGGTGCAGGAGCTCTGGTAACCGAAAACAAAGAATTTCCGGATGGATCACTAATAGTTGGTTCACCAGCTAAAGCAGTAAGAGAATTGAGCCAAGATATGATTGATAACATGACGCGCTCTTCTAAACACTACGTTATAAATTTCAAAAGATTTGTTGATGAAATGAAAGAAATCAAATAATTTTATCTTCAATTAAATTTTGGATGTCTTTTTCAGAATATCCTAATTTATTAAGAATTTCTGAATTATGCTCTCCAAGTTTAGGCGCTCTTTTAATATTTGCAGGAGTTTTTGAAAATTTCCATGGTGTTCCATGCACTTTCATATTTTTATTGAGTTCTGGATACCATACTTCAGTTACATAATTATTTTCTTTTAAATTAGGATCATTAGACGCTTCTAGCATTGTATTGACGTGAGTAGATATCATGTCAGCATTTCTTAAAATTGAAATCCAATGATCTCTTTTGTTAGTTGAAAATAATTCAGCAAGCTTGCTTAAGATCTGGGTTTTCTTTTCATCAGACTCAAATGCAAGACCAAGATCAATAAGATTTTCTTTTTGAAGCACATCAAAAAAATTGAGCTCCTTCATTGCTTCTTGCCAATCATCTGGATCAAGTTGAAGTGCAAAAGGTTTACCATCAACGTCATTAAAACAAGCAGCAATTCCTGGGCGTTCTCTTGTACCATTGATTCTTGCACCGGTTATTGGTGGTCTGTTACTCCACATAGCTGTTGTCATTGTCCAGCCAAGAAGTCTAAAAGCACTTCCAACCAGAGACGTTTCTAACTTTTGTCCTTTACCAGTTTTCTGTGCATTTATATAAGCTGCTAAAATGCCCCCAAATGTTAAAATTGCACAACTTTCGTCAGCAACTGAAGCTACACCTGTTCTCAAATTATTACCTGGTATCGAATAAGCTTCGGCTATACCGCTCAAAGCTTGACCAACAGCATCAGTTCCAGGTAAATGTCCATCAGGAGCATCAGGTCCATAAGCAGAAACAGAAGCATATACAATTTTAGGATTTATTTTACTAAGTGTATCATAATCAAAGTTTAATTTTTCAGCAACACCAGGTCTAAAATTTTGTCCGAATATATCGGCATCTTTTACTAAATCATGTAGTATTTTTTGACCTTTATCAGACTTAAGATTAAGCGTTAAGCTTTTAACTCCTCTATTATTCGTTTCAAAAAATGATCCAGTTGATCCCATTAAATAGCCAGAGCCTCTATTATTATCACCTTTGCCTGGCGTTTCTATCTTAATTACTTCAGCTCCAAGATCTGCCATAAGCATGTAGGGTACTGTTCCAGCTTGAGCTGTTGAGCAGGCAACTATTTTAAGGCCTGAAAGAGCGCCATTTATCTCACTCATCTTAACCTCTATTTTTCTTCTAGTTTGGGCATATTGTATCTATCTTCAGGCTTGAGCCAGCCTTTATAGTTTGGTTTTCTTTTTTCAGCAAAAGCACGTCTGCTCTCCATTCTATCTTCTGTATCTCCATGAAGGTGAAGTTTCTCAGCTAGATCAGCAATGTTTGGACTAATTCTTGGTGCCATATGCTTCATCATATAAAGTGTGTTAACTCTGGCAGCAGGAGGGAGTGTAAGAAGGTGTTCAGCCATAGAATATGCTTCACTCATTAAATCTTTAGCTTCCACAAGACGATTAATGAAACCAACCTGATGCATTCTTTCTGCTGTAATTCTGTATCCAAATGCCATTTCTGTTGCTACTGGATGAGGTAGATTTCCATAATGACCATGATTATAACCACCAAGAAGCCACCTCTTGGCCTCTGACATTTCAAATATAGCTTCTTTTACAGCTATCCTTAAATCTGTTCGTTCAACCAGCATGAAACCACCACCCATAGCAAAACCATTTACAGCTGCTATAACTGGTTTTTTTAGCGCTCCAGTTTGAAATGGATCTACCAAATTTTCTTCAACAAATTCTTTTGGAGAGCCAGGAATACCTCTATCTAGTGACTCTTTCATGTCTTCACCCGCACAAAAACCTCTACCTGTCCCTGTCAAGATTGCGACTTCAAGATCATTATCCTCATGAAACCTCTTAAATGCTTCCGCCATACCAGTTCTTATAACAGTACTCAAGGCATTCAATCTTTCAGGACGATTTAACCTTATCGTTATAATCTGTCCATTTATTTCAGTTTCAACAAAACTCATAGATTTACTCCTACATATATAGAATCTTACGAAAATAATTTTATATACTAAAAATTCTTGCAAGTC
The DNA here is from genome assembly GCA_003282885.1 of SAR116 cluster bacterium AG-325-F22. Taxonomy (GTDB): domain Bacteria; phylum Pseudomonadota; class Alphaproteobacteria; order Puniceispirillales; family Marisalimonadaceae; genus Marisalimonas. The sequence continues at coordinate 22,624 of QBYJ01000013.1, forward strand.
ATCGATATTAAATCATAATAAATTAATCGTTTCTAAATTGTTATTAAGGGGTAAATAATGAAAACTAGAGCGGCAGTGGCTGTTGAGGCAGGTAAACCACTTGAAATTATGGACGTAGATCTAGAGGGTCCTCGTCCAGGAGAAGTTTTAGTCGAGATTAAAGCAACTGGTATATGTCATACGGATGAATTTACACTTTCTGGAGATGACCCAGAAGGGCTTTTCCCAGCAATCTTAGGACATGAAGGAGCTGGAATTGTCAGAGAGATTGGCAAAGGTGTGACTTCATTGAAAGAGGGTGACCACGTAATCCCACTTTATACACCTGAATGCAGAGAATGTGAGTATTGTCTACATCCAAAGACTAACTTGTGTCAGGCTATAAGAGTAACTCAAGGTAAGGGAGTTATGCCAGACGGAACTAGTAGATTTTCGATAAGTGGAAAACCTATTCTTCATTATATGGGAACATCTACCTTCTCTAACTATACTGTTGTACCAGAAATTGCACTTGCTAAGGTAAATGAAAAAGCTCCCTTTGATAAAATTTGTTATATTGGTTGTGGTGTTACTACTGGTATTGGCGCTGTAATGAATACTGCAAAAGCAACAGCTGGCTGCAATGCTGTCGTATTTGGATTAGGCGGTATTGGTCTCAATGTTATCCAAGGTTTAAGAATGATAGGCGCCAACATGATTGTTGGCGTCGACATGAATAATAAAAAAGAATCCTGGGGTAAAAAATTTGGAATGACCCACTTTGTAAACCCTTCGGAGATAGAAGGTGACTTAGTAAATCACTTAGTTGAACTCACAGGAGGTGGTGCCGATTATTCTTTTGAATGTATTGGAAATGTAAATGTAATGAGGCAGGCTTTAGAATGCGCGCATAAAGGTTGGGGAGAGAGCATTATTATTGGAGTTGCAGGAGCAGGTCAGGAAATTAAAACTAGACCTTTTCAATTAGTTACGGGCAGAAGTTGGAAGGGTACTGCTTTTGGAGGTGCTAGGGGCAGAACAGACGTACCTAGGATTGTAGAGTGGTATCTTCAAGGGAAAATTGATATTGATCCAATGATTACTCACACATTAGAATTAGAGGATATAAATAAAGGTTTTGATTTAATGCATGCAGGCGAATCAATTAGATCTGTAGTTGTTTTTTGATGGAAAAATTGTTTGAAGCATTTTCTTTTGGTGGGAAACAATTTGTCTTCAGTCACGCATCTATTGTAAATGATTGTAAAATGACTTTAGCAATCTTTACTCCCCCAAAAGTTAAAAATCCCCCAGTTTTATGGTACTTATCTGGATTAACTTGCAGTCATTTAAACGTTATGGAAAAAGGTGAATATAGAAAGAAGGCTGCAGAATTAGGCATGGTAATTATTTGTCCTGACACTAGTCCAAGAGGTGATCAAGTGCCAGATGAAAAAGATAATTGGCAGTTTGGATCTGGGGCAGGATTTTACCTAGATGCAACACAAGAGCCATATGATAAAAATTATAATATGTATAGTTACTTAAATGATGAACTTCCGAAACTTGTAGAAAATAATTTTGACTTTGATATGTCCAGACAAAGTATCTTTGGTCATTCGATGGGCGGGCATGGAGCTATGATAATGGCTTTAAGAAATCCTGAGAAATATAATAGTTGTTCAGCATTTGCCCCTATCGTAGAACCTTCAACAGCTAGTTGGTCAAGTGAAGCATTTAAAAAATACATTGGATTAGATAAAGATGACTGGCAAATGTATGATAGTGTTGCCTTAATTAAAAATGGTTATCGTTTTCCTGAAATACTTGTTGATCAAGGGGAAGCAGATAGTTTTTTAGAAGAAGGATTAAGACCTTGGCTTTTAGAGGATGCGTGCAGAAAAGCTGGTATCAAATTAAATCTTAGAATGCAGCCTAATTATGATCATTCATACTTTTTCATTTCAACTTTTATGGCTGATCATTTGAATTGGCATAGAGAAAGAATTTAAATTTTAATCTTTTGGAATTGAGTAAGTCAATGACGCATGAGCTACAGGCTCATCAATATCCTCAGAATATATTAATACATCTCCTACACTTAGAGTTTTACCTAATTTTAAAATACGAGCTTCACTAATCAAGTTTTTTTCATTGGGTTTTCTTAAAAAATTAATTGAACAATTAGTCGTGACAGTGAGACTTTTTGGTCCTATTACACTGAGTGTTGCTAAGTAAAAAGTAACGTCGGCTAGTAGAAACATTGTTGGGCCTGAAACCGTGGCTCCTGGTCTAAGGTGTTCACTGGAAATATGCATAAGCATTGAAAAATTTTTATTGCTTACTTTTAAAATTTCAAAGTTTTTATTAACTTGAGGAAACTCTTTTTCTAGAAAATCATTAAGTTCCTCTTTTGTCATTAATTGGTTCATTATACACCTAATACTTTTATCTATTAATTAAAAGTCTACTTGCCATAGCTGGAGCTGCCCCAAGATAATTAGCTGGATCAACAATTTTTGACAAATTATCTCTATTAAAAATATTAGAAATTTTTTCGTCTTTTAAAAGTGAGTCAATAAATGCAATATTATTTTTTATAGAGTGACGACAGCAGTCATAAACTATATCATGAGCAATTTGTCTGCCAAGATGAGGGGCGAGTGCCATCATAACAGCTTCTGCAACAATTAATCCATTGGTTTTGTCAATATTTTCCTTCATTTTTTGTGGAGAAATTTCCAGTCCTTCTAAAAGAAATTTAGCGGCACTAAAAGATGAAGAAGCAATTATAAAGGCGTTAGGTAATACATACCATTCAACATGCCATTGACCAGTTGCTCTTTCATGGTCAAGAACCATAGCATCAAGCATAGACGAATGATGTTCCCGTAGTAGTTTTGAACAAGCTAATATTACCTCTGAAGAAATAGGATTTCTTTTCTGGGGCATTGTGGAAGAAGAACCTCTTCCATGAAGGAAAGGTTCAGCAACTTCCTGTGTTTCAGTTTGCATCATTAACATTACGTCATAGGCTATTTTACCTAGCGAAGCTCCTACCAAAGCAAGCCAACCAGTTACTTCACAAAAGTTATCTCTAATTGAATGCCAACTTACATCAGGCACATTTAAATTTAATTCGTCTGCTAATACTGATTGAGTTTTTAATCCATCAATTTCACCCAGTGAAGCAAGAGTTCCAGCAGCACCGAAGAATGAAAGATTAAAAACACGTGCCTTAATTTCTTCTAGTCTTTTTATATGTCTATCAATACTAGACAACCAAGTTGATGCCTTATAGCCAAAAGATACTGGTAAGGCGTGTTGTAAGTGAGTTCTTCCTGCCATTGGGGTTTTTATATGCTCATTGATAATTTTAACTAATGCATTTGAAATAGAATCTAAATCTGAAGACAGTAGTTTAAATCCTTCCCTTATTTGAATTACATCAGCAGTATCCATAATATCTTGGGTAGTAGCGCCCCAGTGACAATATTGTCCATAACCATCACTTACATTATCACTTAATTGCTCTACTACAGGTAAAATAGGGTAGCCAACAATTGATGTCCTCTTTTGTAGTTTTTCCCAATCAATTATATCTATTTTGGCTGCGTCACTTATTTTTTGTCCAGCCTCACTCGGTATAATACCTAATTTAGACTGTGATCTTGCTAAAGCGGCTTCGACATCTAAATACAATTGAGTGGTTTTTTCATCTGAAAACAAATAATGCATTTCACTTGTTCCAAACATTTCACCCCATATTTTTGAATTAGTAACTAAGGCTGGCATTATTTATTTCCCTATCAATTTTTTTTGATACCAAGAGGCAACTCTCTTCTCAAGAAAACTATTTAATCCCTCAGTTGCTTCGCTAGTCATTCTCTTTTGAGAATGCTCTAGTATTAATTCTTCAAATTTATCGTCTGATAATATTAAACCACTTTCAATTAATGCTCTCTTTTTTGTCATTTCCAGTGCAATAGGAGCACACATTAACAAACTTTCAATAATAGACTTCACAGCATCATTCAGCTCTCCTGTTTTACAAATCTGGTGGACCAGACCAATATTTTTGGCTTCATAAGCATCAAAACGTTCACAAGTTAACGCGTATCTTCTAAGGTTTCTGACACCTATACTATTATTTAGATGAGGAATAATGATTCCTGCCATTACACCCCATCTTGCTTCAGCAATAGAAAAAATAGCATCTTCGCTAGCAACAACAATATCAGCTGCAGCTGCAATACCTGTACCCCCTCCAAAGCAGCCTCCATGGATCATAGCTATAGTAGGTTTAGGAAATTCTGTAAGTCCCTTTATTGCAGAGGCTGTTTTTCTAGACACCTCTAAATTTTCTTCTTTATTTAATTTACCAATCTCTTTTAGCCACTCTAAATCTGCACCACCTTGAAAGTGTTTTCCATTACCTCTTATAAGAACTACTCTAACATCATTATTATTATATAAAGATGTAAAACTTTTAATTAGCTCGTCAATCATAGTTTCATTATAAGCATTGTTTCTTTCAGGACGATTTAAGATAACCTCAGCTATACCTCTGCTATCTATACTTGTTAAAACAACACCCTCACTCATTTTTCATCCTTCTAAATTAATTCAACAATTAACCTATTCTTTTAAGTCTAGAGCGGTTATGCAAGTCTCTTTAAAAGAAAACGCCCTAAGTCTTACAAAAACATTAAATTCATTTTTTAAAATATCACCTATTTTTTTTAGACATTTTTTCATACTATTTACAGTTCTACTTTTTTTCTCTCTAAATTTCATTTCTCCATAAAGTTTATAATTTGAAGTAAAGGTTTTGCTTTCAACCCAAATAATTTGACAATTATCTTCTTTAGCATCGAGATCATTTATAATTATGTCTGTCATCTGTTTTTCAATAACCTTGATTTCTGACTTTTTAAAATTATAATTTAAGCTTTCATCGATATGTAAAATTAAAGAAGGCATATTGAAATTCCACTTATTTTGATATTTTATTAATTGATAATAATATATCTTTTATATTAAATAGTTTTTAATAATATTACTTTAAAAAAATTTGAGGTTCAGCAAATGAATAATGAAGAATTAGATATCAATCATTTAAATAAATGGCTTGGCAATATAGAAATGGTTACAGATTATCTTACACCAATTGTTGAACAAAGGTATAGGGCCACTCTAAACATTGATCCAGGTGATCCTGCAATTGGTGACGCTGCGACTACTGGGTTACATTGGATGTTAGGTTGGAATTTAAAAAAGAATGATGAACTCGGTGTAGATTCTCATCCCGCACGTGGTGACTTTCTTCCACCAGTCCCACTGCCAAGAAGAATGTGGGCAGGAAGCCAAATTAAAGTAAAAGCCCCTCTAAGAGTAGGTGATAAGGTAATAAAAAAATCTAAAGTAGCTGACATCAAATTAAAAGAAGGTCGAACAGGTAAGTTATGTTTTGTAACTGCAGAATATGAATATTTAGTTGATGACGAAGTTCGTTTACATGAATTACATAATATTGTTTATCGTGATGTAACTAAGGCTGGGGGAGGGTCTGGAGTATCAGATGTTATACCAAAAGATGCAGATTTCACTGAAACAATTTTTATGCATCCTACTATTTTATTTCGTTATTCGGCAATTGGTTTTGTTGGGCATAGAATTCATTATGATTATCCATATTCTAAAAATGAAGAAAATTATCCTGATTTAATAGTGCATGGTCCCCTACAAGCAACATTCTTACTTAGGGCTGCAGAAAAACTTAAAGGTAAACCTGTTACTTCTTTTAATCACAAAGTCATGGCTCCTGTTTTTGCTAATAGCGACTATATAATTGGCGCTAAAGAAAATACAGATGGAAGCGTTACTTGTTGGGGTGCAGTTGAAGGTTCGGGTATGACCATGCAAGCTGAGGCTCATTTTGAATAAAAATTATAGGAGGAAAATGTGGTATCTATAACAAAATTGTTTGGTAGTTATGGTTCTAATTGTAAATTAGATAGTTTTAACGATGAAATGAGATTTTTTGCAAAAATGTCTATATTAGACTGGTGTGGTGTTGCATATGCTGCAAAAAAAGAACCGGTTTCTAAAATTGTTTCTGATATGGTTAAAGAAGAAAATGGTGTTAACCAAGCAAGGGTAATTTCTACTGGTCATAAAGTTTCCTCCAGAGGAGCAGCTCTAGCTAATGGAGCAACAGGGCATGCATTAGATTATGATGACACGCATTTTCTTTTCGTCGGCCATCCAACTTCCAGTGCATTACCAGCTGCTTTGGCATTAGGAGAAGAATTAGGTTCTTCGATTGAAGATATATTACTTGCCTATATGGCAGGAGTGGAGGTTTCAACGAGAATAGGACATATTTTAGGATACTCTCATTATAACGCGGGTTTTCACCAAACCGCTACTAGTGGTTCGTTTGGTTCAACAATTGTTGCTTCAAAACTATTAGATTTGAATGAAGATCAAACAATAAATGCTCTTGGATTAGTATCCACCAGAGCTTCAGGAATAAAATCTCAATTTGGAACTATGGGTAAACCATTTCATGCCGGAATGGCTGCATCAAATGGTATTGAAGCTGCTAAATTGTCAAAGCTTGGATTTGTATCAAAAGAAAATGGTATTGAATGTGAGCAGGGTTTTTTCTTGACACACGGTTGGGATAAAAAAATTCCTCCTAGAGCTATAGAAAATTTAGGCACAGATTTTTTATTTCCTGAAATTAAATACAAGTTCCATGCATGTTGTCACGGCTTGCACTCTTTCTTAGAGGCACTGGATGAGATGAAGTTAGAAAATAATTTTAACCCTGAAACAATAGAGGAAATCGCAATTGAGACTAACCCTTCATGGTTGAAAGTTTGCAATATTGAAGAACCAAAAACAGGCTTAGAATCAAAATTTTCTTATAAATTAACTGCAGCGATGTCTATTTATGGCAAAGATACGTCTGACTTAGATACATATAGCGATGAAATTTGTTTTGATGATAATTTAAATAATATTAGAGATAAAGTAAGAGTGGTACCCAATGATAATTTAAGCAACACTCAATCTTTAATTTCAATTAAGGATGGTTCTAGTAATGTCAAAAACAAACACGACTTGTCAGATAAAATTGAGAATAATATTCTAGAAACTAAAATTGTAAATAAGTCAGTTTCTTTACTTTCAGAGACCAAATCAAATCAAATTTCTAAAATATTAAATGCCCCTAATGAAAATAAAGTAGCTTCTCTAGTTGATTGTTTGGTTAGTTAATGATTGCACAAAATTCATCCAAAGATTTAGAGGGTTTGCTGGTAGTAACAGTTGAACAAGCCGTTGCAGCTCCGTACACATCATGTAGACTAGCTGATGCAGGTGCTAGAGTAATTAAAGTTGAAAGACCAGAGGGAGATTTTGCCAGGAATTATGATAGTAATGCACTTGGCAATAGTGCCTATTTTGTTTGGTTAAATAGGGGCAAAGAATCTATTGCCTTAGATCTTAAAAATAAAGAAGATATGGCAGTTTTTGAAAATATTATTTCTAAATCAGATATTTTAATTCAAAACTTAGCCCCAGGTGCATTTGAACGTCTTGGTTTAGATTTAAAAGAATTAAGATTAAAATATCCTTCTTTAATTACATGTTCTATTTCTGGTTTTGGAGATGAAGGCCCTTATAAAAATCAAAAAGCCTATGACATGTTAATACAAGCTGAAACTGGAGTTATTGATATTACTGGTCTACCAGATAAAGAGGGATTTGATGGAAGAGCAAAAGTTGGTCCATCAGTTTGTGATATTTCTGCAGGTATGACCGCATATCAAGCAATTTTGCAAGCAATAATTAAAAGAAGTATAACTGGAAAAGGAAGACACATTTCAGTATCAATGTTTAATTCACTCGCTGATTGGATGAACCCTTTTTATTTGGGTTATGTTTATAATCAAAAAGTTCCCAAAAGAAATGGTATGACACACCCAATAATTGTCCCATATGGTGCGTACGCTTGTAAGGACAAGCTAACTTTATTGATAGCAATCCAAAATGACAGAGAATGGGCCAATTTGTGTAAAATAGTGTTGGATGATGAATTTATGGCAAATGATAATCGTTTTAAAACTAATTCCGATCGAGTGGCTAATAGAGAACTAACAGAGAAAATTATTCAAGATAAATTTATGAAATTCGAACGAGAAGAATTAATTAGAAAACTTGAAGAAGCTAGTGTTGCTTATGGAAGAATTTCTGATATGGAACAATTAAAAAAACATCCACAAAATAACTTTTTAGAAATTGATACAAAAAATGGAAAGGTAAAAGTTTTAGGCCCTGGTGCTATACATGATAATTTTATACCAGATGTAAACAAAATGCCTGAATTAGATGAGCATGGCAAAATGATTAGAACTGAATTTAGTTCTATATAAAACTATAAAAAACAGGAGTTTACTTTGAGAAGCATTTTATTTTTACCAACAGACAAAATAGAGAGATTACCTAAAGCTCTAGGATCTGGAGCGGACAAAGTAATTTTTGACTTAGAAGATGGTCTGGCTCACGATAAAAAAGCCCTTGGTAGATCTAATTTTGCTGATTTAGCAAATAGAAACTTTGATGGTCAACCGGACAAGTTTTTATTACGAATTAACGCCTTGGACACTGACGAATATCAAGATGATATAAAGATGTTAAAATCTCTATCAACTCTTCCTTATTCTATAGCCATCCCCAAAATAGAATCTGCCGATGAGTGTAGAACTTTTTTAAAAGACCTCGGAACTAATATTTTAATATTACCTCAAATAGAAACTCCACGGGGTATCGCAACAGTTGAGAGTTGGGATTGTTCAAATATAGAATTTTCTGGAATTGGATTTGGTTCAGCAGATTATTGCGCATCTACAGGTGGGGACATGGGCAAAGCTAGTTTAGCTTACGGCAGAGGTAAAATTATTAACGCCGCTGCTCTATACAATGCCGATGCCCTTGACGGTGTATGGTTAGATTTTAGAGATCCTGATGGTTGTAGAGAAGAAACCCAATATGTCAAAACTATGGGATTTAAAGGGCGGTTTGCAATTCATCCAGATCAAATTAAACCAATTCATGATGCTTATAGACCTACAAGTCAAGAATTAGAATGGGCGAATGGTGTTTTAGAAGAAGCTAAAACTGCAGGTACTGGAGCCTTCAAATATCAAGGCAAGATGGTTGACGCACCTGTATTAGCAGTAGCTAGACAGATTATATCAAGGGAGGATTAGATGGATGACAATACATACGGAATTAGAAAAATAGGGCCACAAAGGTATAGAGAAGATCCAGGCAGATATTTTGAAGATTTTCAAGTTGGCGATGTTTACGAACATTGGCCAGGTAGAACAGTAAGTGAAGCTGACAATATATGGTTTACCAACCTAACAATGAATACACACCCAATACATTTTGATGCAAATTATGCATCTAAGTCAGAATTTGGAAAATATTTAGTGAACTCTGCCTTCACATTGGCTCTAGTAACTGGAATGTGTGTTAGCGGTACAAGTCAAAAAGCTATTGCTAATTTGGGATGGGAAGAAATTAAAATCCCAGCACCTGTATTTGTTGGAGATACTTTATATTCTGAAACAGAAGTCTTAGACAAAAGAGAATCAAAATCCAGACCAACTCAAGGTATTGTTAAGGTTAGACATATTGGGAAAAATCAGGATAAAGTTGTCGTTATGGATATGGTTAGGTCTTTCCTTGTGGCTAAACGAGGTCATAGTGTAGTAGACAAAATTATAGAAGAAACCGCTAATTAGAGAGTAATATTAATGAGTTTACCTTTATCTGGCGTAAAAGTAATTGCCTTTGAACAGTACGGTGCAGGTCCATTTGGAACACAATATTTAGCGGATATGGGTGCAGACGTTATTAAAGTTGAGCCAGCAGGAACTAGCGGAGATTATTTGAGAGATATTGGCCCTTATTTCATAGATGGGGACAATAAGAATTCTGCGTCCAGTATCTTTTTTCAAGCACTTAACAGAAATAAAAGAAGCATAACCTTGGATATATTAACCAAGGAAGGTAAAATTATACTCCAGAAATTAGTGGAAAATGCTGATGCTGTTTGTAATAATTTAAGAGGTGATGTTCCAGAAAAACTTGGAATAACTTATGAACAACTTAAGCCATTTAATAAAGCTATTGTTGCTGCACATTGTTCAGCATATGGAAGAGAAGGTCCTAGAAAAAATTGGCCTGGATATGATTACTTGATGCAGGCTGAAGCAGGCTATTTTTCATTAACAGGTGAGCCAAGTGGACCACCAGCAAGATTTGGACTTTCAATTGTAGATTATATGTCAGGACTTACAATGTCTTTCGGTTTAGTCAGTGCTGTTTTGTCAGCAAAATCTCACGGTTTGGGAAGAGACGTAGATGTAAACTTGTTTGACACAGCCATGTTTAATCAAAGCTACATGGCTGCATGGACATTGAATACGGATTTTAAAAGTGAAAGATTGGATAGATCAGCTCATCCAATTTTAGTTCCGTGTCAATTATATAAAACAAAAGATGGCTGGATTTTTTTAATGTGTAATAAGGAGAGTTTTTGGCCAATATTGTGTAAAAAAATTGGTAGAGAAGATTTAAGTAAAGACCAAAGATTTGAAAACTTTGCTTGTAGACAAGAAAACCGAGACGAAATTACTAAAATTCTAGATAATGAATTAATGAAAAAAAACACATCAGATTGGTTGAAGGAATTTGGTGGAATAGTGCCAGCAGCGCCAATCTTAGATTTAAAAGAATCTCTTGAAAATCCATTTTTACAAGATAGAAAAAATATACAACATCTAAAAACTAAACGTGGAGAAGATATAAGTTTATTGAAAACCCCAGTTCATGTGTCAGATAGCAATTTTCGTGATAAAACTGCTCCAGAACTCGGTGATGACACGCATGATGTACTTGAGGAAATTGGTTTTAATAAAGAACAAATAAGTAATTTTAAAAATAAAGGCATAATATAGTTAAAATTACATAACATATTAATCAATTTCTTCTATTTCATCGCAATTAGGGGTTTACCTAATTCTTATAAAGCTATAGTTTGTGATTCTAAATATTTGGAGGAAATTTTAATGAAATTTACTAAATTATCACTTTTGGGCGCAGTTAGTGCTGTAGCTCTTACGTTTGCAGCGGGCACTAACCTAGCTATTGCAGACGGACATGCGGTTAAACCTATTAAGATGCGTTGGGCCTCAGACCACTCTGGTCCTCCCCACCCTGCTGCGATTGCGGAGATGTTTTTTGCCGAGCAGGTTGAGAAAAAAATTCCTGGAAGTAAAGTTCAAATTTATTGGGCTAAGTCTTTATATAATGTTCCTAAGGGAACACAGGCCTTAACCAAAGGTAACCTAGAGATGATGACAGGTCAGTTTGGAAAAACCTCTAGTGTAGAGCCATATGCTAACACAATTGTTGGTGCAGGAAAGTTAACAACACCTGGTGCAATAAATGGTTTGGACGGAACAAAAACTTTTGCACAACTCAAAAAGGTTTTTAATGACAAGCATGGAATAACAATTTTTGGTTCAGGACACCTAAGTATGTATATGGGTGCTGGTGCTGTAAAAAGTAGAATGTTAGTCCCTAGTGACTTTGCTGGAAAGAAAGTAAGAAGTATGGGTCCGGCTGAAAATGCTTTGTTAGGTGCATTAGGTGCTAATCCGACCACAATGGCTTTTGGTGACGTTCCACCTGCTCTGCAAACAGGGGTTATTGACGGATTGTTAACTAGTTTAGGTGGATTTAATGCCACTAAGGAGCAAGCCCCTTACTTTACAGTTGCAGGTATCAACGGAATTGTAGGTGACTACTACTGGATGGGTGCATCAAACAAATGGTGGTCCACACTTGATAAAAAGCAACAAGCAGCTCTAACTGATATCATTATGAATGACTTCATACCATATCAAAAGGCGATTAACTTTTGTAATGATAAGAGATTGGTTGATAAGTTTAAGGTTACTGACAAAAGTGCCCCTGGTATTTATGTGATGAGTCCTGCTGAAGCTGGCGTATTGCAGAAAAAAGAAGGTGGTGCTACAAATGAATGGATTAAAACTAAAGTTGATGCTACAGGTGATAAAATGGTTGACCAGTTTACAGCTGAAGCTAAAGCATTAGTTGCAGCTAATCCTATGGGTTCAAGTAATCTAGAAAAAACTGACTGTACAGCGTTTGCCTCAGATTTTGCTAAATTTGCAAAGGGAACTGCTCTATATAAGAAAAAGTCTAGAAAATAATATATCAAAGAAGGTCTGACTTTGTCAGGCCTTCTTGATTTGAATTTTTATTATGCACAGCTTTTATAACATTTCTCATAAAATACAAGACTTGATAACTTCTATTTTGGGAAGATGTTCTGCAACTTTAATGATAGCTGTTACACTATTTGCATTAGCTGAAATTATTAGAAGATACGTTTTTGGTGTTGTTTTTGAGTGGGGCCAGGATGCTGTGATTTATATGATGGTTTCTTCGGTTGCATTTTATATATGCGTTACTCAAATCAACAGGAGCCATTTAGTTATGACTGCTGTTCTACAATTATTAAATACTAAAGGGTTCCATCGAACTGTAGGCTTTTGTAAGATTTTTATCTCCATGTTTGTCTCAGTTTTTACCGGATCTTTAACTTACACGGCTTATTCAACAATTGAGTACTCTATTCAAATTGGAGAAAGAACTGAGAGTTTATTTTTTTATATGTGGCCATTTTACTTCATATTAGCTATTGGAATGGGACTAATGTCTCTAGTTGCCCTTCTACAATTTATTGAAGATGTGCATAGTTACATCAAGGGTGATCATTTTACGGCTACAGTCGAAGCTGCAACCGATGTATAATATATTTAAAGTAGGAAATTTATAATGTGGGCTCTTGGTGGATCTTTATTTACCCTTTTATTTGCAGGTGCTCCAATTGGAATTGCCCTTGCTGGCGCTACAGCACTTCTAGTTTTATTTGATGACTTTTTAACATACAGCACACTATTTGAAGCTTTTTTTAGTTTTCTTACAAAATATACATTAGTCGCAATACCATTTTTTATTTTTGCTGGGTTTTTAATGGAAAAAACAGGACTAGTAGCCGGTCTGTTTAGATTTGCTGATTCAGTTGTAGGATGGGTTCCTGGTGGATTTGCCTATGCTACTTTACTTGCAGCTGTTTTATTTGGAGCTATCTCAGGTTCGTCAACTGCTATGGCAGCTGCAATGAGTGTTATTGCATACCCTGAGTTGATCAAAAGAGGCTATCCTAAATGGATGGCAGCAGGTGTAATAGCTTCGGCTGGTGGCATTGCTCTTCTAATACCTCCAAGTATTACTCTTATTTTATTTGGAGTAATTACGGAAATGTCTATAGTTGATTTGTTTTTTGCTGGTATTATTCCTGGTATAATGCTCGCTATTAGTGACGCAGTAATTATAGTAAGTGTCTCCCTGTTTATAAAATTACCAAGAGGTAAATTTGATTTATGTGAGGTATGGCGTTCATTTAAGGATGCTGTTCCTGCTCTACTAATGCCAGTAATTATTCTTGGAGGTTTATATGGCGGCTTGTTTACTCCTACAGAAGCGGGAGCAGCAGCGGCTAGTTATGCTCTTTTTTATGGATTAATTTTTAAACGCAAAACATTTGTTAAAGAGTTAATGCCCACAACTCTTAGAACAATGAACTTAACAGCAGTTGTTTTCTTTTTATTAGGTTGTGTGGGTATTTTCCAATTTTATCTTGCCAATATGGGTTGGCCGCAAATGATTGCAGAATGGGCTGGCGAACTAGGATTAACTCGTTTAGGCTTTTTATTTGCTTTGATGGGATCTTTGTTATTTTTATCAATGTTTTTAACGGGCGTAGCTATTTTGGTATTAACTGTTCCTATTTACTTTCCTGTAGCATTAGCACTTGGTGTAGACCCGATCCATCTCGGAATACTAACTGCTCTTTGTATAGAGATTGGTAGTGTAATTCCTCCAGTTGGTTTAAATTTGTTTGCTGTAAGTGGCGTCACTGGTTTACCAGTTACTACAGTTATAAAAGGCTCATTCCCCTTTTGTATTTCTGATACGTGCGTTTTAATTATTGTACTTTTATTTCCTGCATTAGCTTTAACACTGCCAGAGCTTTTAGTGGTATCTCACTTTAAGTAGGTATTCATAATAGTATTAGCATAATCTAAAAGTTGGTTATCATTTCCAAATTTTGTGACTAGCTGGCAGCCAATTGGCAGTTCTTTATCTCCCTTAAATAAAGGTAAGGTAACACAAGGGTTACCATTCAGGGACCATGTAGTATTAAACATCGGCGAGCCTGTATACCCGAGACCTTCAAGAGCTTCACCAGGAGCACTTGGAGTGATAATCATATCAATATCGTTAAAAATTAAATCTGTCTCATGTTTTAAAATATTTAGTTTTTTAAGGGCAATTTTATAGTGTTCATTTGTTACTTGATATCCATCATTTAATCTTCCGTTTCTCAACTGATCACTTAATTCGTCATAATGATTAAATCTCTCAAAAGAGATAGATCTTTTAAA
>QBYJ01000014.1 GCA_003282885.1 SAR116 cluster bacterium AG-325-F22
CTTTCTTATATGGACACTTCTGATTGCCGTTTTTATGCTTGGCTTATCTTTTGCATCAGTTCCTTTATATGATTTGTTTTGTAGGGTAACTGGTTATGCAGGAACAGTACAAAGGGCGTCTTTAGCGCCAGGATCAAGCGGTCAATACAAAAATATTCAAATAAGGTTTGATTCAAATATATCTTCAGATTTGAATTGGGAATTTTCAGCTCCTAAAAAAGAGATTATAGTTCAACCAGGTGTACAAGAAGTAATTTATTATACAGCTAAAAACTTATCTGATAAAGCAACCACAGGTACTGCTGTTTTTAATGTATCTCCACCTAAAGCGGGTAGTATCTTTATGAAAGTTGATTGTTTTTGTTTTGTAAAACAAACACTGCAGCCAGGAGAAGAAGTTAGGATGCCTGTATCATTTTATGTTGATCCAAGTATAGATGATGATGACAACACTAAGAATTTGGAAGAAATTACCTTATCTTATACATTTTTCAATGCAGAAACTTAGGTGTTGAAATTATAAGTTTAACTATATAAAAATAGATTAGGAGGATTTAATGAGCGGTGATCAAAAGCATCAATATCATTTAGTTGAACCAAGTCCATGGCCTGCACTAGGGTCAGCAGCTGGTTTTACTTTGTTCTTGGGTCTTACTCTGTTTATGCATGAATATCCATATTCAATTTATGTGTTAGGAGCTGGCTTGTTTATGGTAATAGCAACCATGTTTTATTGGTGGAGAGATGTGGTTAGAGAGGCTGAATATCAAGGACATCACACACCAATTGTACAAATAGGTATGAGATATGGTATGATTTTTTTCATCTGTTCTGAGGTAATGTTCTTTGTGGCATTTTTTTGGGCTTTCTTTGATTCCAGTTTATACCCTGACACAGGTGTTTGGCCTCCAGCTGACATAGTAGCTCTCGATCCTTTTGATTTACCACTAATCAATACTTTAATTCTTCTTCTATCAGGTTGTACTGTAACCTGGTCTCATCATGCTTTACAGCATAACAATAGAAAAGATTTTATAAGGGGTCTTGTTCTTACGATAATACTAGGTGCAATTTTTACAGCCGTTCAAGCTTATGAATATCAACACGCTACATTTGCGTTTACTGATGGAATTTATGCATCAACTTTTTATATGGCAACAGGATTCCACGGATTTCATGTTTTAGTTGGTACAATTTTTTTAACTGTATGTTTGTTTAGAGGTTTGAAAGGTCATTTTTCTTCTGAGCACCACTTTGGTTTCGAAGCAGCTGCATGGTATTGGCATTTTGTTGACGTGGTTTGGTTGTTTTTATTTGTGTGTATATACTGGTGGGGTGGTTGATAAGTGTATTAAACTTATCAAAAATTTGGAGATTACATACAACTAATGAATATTTACTTTAGGCCTCTACTTTGGCCAACAATATTTTCTATATTAATCTTTGCTCTTTTGTTCAGCTTTGGCACTTGGCAGGTTAAAAGATTATTCTGGAAAGAGGCATTAATACAAAGATACATTACACAAAGTCAGTCTAATCCAATTAAGAATCCATCTAAATTAGATCTTTCAAATATTAATGAATTTAAATCCGTAGAGCTTTCAGGATCATTTTTACATAAAGACGAAGTTTATATTACTGGCAAAACTTATGAGGGTAATGCTGGATTTCATGTAATAACTCCATTTAACCTTAATAATAATAAAGTAATTTTAATAAATAGAGGTTGGGTATCTGAAAGCTACAGAAATCCTAAAAAGAGAAAGTTTAGTTTAGTTGAGGGACAAATTGTTTTGAAAGGAATAATAAGATACCCACAAAAAAAAGGTTACTTCGTTCCTGAAAATGACGGCAATAATGGTTTTTGGTTTACAATAAAGCCAAATGAAATTATTAACTTTTTAAACTTAACTTCAAATCAAGTAATAAATAATTATTATATAGATGCTCTTCGACAAGGAGAAAAGCTAACTCTTCCAATAGGAGTTACAGGTAAACCAAAATTAAGGAATCAACACCTATCATATGCTGTAACCTGGTATGGCTTGGCTTTGTCTTTGTTATTTGTATATTTCTCATATCACGTGTCTTCTGGTAGATTAAGTTTCAAAAAGAAAGACAACAATGAGTAATTCGATTAAATATTCAAGTACAAGAGGTGGAGAATCATCCCTTTCTTATGAAGACGTTCTTTTGTCTGGTTTAGCTAGGGATGGAGGTTTGTTCATGCCGGAAGAATGGCCGCAATTTAGTCATTCTGATTTAAATGAAATGAGGCATTTAAATTATGCGGAATTATCAGCAAAAATTATAAGACCTTTCGTAGAACCTTGTTTAAGTGAAAACGAATTATTAAATATCTCCAAAGACACCTACTCTGTATTCAACAAAGATGTTGCACCCTTATATCAACTTAATAAGAACTTACACGTGCTTGAATTGTTCCACGGACCGACCTTAGCTTTTAAAGACTATGCCATGCAGTTTTTAGCTAGAGCTTTTAATCAAGCACTAAACAAAAGAGCTCAAAAGGGTGTAATTTTGGGAGCGACTAGTGGTGATACAGGATCTGCTGCTTTAGAGGCTTTTAAGGGAAAAGAAAATATAGATATCTTTATACTCTTCCCACATAAAAGAGTTTCAAGTGTTCAACAAAAGCAGATGACTTGGATTAATGAAAGAGGAGCTTACGCTTTATCGGTTAAAACAGATTTCGATGGGTGTCAGGAAATAGTGAAAGATTGTTTTGAAGACTTGAAATTTAAAGATGAAACTTCATTGTCAGCTATAAACTCTATAAACTGGGTAAGACTTTTACCTCAAATTGTATATTATTTTTACTCTGCTTTAAAAATAGGTGTGCCAGATAAAGAGATTGCATTCTCAGTTCCTACAGGTAATTTTGGGAATATATTAGCAGGATGGATGGCCAAAAAAATTGGTTTGCCTATATCAAAATTAATATGTGGATCAAATCAGAACGATATATTAACAAGGTTTTTCAAAAATGGATTAATGGAGAGAAAAAATGTGCTTCCTTCCTATAGTCCAAGTATGGATATACAAGTCTCTAGTAATTTTGAAAGGCTTTTATACGAGATAAACGAAAGAGATACAGATAAAGTTAAGCAACAAATGAAAGAATTTAAAAATAACGGTAATTTTGAAATCACAAAAAATCAACTTGAAAAAATTAATAATTTATTTTCTGCATATATGATTTCAGACGAAGAAACTTTAGAGATAATAAACAAGGTTTATACAGACTATAATTACATTCTTGACCCTCATAGTGCAATTGGATATGGAGCAGCTCAAAAGTCACTTGATAACAATATTATATCAAAAGATATGTCTGTAATTTCAATTGCATGTGCTCATCCGGCTAAGTTTCCAGAGATAATTAGTAAAAGTATAAATGTAATGCCAAAAAAACCTTTTTATTTGGAAAATATAATGAGCAGTAAAGAATATTTTAATATAATGGATCCAAGCATAAATGATGTTCAAAATTTTATTAAATCTAATATGAGAAACTGATGAATGTAGAATTCAAAATCTTAGATTGTGGTCTTACATTATTGCATGATCAGATGGATGTTAATAGTACTTCAGTTGGAGTTTATATTGGATCTGGAAGTTCGCAAGAAGCAAAGGATGAATGTGGAATAGCACATATGCTAGAACATATGGCATTTAAAGGAACTGAAAATAGAAATGCAGAAAAAATAGCTAGGGAAATAGAAGATGTTGGTGGCGATATAAATGCATACACAAGTAAAGAGATCACAGCGTATTATTTAAAAGTTTTAAAAGAAGACACAAATCTTGGTATTGATATTTTATCTGACATAATTAAAAACTCTACTTTTCCAAGAGAGGAAATTGAAAGGGAACGTGGTGTTATTATTTCGGAAATAGGTCAGTCAAACGATGCACCAGATGATAAGGTATTTGAAAATTTTACTTCAACAGCTTTTAAAAATCAATCTATAGGCAGGCCAATTCTTGGAACTAAAGAGACCGTAAGTAATTTTCAACAATGTGATTTAAAATCATTTTTGAAAGCCAATTATGCATCAGATAACATGGTTATTGCCTCATCTGGTAATTTAGATAGAGATTGGTTTTTTAAAACTGTTGAAGAAAAATTTTCAAATATAAAAAATAGTTTTAAATGCAAGAAAAAATTATCAAAATGGAATTCTGGTTTTTGTGGAGAAGATAGAGATTTAGAGCAAACACAATTAGTTTTTGGTATTGAGGGTCTTAAAAATACTGATTTTGATCGTTATTCGTTACGCGCACTCGCTATTATACTAGGTGGTGGCATGTCATCAAGGTTGTTCCAAGAAATAAGAGAAAAAAGAGGTTTATGTTATTCTATTTTCTCATTTACACAAATGCAAAATTCCTCAGGAGTGTTTGGATTTTATGCGGGCACTTCACCAAATGATTTAAATGAATTACTTGAAGCGAGTTTAAACGAATGGAAAAATATTAAAAACTCTATTTCTAATGATGAATTAACCAGAGCAAAAGCTCAAATGCGTTCAGGCTTTATTATGGGGCAAGAAAGTAATGGTGCAAGGGCTGAATATCACGCAAAAAGTATGATTAATTTTGGTAAACTCATAGAAACTAATGAAGTAATAAAAAAAATAGAAAATATCTCTATTACTTCTATCTATGATGTAATAGAAAAATTATTTGCTTCAGCTAATCCAGTATTATCGGTAATAGGTCCAGATGCATCGTCATTGAAGAAATTAAACGTCAATAATCTGCTTAATTAGATTGTTCAGGCGCTCCCTGAGTATGATACAAGCTTTTTAGGATCAATCCCTATCTTTGTGAGTGAGTCTTTCCATAAAGATATTTCTAAATCATTGTGGAATATTAATTCCTTTGAAGAATTTGTAATAATCCAAGAATTTTCAAGCAATTCATTATTTAGTTGTCCTTTATCCCATACTGCACAACCTAGAAAAATTTTAGCATTTTGTGGTGATTGATTTTTTGAAATATCTTCTAAAATTTCCTCAGAGCTCGTAATCATGACACCTTCAAGAATATATTCTGAAGTTGGATATTTTTTTTCATTAGAGTGTATAATAAAACCTTGATTTAGGTGCACAGGGCCTCCAAAAAAAGTTGGATTGGATTTTATTTTAAGATCATTATTTATTTTCATCTTTTTTAAGAATTGGGAAGTATCAAAATTATATAGAGGTTTATTTAAAATCAAACCCATAGTAACTTCATTAGTATGTTCGCAGACTAGTATAACTGAATTTTGAAATCTTACATCTTCAAGTCCTGGAGATGCGATCAAAAGTTTACCTATCAATTCTTGATCCATATATGGTATTCCAATATATTATAAATAAACATAATAATAACCGAAAAGAAATAATGTACAATAATGTAGTGAGTTTGAAATATCATAAAATTGTATTAATCTTTTTTTGTTTATTATTTGTTAACTTTTTAAATATTAACAAATGTTTTTCAAATTTTTTATCCTCAAACAAAACTTTAGAAATTAATGAAAATTACAACTTTGTTGATTTCAAACTTTTGTTTGGAAAAAAATCTAAAAGTAACCCGTCTGAAATTTTACTTGGCTTAAAAGTTAATCTTTTACCAAAATGGAAAATATATTGGCGAAATCCAGGAGATGCAGGTTTACCCCCTGAAATAAACTTTAACAATGCCCATAATATTAAATTAGCAAAACTCCTATATCCAAATCCGAAAAGATTTGATTTTTTTGGTATAGAAACATTCGGTTATGAAAAAAAAGTTATTTTCCCTTTAGAAATTATACTGGAACAACAGGAACAAATTATGTCAGGTTTTCTGGAATTGAATGCTCAGGTTTGCTCAGATATTTGTGTCCCAGTAACTCATAAATTTAATTTAAATGAACTCAATCTTGATAATGAAAGTAAAATACAATTAGAAGAAATAATTAAGTATAAAAATCAAGTACCAAGATTAGCAGAACAAAACTTAAAGTTAATATCGTCTAATTTTGAAGAGAATAAATTAAATATAACTTTCGAAAATAACTTAAATATAAAACCATATGATATCATTATTGAGGATAGTAAAGGGAATATTTATTCAAAGCCATACTACTCTTTGAAAAAAAATTTATTAAATTTATCGATAAACCTTACTAACAAAAATAAATATAATTTTACTGGTTTGAAATTTACTTTTCTTACTAATAATTATAGCTATCAAGCATCCATTAAGAACTTGACAACATTAAAAACAAATAATGTTTTAAACAATATTGATAATCCTCTAGGTTTTCAAATTTTACTTATAGCCTTCATAGGTGGGTTTATATTAAATTTTATGCCATGTGTTTTACCTGTATTGTCGCTTAAAATGATACAACTTGTGAGTCTAAGTTCTAAGAGTAGAACAGTTTATAATAAGAAATTATTTTTTAATATATTTGGAATTCTGACTACATTTTTTTTATTAGCGACAATAACGTATTTCATCAAAGCTTCTGGCAATCTTGTTGGTTGGGGCATACAATTTCAAAATCCATATTTCCTTATATTTATGATTATATTAACATCTTTTTTTGCCTTAAATCTATTAGGTATATTCCATTATTTTCTACCTGCAAAACTTTTGTCAATTTTGTCTTACAAAAGAGAAGGTTTTTTTGGTGATTTCTTAACAGGAATGTTTTTAACTTTCTTGGCAACGCCTTGTACAGCCCCCCTAGTAGGAACAGCTATTGGTTTTGCTCTTTCAGGGAGCACATTTGAAATTTATTCTGTCCTTTTAATAATGGGATTTGGCTTGTCTTTACCATTGATTTTATTTGGCTTATTTCCAAGGATGATATCATTTATCCCAAAGCCTGGTAATTGGTTAATAATTTTCAAAAAACTAATGGCTCTTTTACTTTTAATAACCTCTCTATGGTTGATTAACGTTTTAGTGGAATTACAAAGTAATACTAACAAATTTACTGAAACAAATATCTCTGATAAATCAATAATTAATTGGAATATAGGTGGTAATATTAGCTTGCCTAACCAATTGGTAAAAGAAGGTAAAACTGTTTTTATAGATATTACCGCTGATTGGTGTTTAACGTGTAAGGTAAATAAAATTTTTGTTATTGATACCAAAGAAGTTTCAGAACTATTTAAGAAAAATAATGTTATAATTTTACGATTAGATTGGACAAAGCCAAATGAAAAAATCAAGCAATTTTTAGCTTTCAAAGGGCGCTATGGGATACCCTTTAACGAGATATATAGTCCTATAATACCCAATGGTAAAATTTTTCCTGAAATTTTAACCATTAAAGTGATTAAAGAATATTTGGATACAGCTAAATAAATCTGTTTAAAATAATTTATATTTGTTTATTGTATGAATTTATTAAAATTAAGGAGTTTATATGTCAATAGGTGTAGGAGATAGTTTCCCGTCTGGTACTTTTCTTTTGAAAGATCATGAAGGTGTCAAGCATATTAGTACTGAAGAATATTTTAAATCCAAAAAAGTAGTTCTTTTTGCATTACCTGGTGCTTTTACTCCTACTTGTTCCGCTAAACATTTACCTAGTTATATTAAGAATTATGAAAAGATTATAGAAAAACACGTATCTGTAGTTGCATGTATGGCAGTTAACGATCCGCATGTTATGTGCGCCTGGGGTGAAGCAAATAGTGTAGTCGGAAAAATAGATATGCTTGCAGACACAGATTGTTCAATCTCAGAATCTTTAGGACTAGACATGGACTTTGGAAAAGTTATGGGACGAAGGTCAAGAAGATTTTCTATGGTCGTTGAAAATAATATTATATCTAAACTATTTGTTGAAGAGATAGGGGCTTTTGAAGTTTCCTCAGCCGAGAATATGTTAAAACATTTGTAATCTCCTATGATCTCTCGTTCATAGCTTTAACCGCTAATTCATCTGCTATTTCGTTAAAGTGATCTCCCGAATGACCTTTAACCCAAAACCAATTTACTGAGTGAAAATCAACATACTTTTCTAACTCTATCCACAAATCTTTGTTAGCAACGGGTTTCTTATTTGCTGTCTTCCATCCATTTTTTTTCCAATTAAAAATCCAAGAAGTTATGCCATTTTTTACATATTGCGAGTCAGTATATAAAGCTATATTGCTAGGCTTTAAAATTGCTTTAAGGGCTTCAATAGTAGCAGTTAATTCCATTTGATTATTTGTTGTTAATTGTTTTGATCCTGACATATACTTTTTTTCTTTAGCGTATATTAATATAGCACCCCATCCACCTTTACCTGGGTTACCTGAGCACGCGCCATCTGTGTAAATTGTTACCTCATTCATAGCTGGTCAGTTTCGTGATAATTTACTTTTTCGACTACTTCTCTAAAGTGTTTTAACTTATTTATATATTCTGCAGGATTTTTAGGAAGAACATCTGCATCTTTTGGAGTGTGTACCCAGTCATATAATCTTGTAAGTAAAAACCTCATAGATGCAACTTTAGACAAAAGAGGCAAATAAAAAATTTCATCACTACTTAATTTTCTTTGAGAGTTGTATCCATCAAGTAAGGATTGATATTTTTTTTGGTTGAAAATTTTTTCTTGATCAAAACACCAAGCATTTATGGCTATAGCTAAATCATAAGATAAAATGTCAGTACAAGAAAAGTAAAAATCTATTATGCCTGATAATTTATTTTCATGAAAAAAAACATTATCGGGAAAAATGTCTGCGTGAATAAAACCTTTAGGTAAATTATATGGCCAAAACTTTACACAGTAATTAAATGAATTTTGTATCTCTTTTAAAATGTTAGGTTCAATTTTATTTAAAATATTATTAGGAATTGAAACATAACATTTTTTAATAAGACTTTGACATCCATTTATTGAAAGAGAATTTTCCCTTTCAGAAGAGAAATCTCTAGTTTTTATATGCATTAAGCCTATTTTAGATCCGACTTTGTAACAGTCTTCTATTGTTATTTTAGTTTTAGATTTTCCTTGTAAATAGTTTACAATGATTGCAGGTTTTCCACGTATTTCCTGAAGATAATTATCTTTTGCATCACAAATTGGTTTTGGACAAAAAAACTTTTTTTTACTAAGATGATTCATTACATTTATAAAAAATGGTAAATCTTTTTTGCTTACTCTTTTTTCAAAAATTGTAAGTATAAATTCACCGCTGGTAGTTTTTAAATGAAAATTACTATTTTCTATTCCTTCCGTAATTCCAGTAAATGAGAGTAAATTACCAATTCTATATTGTTTCAAAAAATCAGATATTTGTTCATCATTTAAATTAGTATAAACTGCCAATTTTGTGTCCTAATTTCTCATCTTAACATTTTTGGTAAATTAAATTTTACATCTTCTTTTGTGACTTCATGATCTATGAAATTAACGTCAAAATCTTTTTTTAGTTTTGATATTAAAACTTGGACTAAAGTTTCAGGGGCGGAAGCACCTGCTGTCAATCCAATATTAGGATATTTTTTTGGATTAAAATTATTTAGAAACATATCTAATTTCTCTTCATTAGGAATCAAAATAGCTCTTTGAACACCATGTGACAATGCCACTTCTACTAAGCGAACTGAGTTTGAAGAGTTTTCTGCTCCTATTACTAAAATATAATCACATATTTTTGACATTGATTTAACAGCCAACTGTCTATTTGTAGTTGCGTAACATATATCTTCAGAGCTTGGTCCCTTAATATTAGGAAACCTATTTTTTAATATGTTTAAAATTTTGCTAGTATCATCTAATGATAAAGTCGTTTGTGTAGCAAAAGCTAAATTATCTGGATCAGAAACTTTTACTTTATGAGCATCTTCTTCAGTTTCAATTAATGTAATACTATCCTCAGGCACTTGTCCCATAGTACCTATCACTTCAACATGATTTTTGTGACCTATTAATAAAACGTGTCTACCTATATTATAATGACGTATTGTTTCATTATGAACTTTAGTAACTAACGGACAGGTAGCATCAATAGATATCATTTTTCTTTTTTTAGCTTCATTAACAACAGATTTAGCAACACCGTGTGCAGAGAATATTATAGGTCGATCTATTGGAGCTTCTTTAACCTCATCTACAAAAATAGCTCCAATTCGTGCTAACGAATTCACAACGTCCTTATTATGAACTATCTCATGTCTGACGTAAACTGGGGCTCCAAATTTTTTAATAGACTCTTCTACTATTTTTACTGCTCTATCAACACCAGCACAAAAACCTCTAGGGGAAGCTAAATATAAATTTATTTTTTGTTTCTTCATAATTTACTTTTGATGTATTACATTGATTACGTCAATAAAGATTAATCTTGTTACAAACTTTTTTATGATAATAGGTAATTATTAATGGTTAAATACTCTTTTCTTTTTTTGTTTTTAGTTCTAAATGGTTGCACATCTTTTAAAAAAGATTTTGTTGATTGTCCAAAAGTAATATCACCCAAGAATGCTGCTGAAATTATCGTCAAATCTGAAAATAAATTGCCTGTTTATATTGGTTTTAGAGGCATAAATGCATATTGTACCAAAGATGATGATATCATTGAAATGGAAATTTCAGTTAATGTCAGGGCTATTAGAAAAGACACTAAAATTGAAGACCTCGTTCCTGTAAATATCTCAATTGTTTCAACTGATTTGAACAATAAGGAATATGAGAGAGATGATTTTTCATATTCCCAGTTTTTATTAAAGGGTAGTAAAATAGTCGATAGAGAAACAATTTTTGATTTAAAGATACCTAATGGCGGACAAGTTTATCTGGGGCTAAGATGATTAAACTAACAAGGAAGGTTTAATTTCATTAGATGATTTAGTTATTAAATTTACGTTTTCTTTTTTATCAATATTAGATTCTATATATATTTTTGAGGATTCGATTATAACGTTACCAGTTATTTTTTTTATATTTTTAATTGCATCAGTTTCTAACGAGATAATTTTTTGTTTAGCCTGATCCTCTTTTCTTTTTATAACATCTGAAGATTTGGAATAGGCTTCTTCTTGTATCTTTTTTGCTGTCTCTTTTGCTTCACGGATTATATTTTCGGCTTCTTCTGAAACTTTTTTTTTGGGATTGTAAAGATTTTCTAAGCTCTTCTAAAGCCTCTTCTTTAAGAGATTTAGCTTCCTGTAACTCATTCTGTATTAATAAGGATCTATCATCTAATATGGACACTATTGCCTTACTTGCTTTTTTCCAAACTAAGGCAATGAATATAATAAATGCTATTGCAACCCAAGCGGTTTCATCAAGGTACACTTTATTTCTCCATCAATACATTATTCGAAGCAAGCTTTATTGCTTTTTTGACATTGCTTTTATCATATTTTATATCTGTAAATTTTCTGACTACATCAGCTGTTATTTCTTCAGCAACATTAATAACATCGTTAATAACAGTATTTTGTGTATCAATTATTCTCTTTTCTGCTTCAGAAACCTTCAATTCTAATTTTGCAGAAATCTCTTTTTCTTTTTTTTCAATACTTTGTTTTGACTCCAATATGGCGTCAGAAATAATTTTTTGTGACTTTGATTTAATATCTTCCTGACTTTTTATAATTGATTGTCTGATTTTTTCAGATTCTTGATTTGAAGTTTTTGCTTTAACTAAATCATTTTGTATAGAGGTTTCTCTAGAGTTTAAGATTGATTTTATATTTGGAGTTACCAAATATTTCATCAAGACAAAACCAAGTATAAGAGAAATAATTGACCAAAACATTAAAGATGGATAAGTGTTAAGATCTAATTGGGGAAGACCTGTTTTTGCTTCTGAAGCAATACCAGTTTCAACATTAATAATAAATATTGAAGTTAAAAATAATTTTGTAAAATATAACATTTTTAATTTTCTAAAATATATTTTGCCTATAGCTTATTGTGCTACAGGCAAAAAAATTTATTATTTAGAATGTAAATAATAACAAAAGTGCAATAACAAGCGCAAACAAAGCAACGGCTTCAGTTAAAGCAAAACCTAGAATAGCTATACCAAAAACTTCATTTTTTGCAGCTGGATTTCGACCAACAGCAGTAACTAAAGAAGCAAAGATATTACCAATTCCAACTCCCACACCGGCTAGCGCTATAACTGCTAGACCTGCTCCTATTAATTTTGCGGCATCCATTTCCATTTTATTTTCCTTTCGTTAATTATATAATTTAGTCATGAATTAATGTAAATGTAGTGCATCATGAAGATACATACATGTTAGAATACTAAAGACATAGGCTTGCAAGGCTGCAACTAGGAATTCAAGCCCAGTTAATCCTATAACGGCCATCAGTGGTAAAATTGCACCAACCTTTAAAAAACCACTCGCAGTTCCCATCATTATTATAAGACCAGCAAACACCTTCATCATAGTGTGCCCAGCTAACATATTGGCAAATAATCTGACTGATAGGCTAATAGGACGAATAAAGTAAGATATTATTTCTATTGGAATAAGCAATGGCGCTAAACCAATAGGCACCCCTGATGGGAAGAAAAATGTAAAAAATTTCAATCCATGCTTAAAAAGTGCGATAATTGTAACTCCAATAAATATGATAGCTGCTAATGTAAAAGTGACTGCTATTTGTGAAGTAAAAGTGTAACTGTATGGAATCATACCAAGTAAATTACCAAATAAAATAAACATAAATAGAGTGAATATAAATGGAAAATAAGCTTGACTACCTTTACCAGCATTCTCTTTAACCATATTAGCTACAAATTCATATGACATTTCTACTAGAGACTGAAATCTGTTAGGAACGAGAGCTTGTTTGCTTGCTCCCATATATAAAAATCCAGCAGAACCCAGAATAGATAATATCATAAATAATGAAGCATTAGTGAAAGAAATATCTATGCCAATAATATTTAATTCATATAAAACTTTTATTGTAAATTGCTCGACGGGTGAATTCATTATTTTTTTCTATATTAAATGTTAAAAGTATCCAATTTTTAGGCCTTTTCCAGTTACCATTCTCCAAAGATTTAGTATACCAGCGGCCCCACCTAGCAAAAAGAATAAGATTAGAAACCAAGGATTTGTGTTTAACCACTTATCTAACGTCCAACCAATACCTGCACCAACCAATAATCCAGCTAGTAGTTCAGTAGCAACTCTAGAAAAAGTATTAACTAAAGTTTGGTTATTGTTATTAACTTCTTTTTTATTCCTTTTTTTTGCTAAAGCATTATCTATTCTTGAATTCAAATTTTCTTCGTTTTTAAAAGAGCTCATAACATACTTTCACATACACCATATAAGCGTGCTTAAATTATTTTGACCAAACAAATAAGTCAAGAGTTTACTTGAAAAAAAATTATTTTTTTAAGCAATGTCCCTTATTCTGTTAGCTTCTTCTAAATTAACAGATACTAACCTACTGATTCCCTTTTGTTCCATTGTAACTCCAAATAGTCTATCCATTTTAGCCATTGTAAGTCTATGATGCGTTACAACCATAAAATAAGTGTTTGTCTCTGCAACTATTTTATTAAGTAAATCGCAAAATCTTCCTACATTTGTGTCATCAAGTGGCGCATCTACCTCGTCTAAAATACAAATAGGTGCAGGATTACACAAAAATACTGAAAAAATCAAAGAGATTGCCGTTAAGGCTTGTTCTCCTCCAGATAAAAGTGAAAGAAGTTGCATTTTCTTTCCAGGTGGACTTGCTAAAACTTCTAAACCTGCTTTAAGAGGATCTTCACTTCCAACTAATTTTAATTCAGCGTCTCCACCTCCGAAGAGTTTTTGAAAAAGATCTTTAAAATTTTTGTTAACATCGTTAAAGCTATCTTGTAATCTTTGCCTTCCTTCCTTATTTAGTTCAAAAATTCCAGTTCTAAGTTTTTCTATTGCTAATTCTAGATCAATTCTTTCAGATGACATGGTCTCGATTTTTTCTTTCATCTCTTTCATTTCTTCTTCTGCACGCAAATTTACGGCACCTAGTGATTCTCTTTCATTTATAAGACGTTGAACAGTTCTTTCTAATAACTCAATAGAAACATTTAAATTATTTTTTTCATTAAAACCGACAATTTCAAGTAATTTATCTGTGTTTATTCTTAGCTTTTCAAAAACTCTATCCTCTATGTTCTGTATTTTGGTTCTAGCAAGATTCAGCGAGGCATCTATTTTTATCATTTCTTCACGAAAGGATGTAACTTTTTGTTCTGCTTCCCTTTCTAATTTTTCTATATTATGAAGATTAGTCTCAGTATGTACTAATTTATCAGAGGCAATATTCTTGTCTTGAACAGCCTTATCAATTAGTTTGTTGAGACCTTCTTCTCTCTTTTCAAAATCATCTGGTAAGCTTGTCAATCTCTTTTGATCATCTTTTAACTTGTTCAATCTATCTTGCAAAGACATCAATCTCATGGATGCTTCATTTTCTCTTTTTTTCCAATTCTCACTTTGATTATTGATCTGCATTAGGTTTCTTGCTTGAAAACTTTCATGTGTCTTTATTTGTTGTTCTGATGCCATTGCGTCAGCTAATTCATTTCTACATTGATCGGCTATATTTCTTATTTTCAATTCATCAGCTAATAATGATGGTAAATTAATAGAATTGTTTAATTGATTTTTAAGTCCAACTAACTCTTTTTGAGATATTTTTGTTATATCTAGATGCTCTTTTAATAAAACTTTAGCTGAAAGAAGTTTTGCATCTAATTTTGAGTTAGTTAATTCTAATGTATTTGAATTTTTAATTAGTTCTGATATTTGCGATTCTAACTCAATAATATCACGTTTACATTTACTTATACCTAATTGATTTTCATCAATTTTACTTTCAATAAATTTTTGTTCTTTTTTTACAGCAGGTAATTTGTTTTGAAGTAATCTTAATTTTGCAATTTGTTGAAGTCTTTCGGAATAACTGTTTTGTACACCTTGAGGTTGTACAAAACCGTCCCATCTCCATAAACCACCTTTGGAAGTTGTAAGCGCTTGCCCAAATGATAAATTTTTCTGAAGATCATAAGCAGTTTCTTCATCTTTAACTATACCTACACCAATCAAAGCAATATCTAAAATTGAATTTTTTTTGATTTCTGAAATTATAGGGATTGCGCCTTTGGGTAATTCTGAGCTGAATTTAGTTTTTAAATCATTTCTCCAATATGTGTTCTTAAGAAAATGATTTTGACCGGAATGAATTGGTGCTAATAAGGTTTCACCTAAAACGGATCCTATTGCTTTTTCAAGATTACCAATATTATTTATGCTTTTTTCTAGTGAGTTTTTATTTAAAGTATCATCACCTAATATCGAAGAAAGAGAATTTAATTCTGCGTTAATTACATTAAAATTTTGGTCAGTATTACTCTTTTGATCACTAAGTTTAACCTCTTTTTCTTCTAATTTTATTAATTCTTGTTTATTAGACACTAAATTTTGATTTTTATTTCTTAATATTTGTTTTAATTTACTTAATTGCTGATTATTCTTTTTAAGAAGTTGTTCATCTTCCTTTGAGTTAAATTCAGATATTTGAAACTCAGAGTTTTTAATCTTATCTGTTAGAACAGATATACGCTTTTCAAGATCTGATTTATCAGATTTAATTGAAAATATTTCTGAAGTTATAGTGGAAAGTTTTGTATTTGCTTCTTCTGTTTTAGCCTTTAGATCTTTTACTAGCTTCAAGGCGTCAGTTTTCTTAGTCAAAAAATTTGTTGACTCGGATTTTAACTTTTCTTCTTCTGAAAATAGGCTCAACAATGTTTTCTTTGCGTCTTGTTTAATTTCAACTTCTCTTTGGATGTCTGTTTCTATTTGGGAAATCTGATTTAAGGTATTGTTTAAAGTTGTCTTTGCAGAGGATTTCTCTTCTTCTAATCTAATTTTTGTTATATTCAGAGATTGTAAAACTGTTATCTTTTTAGTTTCTAATTTTTTAACCTCAGGTAATTTATCTAAAATTTCTTGTTTTGCTTCAGTGTGTTTGGATACATTAATTTGTCCTTTATTTACATTTTCTTTGGCTATATCTAAATGTTTTTTGAAATTATTAAACTCATTTTCTGCCGTATTTAAGAGTGTTAAAAACAAAGTTGCCTCAGCTTTTCTTAGTCTGTCACCTACTGATCTATATCTAGCAGCTTTTCTTCCTTGTTTTTCTAATTCTATAAGCTGATCTTGATAAGTTTGCTCAATGTCCATTAATCTATTTAGGTTTTCATTAGCTCCATTTAGTTTTAGTTCAGCCTCATGTCTTCTGTTATGTAACCCCTTTATATTTGCTGCTTCTTCAAGAATTATTCTTCTATCTTCAGAGGTTGCATCTATTATTTGTGCTATCCTACCTTGACTAACTATCCCTGACGAACGTGCACCGGTTCCATTATCAGCAAAAATTAATTGTATATCTCTTGCTCTAACTTGTTTTGAATTAACCCTATAGATTGATCCCTTTTCTCTTTCAATTTTTCTAGAAATTTCAATTTCTTCAAAGTGGTTGAAATTTGCTGGAGCTTTTCGCTCTGAATTGTCCAATTTAATAGATACTTCTGCAAAGTTTCTAGCTGGTCTCTCACTTGTACCTGCAAAAATAATATCATCCATTTCATCGCCACGCATTTGACGTGCAGAATTTTCGCCCATAACCCATTTTATCGCTTCAACAATGTTTGACTTCCCACAACCATTAGGACCTACAACTCCAGTCAAGCCATCGTTAATCAGTATTTCAGTTGGTTCTAAGAAAGATTTGAACCCAGAAATCCTAACAGATTTGAACTTCATTAATTATCCTTTATTAATATTAAGAATTCTTTGCTTTAATTAAAGTTAAAAGTTTTTTTTCAAAGTCTTTAAAAGACAAAGCGCCTGAAATTTTATGATTATTATTTATAATAAATGTCGGTGTGGACTCTATATTAAAATTTTTAGACTCCTTTTCCATTTTATTAATAATTTCTTGCATAAGCGGAATATTTTTTAAAATTTCATCAAATTGTTTCGAAGAAACTCCAAATAATTTTGCTATAGAACGTAATTCATCAAGTGGCTTTTTTGAATATGCCCACTGCTTTTGTTTTTTCAATAATATGCTTATAGCTTCCAAATATCCTTCCTCAGTTGGAAGTGTTCGGGCTAAGGTGGCAGCGATAATAGCAAGCCTATCAAGAGGATAGTCAATAAACTCTATTTGAACTTTACCAGTATCAATGTATCGCTCCTTGAGTTGAGGTAAAGTCTTAACATGAAAATTTGCGCAGTGACCACAGGTTAGAGAAAAATATTCCTTAATTTTAATCGGTGCATTTTTTGAACCCATAAATTGTTTACGCATATTGTCACTTAATAGGTCTTGATTTGAATAACTATATTTAGGGAAAATACTAACGGCCAATAAACTTAATAATGTATTTCGTCTATTTACTATAATTTGTTTTTTCAAAATCTTTACCTTTTAACGTTATATTTATTAATATTCTTATACACTAAATCAACTGATTAAATAATAGATATTTAAAATATCAGAGCATTTTTTTTCTAGAAATTTCGAATCTTTGCATTGCTAATTTTAGTTCTCCATCTGGCAAAATATTAGAAATTAACTCTGGGTCATTAGTAAAAACTTTTTGTTGAAAAACGTTTTTTTCTATTTTTTTAATATATTCAAGTTCAGACTGTATTATTTTGATTTTTGTTATAGCCTTATAGCCAAATCTTGAGTTTATTTGATTTAACAAAAATGGAATAGCGTGTTGAATTTCTGGTCCAAAACCATTTTGAACCTTTATAGTAATTTGGCCTTCAGTATTTTTGTTTCTATTAAACTTAATTTTATCAGGAATTGTAATATTAGAATAATGTTCTGCTATATAATTCCAATTTAGTAAAATATGTGTTTGAACGGCACCAAGTCTGCTTAACTTTTTTTCAACAATATTTTCTGTAATTTTTACTAATGACTTCATATTATAAACCACAATTTTTTAAAACAATATTTTTAACGGATAACATAATATATATATAAAACCATGAATAAGACAAAAAAAGATAATTACAAAAGTTTTTCTAATTTATTATTAAATTGGTATGACAAAAATAGAAGAAATTTGCCCTGGAGAGTTTTATCTGGGGAGTTGCCCAACCCTTACTTTGTGTATTTGTCAGAAATTATGTTACAGCAAACAGTAGTGTCAACAGTTATTCCATATTTTTTAAATTTTGTAAAAAAATGGACTACTATTGATCAACTGGCTAAAGCAGATTTTCAAGAAGTATCTTCTTATTGGGCTGGTTTAGGTTATTACACTAGGGCAAAAAATCTTCATGAGACAGCAAAAATAATTTCTAATGAATATAATTCGATAATTCCTTGTGACAGAAGCAAATTATTATCCTTGCCAGGGATTGGCAACTACACTGCATCAGCTATAATGGCAATTGCTTTTGATATTAAATCAAATGTTATTGATGGCAATGTCGAAAGGATATTTTCTAGATTATATGCCGTTGATGAGCCATTAGAAAAATCAAAAAAATATATTCAAGAAATCTCAGAAAGGTATTTGCCAAATCAAAGATATGGAGATTATGCGCAAGCACTAATGGATTTAGGATCATT
The DNA here is from genome assembly GCA_003282885.1 of SAR116 cluster bacterium AG-325-F22. GTDB lineage: Bacteria > Pseudomonadota > Alphaproteobacteria > Puniceispirillales > Marisalimonadaceae > Marisalimonas. The sequence continues at coordinate 18,653 of QBYJ01000014.1, forward strand.
AATTTGTATACCTAAGTCTCCGAGGTGTCCTTCTTGTCCTTTGATTAGTTTTTGTAAAGTAGGTGGAACTCCTAATGCTAAAACATATCCTAAACGACTACCAAAAAAAATTAAAAATAATAGATATGGTTTATTTTTTTGTTTAATTAATCAGCACGGTCATATTCTAATGACTAAAAATAATAATAAAGGATTATTATCAAATATGGATGTAATTCCGTCCATAGGTTGGCTAAAAGAAGATAAGAATTATTTCTCAAAATCACCTAATTTTATAACACAAAAAGACTCTTTGTTTGATCTTGATTGGAATATTCTTGAAAAAAAAATAATACATGTATTTACACATTTTAAGTTAAACTGTTCAATTGCAATAGCTTATATTGATAATAATGACATTTTGAAAGATCAATCAGTTAAGAAATCCTTTAGGTTTATTGATGGTCAAAATTTAAAAAAATTAGCAATACCAAGTTTAATTAAAAAGATTATAAAATATCTTGAAGACGAAAATTTATTTTAAATTAATGTTTGAAATGTCTTACTGACGTAAAAACCATGGCAATGTTGCGTTCATCTGCTGCAGCTATTACTTCTTGATCTCTAATTGATCCACCTGGTTGAATTACAGCAGTAACACCTGCATCTGCAGCAGCTACTAAACCATCGGCGAATGGGAAGAATGCGTCGCTAGCAACTACACTTTCAAAAGTCATTGATGATTTTAAGTTTGCTAATATTGAAGATTTTTTAGCTTTCTCATTTGCTATCATTGTGGAATCTATTCTACTCATTTGTCCTGCCCCAATTCCAACAGTTTGAAGATCTTTGGCATATATGATGGCATTGGATTTAGTATGTTTTGCTACCTTCCACGCAAAAAGTAAATTATTTATTTCTAATTGTGTAGGTATTCTTTTTGTTACTATCTTTAGGTCACTTGTCTGTAAAACTTTGTTGTCGCGAGTTTGGACAAGCATACCTCCTGAAATAGATTTTATATCCAATCCTTTTTCCTGAGGTATAGGCATTGATCCTGATGCTAAAATTCTTATATTCGGTTTGTCCCTAAAAATTTGAAGTGCCTCATTAGTAAAAGAAGGTGCAATTATTACTTCTAAAAATAAAGATTTCATTTGCTTTGCTAAATCTAAGGTTAATTCTCTGTTTAAAGCCACTATTCCACCAAATGCACTAATTGGATCTGTTTGTAGTGCTTTTTCCCATGCTAAATTTATATTAGCGTTCTCAGCTACACCACAAGGATTAGCATGTTTAATAATTGCAATTGCTGGCTGATTAAACTCACAAATTAATTCATAAGCAGCATTGCCATCATTAATATTATTGTATGAAAGCTCTTTACCTTGAAGTTGGTTAGATGTAGCAATTCCGATTCTAGGGTCATTCGTTTTATAAAATGCCGCTTTTTGATGAGGATTTTCTCCATATCTCATTTCCAAGAATTTTCTAAAATTTAATGAAAATGTTTGAGGTAGATCAATTGTGTTAATGTTTTCATTATTAAACCAGTCAGAAATTGCATGATCATACTCATTAGTTAATTTAAAAGCTTTTCCAGCAAGATGTTTTCTAAAAGCATATGAGGTTTCACATTCATCGTTAAGTTCATTTATAAGCTTAGAGTAATCCCCAGGATCAGTTAAAATAGTAACAAACTCATGGTTCTTAGCTGCAGCCCTTATCATTGCAGGTCCACCAATATCAATATTTTCAATAACTTCAGTCTTATACTTTTTGTTTTCTACAGTTTCCTGAAATTTATATAAATTAATGATTAGGAGATCAATTTCTTTAATCTGATGTTTTTGCAATTGGTCTATATGAACGGTATTATTTCTTCTGCTAAGTATCCCTCCATGTATTTTAGGGTGAAGCGTTTTTACTCTTCCATTTAAGATTTCGGGGAAATTTGTTTCATCTGAAACATCCTTAACTGATATTGAATTTTCTTTTAAAAATTTAGCAGTGCCTCCAGTAGATAAAATTTCTATATTATTTTCCTCAAGAACTTTAGCTAATTTTTCAATATTAGTTTTGTCGGTTACTGAAATCAAAGCCCTTTTAATTTTAACTTTGTCTGTAAATAATTCATCACTGTCAACATTGTCCATTTTTTTTAGCCGATCTTTAATTTGATTATATTATAATTAAAATATTTCTTATTAATTTAAACTCAGTCTACTTTTGTAATTGAAATGCCCAATTGCAAGAGATCATCTTATAAGCCCTTATTTTTTCAAGCTTCATAATTATCATTATTTCTTTACAAGGAGTAGAACCTTTTGGGGTAAACATAACTGAATCCCTGATAACTATATCTTGACTGTCAGAGGTCATTTTCCAAACAAAGCCCTTTAAGTGGTTTAATAAAATTGAACCACTTCTAGTTTTTATAAGTTCAATGCTTGGATTTAAATGAAAGTGAATACTTGCCATTTTGGGTATTGAACCAATATTTCCAAGATTTATTATTACGTCTTTACCCCTTATTTCATTTTTTTTATTAGATAGATAAATTTGTCTTTTGTGATTTATCCCAAAAATAGTCTTATAACCAGAATGTGTTAAATCTAATAAGTTTCCATTCTTTGTCTTTCCGTATTTGACTTCTAATATCTCAGTTTTTCTTTTTCCTGTTAGATCTACATTATTTCTATCATCAATATTTAAAGTAGAGTGAGCAGCAGATGACGCTAATGAACTTTTGGCACTCTTAATACTAGATTTAGTTAATTCTCCCAGATTAGAAATAATTTTTTCTTTTTTATAAAAAAACTCAAACGCAAATAAACTTGCTTTTGTATTCGTGCTTGCTATTGGTTTTAAACCAACATCTACAAACACAATTGTATCCATATTGGATAATCTACAAAAACCAGTATCTTCAGCAAGTTGAAAAAATCTGTTTTTGTAACCAATCCTGTTTAAAGTTTGTTTTATAATATCTTTAGGAACTAATGATCCTCCGTGGAACCATGCAAAACAATCATTTGGCATCTGAAAGCCTCTGCAGAATTCGCCCATTTTAATTGTTTTTTTATGTAAGTTCTCTGCATCAACATTTTTTAAAATTCCAACTATAGATCTAATTTCTATTAAATGTCTTAGTAAATTTATATGCAAGACAGGACTTCTAGAGGTGTGTCCACCATCATTATTTGTTAAAATTTCAAGTTTTTGATCTATAATATTTAATAATTCATCGATAATGATTATATCGTCAAATAAAATAGACTTAGCAACTAAAATACCTTTAATTATTATAATTTGTTGTAGATGATTATTTGTTTCTGTGAGTTTTATCTCGAGATATTTTGTTTGTAATGCAATAGAATATAAAATTTTCTTTTGTAAATCTAATTCACCACTCTCTGCAAACCATGAAAAATTGAAACTCCAACAAGTTACTCTTTCTGCCATTATTTGAGAGTGAAATTCCTTTGACAGAAGATTATGTTTCTCATTAATCCAATTTGAAACTAAAGAACGTGCTATGGATCTGGCTTTAATACTACCCTCAGCTTTCAAATCTCTCAAAAAATAAAACCTGTTAAAATCTTTAATTAGTTTGGGATTAGTTTTACCATTGACTATTGTTTTACCAATTTCTGAGTTGCCTAGCCAGTTATCAGTAAGTCTTCTTACAGGAGAATTTTGTTCATCTACTTTTAGCTTTTTTTTGAGAAAATAATTATTTGTAATTAAATCTATAAATTTAAGCATAAAATTAATTTTCCATTTTAACTAATGCAATAAAAAAACCGTCTGATCCATTCATAACATCATCAGAATTAAAATTAAAATAATTTGGAAGGATTCTTATGAAGCCTTCTTTAGTTATACAATCGCTAATCATAGGATAATCAGTGGAAAAAAATGGAACAATGGAAAAACTTTGATTTTCTTTTAAAAACTTTTCGATCCTTCTTTCACCTTCAATTTTTTGAAGAGAGCATGTAACATACATAATTAATCCATTTTTTTTCAATATTTTTGAAGCATTATTTAAGATATTATCTTGAGTTAAAATTAAATCATCTAAGTTGATTGGTGCTGGTTTAATAAAAATATCTGGATTTTTCCTAATCGTGCCTGTTGCTGAACAGGGAGCGTCAATTAAAATAACATCAGGCTTAAAGTCTGGTAGATAATCTTCTGCTTTAGCATTAATTAAATTGGGATTAAAGTTAAGTCGTTTCATATTTTCTTTAAATTTAAGAGATCTCAATTTATTTTTTTCAATAGATACAACGTCTAATTTATTATCTAAAAGTTGAGCTGTTTTTCCTCCAGGAGCGCAACACATGTCTACTACCTTAATAGAATCAATAGATTGAGAAAAATGTTGTTTTATTTTAAACAACAATAAATTACAGGGTATCTGAGATGCTGCATCTTGTATCCACCACACACCGTCAGAAAATCTTGGTAAACTTTCAACTGACTCTTTTAAATTACATCTTATTACATTAGGCAAGATTTTTTCACCTGAGATATAGAGTTGAAATTGCTCCAATTCACTCTTTTTCATTTTATTTGAAATCACTATATCTAGTGGTGGTGGTTCCATGGCTATTTTTGCTATTTCATTGACATTTTTTTCACCATATGAAGATGTCCAACTTTTTAATAGCCACTCTGGTAAGTTGTATTTATCTTCAGGAATGAAGTTCAAACAATCATTTTTATTTGAAACTATTTTACGTAAAATTGCATTTACAAGCTTAGATTGTTTGTCACCAATATAAATTTTAGCTTGATTTACTGCTTCATTTAATACTGCATAAGGCGCTATTTCTAACCAAATTAATTGAATTGTAGCAATAACTAAAATGCTATTTAGGTAACGATTTTTTTTCTTTATCCCAAACCTTGAGTATTTATTATAAATTTTTTGAGCTTGGTTATGCCTTCTCATACATGTGTTTATAAGTAAAAATAGAAAAGATTTTTCTCGTTTATCTAATTTATTAAAGTCAAAAGATTTTTTAATGATGTCGTCAAATTTTTTATTCTTGTAAAAAACAAGTATCCAAATTTCTAATGCCACAAGTCTTACAGTCTTGTTTATTTTTTTTTTGGTGTTAGATGTTTTTTGTTCTATCAAAACTACTGCCTTGTATTTGTATTAATAATAAATATTATGTAGATTATTTAGATATTGGTTTATAAGAAAGTTTATACTTATGGATAGTAAAATTACAAAATTAAGTAAACAAAAAGAAGAAAATGATTCGAAAGAGAATATGTCCGAGAATAAGACTGCTCCCAAAGAAAAAGGAGGTCCTAAGGGATTAGAACCAACTAGATATGGAGATTGGGAAAAAGCGGGAAGATGCTCAGATTTTTAAACTCATGATACTTTTGTGATGATAATTGAATTAAAATCAGAAATACTAATAAACGCAGGTATTAGAGCGGCTGAAAGAAATTTTACCAACGCTTATGTTACTAAAAGAGGTGATAGTGAAGCTGGTGCTATTTTTGTTAAAGTTGATACACTAGATGGTTATGCCAAGCTTTTCACACGTAATTTGAAATATGATTTAATTAGTGAGAATGATGTTGTAGAATTTATAAATTTATATCCTGAAAAAAAATTACAAAATATCGACATAGATAAAAGAATTACTAAAGAAATAGAAATAGATAGCGATTGTTGGATAGTAGAAATTGAAGACAAAGAAGGAAGAAATCCTTTTCAAAATTTAAATTGTTAAATCCTCTATTAGTTGGCTTCTTTTGTATAAGCCTAAATAATCAGCTTTTAATTTAAGTATTCCATTCAGATGTTTTAACATTGGTGTTGGTATATTTAGTTTTGTTCCAATTTCTATAATTGCGCTCATAATAGGGTCAATTTCTAAAGGTCGTTTCATTTCAATATCTTGTCGTGTTGAAGGCTTATGGCCAATTATAGATGATGCACCATCAATCCGTTTTTCAATTGTTACACTGAAGTTAACTCCAATTGCTTTACCAACTCTTTGGCACTCCTCCATCATTTCTTTTATCAATAATCTTGAACTTGGGTCATTACCTATAACATCTAAGCTTGCTCCAGTAATAGCGCTTATAGGATTAAAAGAACAATTCCCCCAAAGTTTAATCCAAATTTCATCTCTCAAATTCTTTTTTTGAGGAGCTTTTAGCCCACCTTTTATGAATAGATCAGATAATATCTTTAATCTTTCTGAATTGACTCCATTTGGTTCACCAAGGCTAAATCTATTTCCTTCTATATGCTTTATTGTACCCGGCTTTTCAATTTCGCATGCTGGGTAGACAACGCACCCTAATGCTCGTTTTGGATTAAGAGTTTTCCAGATAATTCCATGGGGATCTACTGAGTCTATATGAGTATTTTCGAGTTTTGTACCTGTGTTAGATTTATAAAAATACCACCATGGTAATCCATTAACTGCGGATAAAATAGCAGTGTTGTCATTCAAAAGGGGTTTTAATTGATTAACGATCCCTGAAATTGCATGAGCTTTAACACCAATAATTATATAGTCTTGTGTACCTAATTCACTTGGGTTTTCAGTGACTTTCAATTTAAATGTTTCTGATTTGTTATTTGAAATTAAGGTTAAACCATTTTTTTTAATAGCTTCTTTGTGAGGGCCTCTAGCTATCAATGAGACGTTTGCTCCAGCTTTACTTAAGCTGCATCCAATATAGCCACCTATTGCTCCGGCACCAAATATGCAAATGTTAATCATATTAATTTCCTATTCTAAGCCAAGTTTTTCAGCAAGACCTATCCTTTGAAGTTTACCAGTGGCTCCTTTGGGTATTTCTTTTAAAAAACTTATATATTTGGGAACTTTAAACTCAGCTAGATGATTTCGAGCATAACTTTTAATTTCAATTTCAGAACATTTTTTCTCATTTTTTAGAACAATGGCAGCGCCTATAGCTTCTCCTAGTAACTTATCCTTTACCCCAAAAGTAACAACTTGTTCAATTGCTTCATGCTCCATTAATATATTATCTATTTCTAGAGGAGACACTTTTTCGCCTCCACGATTGATAATTTCTTTTAATCTTCCGGAAATTTTTAAATAACCATCATTATCAAAGAACCCTTGGTCACCAGTTCTAAACCAGCCATTAATAAACGAAGATTTATTAGCTTCTTCATTGTTTTCGTAACCAGTAGTTACATTATCACCCCTAATACAAACTTCTCCCTCATAACCATTTTTCTGGATGTTTCCATCGGCATCCATTATACACACTTCAGGGCCTGCAGGTTTTCCAACAAATCCAGCTTTTTGAATCTGAGGAGGCATTGGATTTGACGTCATTTGGTGAGATGCTTCGGTCATTCCATAAGCTTCAATAACAGTTGTTTTAAAAACTTCTCTTAATTCTTCAAAAACGGCTGGTGGTAAAGATGCTGAGGATGATCTTATAAATCTCAGTGAGAGGTTTTCTGCAAGTTCTATATTTTTTTTTGCCCTCATCAATATTCCTTGATGCATAGTAGGAACCCCTGAATACCAAGATATTTTCTCTTTTTTTGCTATATCTAAAAACTTTAATGCATTAAAACCGTCACTTGCATAAACTGAGGCTCCTGAAAATATTGATGAACACAGTATCGCGATTAAGCCGTGTATATGAAAAAGAGGCATAATATTATAACAATGATCCTCAGAGTTCAATTTGAGAGAATTTGAAATATTTACTGCAGAAGAATAAATATTTTTATTTGTCAAAGGCACTACTTTAGGTCTAGATGTAGTTCCAGATGTATGAAGTACTAGAGCCTCATATGTTTCTTTAGATAATTCAAAACTAGAACTTTCATCATAAAGATTAAATATTCCGGTTGGCGCATTATCTATTTTTTTTATTTCACATACTTCTATACCTAATTTTTTCGCGGCTTCAACAACAGGATTACTGCTATTCTTTTCCACAATTACGATTTTAGGCATTAAATCTTTTAAATAAAATTCATATTCTCTAAACTTGTAAGAGGGGTTTAGTGGGGCAGCAGACATATAACTTGCTACAGCTAAAAAAGTTGTCGCCATCTCAGCGCCATTTGGGAGAACGATCGCTGCTCTATCTGAATTTAGAAAACCTTTTTCGCTAAGTTGCCCAGATATGTCAAAAACATGTTTTTTTAAGTCTGAGTATTTGATTTTACTACCATCACTCGATGATATCGCAATACTTTCATCATCATTATTGTTAATTAAATTTCTTACAGTTTTTGTCATTTTATTTTTCTCTATTTTATAAAGCTAATTTTATTATAAAAGTATAAATACTCGAAAGCTCATTTAATTCTTAGAAGTAAAAGTCAAATTTGTAAATTTTTAAAATTTTAATAAAACAAATCTATTTCTATACTTGCTTTTGTAAAAATTCCCTGGCAGAGGGACTTAATTCTTCATACCCGTCATCATTAGAAATTTTATTAGCAGTACTTTTACCAAGCTCTACTCCCCACTGGTCAAAACTATTAATGTTCCATAAAAATCCAGATGCAATTGTAATATTTTCATATAGCGAAATTAACATTCCAATGGAAAATGGATTATTTTCATCCCAACTTATAATTGTAGATGGCCGATTTCCTGGAAAGTTTTTATTTGCATTAGCTAAATCCACTGAGCCCATAGCTAACGCTTCTGCTTGAGCAACTGCATTTATAACTAAATGTTTATGATTACTAATAATATGACTAAATTTTGTGTCTTTTATCGGCTTGCGAGGTATAAGTATATCAACAGGGGTGGTTTCCAAGCCTTGGTGTAAAAATTGAAAAAAACTATGCTGAGCATTAGTACCCACTTCTCCCCAAATAATTGGACTTGCTGGCATTTGTAAAGGTTGACCTTCTACATCAACACTTTTCCCATTACTTTCCATTTCTAACTGTTGTGCCCAGGCGGGCAATTTAGAAAGACTGTCAGTATATGGAACTATACAGTGGTTATTTCGATTCAAAAAATTTCGATTCCATATTCTAAGTAAAGCTAAAATGACAGGTATATTGCTCTCAATTTCCTCATTAACAAAATGTTGATCCATTATTTGGGCGCCATTCAAAAATTTCTTGTAGTTTACTTCACCTAAACCACATAAAATCGACATTCCTACTGAAGACCATAATGAATATCTTCCTCCAATATTTTCAGAAATATTAAAAATATTAGATTTTTTAAATCCCCATTTCTTAGCCTTTTTTTCAGATGAAGTAACAGCCACCATTGCATCATTCAAACTAACGTTACTCTCTGTGAGCCAATTATGTATAATTTTTGCATTTTCAAGAGTTTCAAGAGTTCCAAAGCTTTTAGACGTTATTATAAATAAAGTAGTTTTAGGGTCACATTTCTCAAATACTTCAATTAGATTTATTGGGTCAATATTTGAGATGTAAAAAACCTTAGGTCCTTTATAAAAACTTTTTAGTGCTTGATTAACCATTAATGGTCCTAAGTCAGATCCACCAATGCCAACATTTACAATACTTTTGAATGATTTTTTATTTAAAATTATTTTTGTAAAATTAATAAGATTTTTCCATTCTCTTGTTTCAAAACGTTCTTTTTTTCTAAGATTGAAATGATCAACCGACCGGTTTTCGGAGCAATTTATTTTTGCGCCTGACATCATTCTTTTAATTTTTGACTTAATATTTGCTTTCTTAGCAAGATTAATTAGATCATTTTTAATTTCTTTGTCTAGGTTCTGTCTTGTTATATCTACTTTAAGACTTTGAAATTCAAACTGAAATTCAGCAATTCTTTGTTGATCAAACATAAGATTACTTAGATTGTTATAATCCTTGAATTTTAGCTTATCATTAATGATTTTTGTAATCGGGTTTTGGGATAATTGCATACAACTGTTTTATTTTCTATGTAAGTTTGACACCAACGCATCATCGATTTATAGCATAGTTTAAACTAGTTATGGATAAAAATCTATGTCGCTATTTCATTATATTTATAAAATTTTATTTCTGGTTATTTTATTTACAATATCTTCAACTTGTTATTCAGAAACAATTAGTATTAAGGGCTTGGTCTTTTCTGATCTTAAGATTAATGAAGTATTTGCTAATCAAAAAATAACTTCAGGTTATCTGACAATTGAAAATACAAACAAAAAAGATGAACACTTAATTCATTTAGTATCGAATTTTTCAGAAAAAACCGAATTACACAATATGACCGTTGAAAATGACATCATGAAAATGAAACATTTGGATAAGGGTATAACTATAAAGGCTAATTCAAAATTAATTTTTAAACCGGGTAGTTTTCATATAATGTTCATTAAATTACTCAAGCCCCTTAAGGTTATGAATAAATATAAAGTTAGATTTACTTTTCAAAATGCTGGTACAATATTATTAGAAATGCCAGTTAAAGCAAAAATAAACATCATAAAAAAGAACAAACATAGCCATCATTAAAAAAGTACTATCGTCTCCAAAAATTAAATTTCTATGAATGAATAATTATTAAGAAAAAATTTCTATATTTATTTGTTTTAAAAAAAAATAAGAAAAATCATCATAAAAATTATTGCTTACTAGAACAATTTTCCTTTTGCTTAAATTTTATATTTGAGGATACATCTATGCAAAATTCAAAACATTCAGAAACAATTAGCTTGCACTCTGGTTGGAGGGCAGATGATACAACTGGTTCAGTGGCTGTTCCAATTCATCAAACTACTAATTATCTATTTAAAGATACTGACCAAGCAGCAAATTTATTTTCTTTATCTGAATTGGGTAATATTTACACAAGAATCATGAACCCTACAAATGATATTTTAGAAAAACGGATTGCGGCTTTAGAGGGTGGTGTGGCAGCTTTGGCATTGTCATCGGGTCAAACCGCTTCTGCGTTCGCAATTCAAAATGTTGCAAAAGTAGGGGATAATGAAGTCAGTTCAACTGATTTATATGGAGGAACATGGAACTTATTTTCAAAAACCTTAAAAGATATGGGAATAGAAGTAAGATTTGTAGATCCGTCTAATCCAAGTGCCTTTGCAGATGCTACTGACAGTAAAACAGGTGCGTATTAACCAGAAACGTTACCTAATCCAAAGCTAAAAGTGTTTCCTATATCAGAAGTCAGTTCCATAGGAAAAAATTTGGTATACCTCTTATTGTTGATAATACTGCTGCTCCAATTATTTGTAAGCCTATTGACCACGGGGCAGCTATTGTTGTTTATTCTTTGACTAAATATATCTGTGGTCATGGTAATTCTGTAGGGGGAATAATTGTAGATGGTGGTAATTTTGATTGGGAAGGGGCAGGAAAAGAAAGGCAACCATCATTAAATACTCCAGATCCTTCTTATGAAAGCGCTGTTTGGGTAGGAGCAGCAAAATCCCTAGGCCCTATAGCATACATCATTAAAGCCAGAGTTACATTGTTAAGGGATCTTGGGGGAGCATTAAGTCCATTTAATGCTTTTTTAATTTTACAAGGGCTAGAAACAATTTCTTTTCGCATGAAAGCTCACTGTCAAAATGCTTTCAATGTTTCACATTTTTTAAAAAATCATAATTTAGTAGATAATGTAATATATCCAGAATTAGAAACAGGAAATTTCAAATTATCCGCTAAAAAATATTTAAGAGGAGGATTTGGCGGTTTGGTTGGCTTTGAACTTAAGGGAGGAATTGATGTAGGTAAAAAATTTATAGATAATTTAGAGTTGTTTTATCACATTGCAAACATTGGTGATTCAAGAAGTCTTGCGATACATCCAGCCTCTACCACTCATAGTCAGTTATCTAAAGAAGAACAGTTTAAATCAGGCGTTTATGATGCTTATGTTAGGTTGTCAATTGGTATCTAGCACATAGATGATATAATAAATGATTTAACAAACGCTCTCATTAAATCACAAGAGAGGTAATGTAGTAATTTTATAAATGTTGGATATTTTTTTTAAATATTGTAAATAACTTATTATGATTTTTATATATGATAGATAGTATTGTGGCATTTGACGAAAAATTTTCTGTCGCTCCAATGATGGAATGGACAGATAAACATTGTAGATATTTTTTTAGACTTATGTCTAATTGTTCAACTTTATATACCGAAATGATTTCTGCAGATGCTATAATATTTGGGCCTCGTGATAAATTATTAAACTTTAACAAAGAAGAGTTACCTTGTGTTCTTCAATTAGGAGGTAATAATCCTAAAAAATTAGCCTTGGCTGCGCAGTATGGACAAGATTATGGCTACTCCAAAATTAACCTAAATATAGGTTGTCCATCTAATCGAGTGCAGAATGGTGCTTTTGGTGCATGCTTAATGAAGAATCCTAAACTAGTTGCTGAATGCGTTAAAATTATAAAAAATAATTGTCAAATACCTATAACTATAAAATGTAGGATTGGTGTTGATGATATGCACGAGGTGCAAGGACTAGATGAATTCATTGATGAAGTATCTGAAAATGGTATCGATTTGTTTGTGATCCATGCTAGAAAAGCACTTTTAAATGGTCTGAGTCCAAAACAAAATAGAGAGATACCTCCTTTAAATTATAATAGGGTTGGAATATTAAAAAAAAGAAGACCTGATTTAAAAATTGTTATTAATGGCGGTATTAAATCTATAAAAGAAGGCCAAGATTTAGTAAATAAGTTTGCACTAGATGGGTTTATGATTGGTAGAGAAGTATATAAAAATCCATATATATTATCTTCTGTGGATAGAATTGTGTTTAATAGTGAAGAAAAGATCAAATCTAGATATAAAGTTGCCATGGAAATCGCAGATTACATAGATAAGTTTATGAAAAAAGAAGAAGGTCGTGTTCATGCGATTACTAGGCATATTTTAGGTTTGTATAACTCCCTTCCTGGTGCTAAAGAATGGAGACGAATATTAAGTGAGGATACCAGATTTTCAAAAAATGGAGACATTTTAAGGTTGGCTACAGATAATATAGAAGAATTTATACATAGTAAAAGTTTGATTTTAGCCTAGGAGGTTGCAGTTGGAGGAAGTAAATAAAAAAGAGGGATATAGGTCTATATTAGAAATGGGACCTTTATTGTTGTTTTTTGGAGTAAATTATTTTTATGGGATAATGGCAGGTACGGCAGTTTTAGTTGTAAGTACTCTGTTTTCTCTTATTCTGTCATGGTATTGGTTTAAAAATATACCAATGATGGCTGCAGCTGGATGTGTTGCAGTTGTTTTTTTTGGTGGATTAACAATTTTTTTTGATGATGAGTTTTTTATAAAGATAAAACCCACTATTGTGTCTATAATTATAGCCGGCATCCTTGCATCAGGAAAAATTTTAGGTAAAAATCCCTTGGCTGCTATTATGAAATCTGCAGTAAATTTAGATTTAGAAGGTTGGAACAAGCTGACTTGGTTATGGGTTGGCATGTTTATTATCATGGCTATCGCTAATGAAATAGCTTGGCGTAATTTAACGACTGATCAATGGGTCTCTTTTAAAGCCTTTGGTATTCCAGTTTTGTCTCTTGGTTTCGGTTTACTATCATTACCAATAATGCAAAAACATCAGATTAAAAAAGATTAACCTATTTTTTAATACTTTCTAGTTTTTTTGAAAGTTCAAGAGTCATTTGGGACTTTGGCGGGAGTTGACTTAACAATATAGTCCAATTATCGATTGCTATTTTATTTTCACCTGTTTTAAAAGCCTTCAAACCTCTAAAAAATAAAGCATTTATGTTATTAGGCTCGCTATCTAATATCTCATTAACAAGCCTGTCTATCTCGGGGGTGAAGTTTGGTTCTTTTTGAGGAGGTAGTAATTCTTTTAAAAGTGTTTTTTTAAGATTCAGATTTTGAGGGCTAATTTCTATTGTAGTGCGTAATGCATTTATAGCTTTATCCATATTATTAAGAACTTTATATGATTTGTATAATTTAACCCAGCCATCTAAATCTTCTTTGTTTTTTGTCAAGCGAGATGAAAGCTGTTCGACCATTTGGTTAATCCTGATTTTTTGATCCTTCTCGTTTAAATTTAAAATTTCACTAGTAATCGGAGAATTAATATTTAAACTTTTTTTAAGACTTTTGTTTAAAACTTTGTCAGAAATACCCAAATTTCTTGCAGCCGAACGAATATTAGTTTCAAGGTCTTTTTCCCAAGCATCATCGTTGGAAGTATTTCTATATAATTTTGTCCATATTTCAAATGCCTTTTTTTCATTTCCAATTTGTGATTGTAATAATCCATTTAAGAAATTTGCTCCAGGGTCCATTGGGTTTTCAGATAATGCTTCATTAATTAATATTTTTGCTTTTGATGTCACTTGACCATTAGCCTTTCTTACAATTGCTTGAGCGAGTAAAGATTTTAATCTTGGTGAATTTTTAATAGATAAAATTCTAGTTAGTGTTGAAATTTCAACCTCAATCTTGTTAATTCGTGATGCGGTTGCGGCTAAGTCTAGAAGTATATTAATATTATTGGGACTTTCCTTAGACTTAGAAACCAATTCTTCAAATATCTTTAAATTTTGTTTTCTATTTTTGCCTTGAATGATATTTTCTTTTAAAAGTTTTTCCTTAGCCGTATAGAGTTTATTCATGTCTATAAAGGGGCTTCCTAACTCATAGTAGAGAATGGAACTAAGTAAAAAAAGAGATGTCCCTCCAATATAAAAAAAAGGTTTTTTTGATTTTGGCCTTAATCCAATCTTTAGAGTTAAATTTTCATTAGATAAACTTTTAAAAATATAAATTGTTAATAGAAGAGTTAAAGTAAAGATTATAATAAATAGCATTGTGTAAGGCTCTTTTATTTATAATTAGATTTTAAAAATCTTATAACAAAAAACGAACCAAAAGCTAAAATTATAAAAGGTAAAAACCATAATAAAATTGTATTTGTTTTTAATGGTGGTTTTAACAAAATAGAATCCCCATATCGGTCTCTCAAAAAATTATATATTTCTTCATCACTTATTCCGTCTTGTAATTTATCTTTTATTAAGACTTTTAAGTCTTTAGCTATTTCTGAATTAGAATCATCAATACTTTGATTTTGACAAACAAGGCATTTAATATTTTGAGAAATTTCCCTTGTCTTTTTTATGATAAAATTTTTATGGGGACTATTTATGTCAGCTAATAAATTATTCTGAGATATTGATAAAACCAAACAAAACAGGAATATTTTTATATTTCTTAACATTTTTTAATTTTCTTGTATTAAAGGTAAAACTTCAAACTTGAAACTTTCATATAATAATGGACCAGCGTGACGATAAATAATTTTACCTTTTTCATTAATTAAAAATGTTTCAGGTACTCCATACACTCCCCACTCAATTGCGACTTTGCCATACTCATCAAGCCCAAAATTTTTATAAGGGTTACCAAATTCTGTTAAAAATTTTTTTGTATCTATAAATTTATCCTTATAAGCAACGCCAATCACAGGTATAATTTTACTTAATTCTTCCATAATTGGTACTTCTATTCTGCACGGAGCACACCAAGATGCAAAAAAGTTTACAGCAAATATTTGATTTTCAAAATTTTTGAAATTTAAATTTTGTTTTTGATTTAATGATCCAAAATATTTAACTTCTGGGATTAATATTTCAGGAATATTTTTACCAATTAATTGTGATTTAATAGATTGTACTTTTTTGGGCTCATTTTTCAGCTGATATAGTACTAATGCCGAAATAAAAAATATTAATAAAAAGAATGTAAGTGGTAAAGTTTTTAAAATTGAGAAATTATTTTTCATATCTTTTAATTTATTATTTTTCTAGATTTTCTATTTTGTAAAATTGATATCAATCCACCTAAAGCCATTAGGCAAGCGCCTCCCCAAATCCATGAAACTAAAGGATTAAAATAAACTCTAATTGACCAACCAATTTCTTTATTACCATCACCCAGTACTAGATATGTATCGCCTAAAAAACTAGTTAAGATTGCAGCCTCTGTTGTTTGACTTTTTTCTGTTGGGTAAAAACGTTTTTCTGGTTTTAGTGTATTAATAACCTTGGCATCGTCTAGTAGATTAAAGGTTGCAGTTTGAGATCTGTAATTAGGACCGTCTAGCATTTCTATCTTTTTAAATTCTAATGATTTATTTCCTACATTAAAAACATCTCCTATATTTTTTCTTCCATTATATTCCGTTTTAAAAAACTGCTCTCCAGTCACACCAGCTAAAAATACTGCAACTCCTATATGCGCAAAATGAATTCCAAGATTTATTTTTGATATAAAGAAAAAAAACTGGCTAAATTTATTAAATTTAATTTTGGATTCTTTTATTTTAGAAATAATATCAGTAACTACACCACTAAAAAGCCAAATAGAAAGTGAGCCGCATATAACTGCGAATAATGATGATTGTTCAATCATATATAAACATATTATACAGAAGAATGTTGCTATAATAAGGAATATTAATTTTTTGGATAAATTCTTTTTTTTGGTTTGGTTCCAATTTAACAAGGGGGCAATTGCCATTAAAAAAATCACTGGAGCCATAATTGGAGCAAAAGTTGCGTTATAGTAGGCGGGTCCAATAGAAATTTTATTACCATTAAATGCGTCTAAAAATAGAGGGTATAAAGTTCCAATTAGGACAGTAGCTGTTGCTGTAGTCAGAAATAAATTATTTATTAAAATAGCGCTTTCTTTACTCATTAAATTAAATTGTACTTTATGTTCTTTGAATGATGAACTGTTCAAAGCATACAAAATTAAAGGACCTCCTATGGCAATTGCCAATATAATCAAAATAAAAACTCCTCTAGATGGGTCTGATGCAAATGCATGAACTGAGGTTAGTAACCCAGACCTAACAATAAAAGTTCCTAGTAGCGAAAATGAAAAAGCTAAGATTGATAAAAGAATAATCCAATTAATTAATACAAGTTTTTTTTCTAATACTCTTACTGAATGTAATAAAGCGGTTGCAATTAACCAAGGCATAAATGAGGCATTTTCAACTGGGTCCCAAAACCACCATCCACCCCATCCCAATTCGTAATAAGCCCACCAACTTCCCAAGGCTATGCCAATTGTTAGAGCAGACCAAGCAATTGTTATCCATGGCATCATTTGCTGGGCCCATTCTTTATTTATTTGACCTGTAATTAGAGCACCAACTGCGAACGAAAATGAAACTGATAAACCTACATAACCAATATATAGCATAGGTGGATGTAAGGCTAATCCTGGGTCTTGAAGTAGCGGGTTTAATCCCCGTCCATCTAAAGGTAGCACTTGAACTCTTTCAAATGGGTTAGAAGTGAATAGAATAAAAGCTAAGAAAAGGCATAATATTATCGTTTGCACGCCTATTATTGAGGATAGAAGTTTGGGGTTCATACTAGAATTTTTTATTGAAATTAGAAAAGTAAATGTGGATAAAATCAATACCCAAAGTAATAGAGAGCCTTCATGATTTCCCCAAACACCACTAATTTTATATATTA
>QBYJ01000015.1 GCA_003282885.1 SAR116 cluster bacterium AG-325-F22
TTAGTAATAAATAAACTTATCTTATTTTATAATTATTTAATATGGAGGAATATTAATGAATAAAGTTATTGGCTTTTTAGCTACTACAATAATCAGTGCTGGTTTATCATTACCTGCATTAGCTGATAAAGTTACTTTGAAATTTCATACAATGGTTCCAATGCCTGCAAACTCAAATGCTAAGTTTGTTAAACCATGGGCTGATAAAGTCAAAGCAGAAAGTAATGGAGAAATAATTACTGAAATGTATCCGTCAATGCAACTTGGAGGAAAACCACCCCAACTAGTTGATCAAGCTCGTGAAGGAGTTGTTGATATAGTATGGACAGTAGCAGGATACACTCCTGGAAGATTTCCAAGATTATCAGTTTTTGAATTACCATTTATGCCAACTAGCGCAAAAATAACAGCGCAGGCTGTACAAGAATTTGTAGAAACTGCTGGAGCGGAAGATCTTAAAGATTATAAAATTCTTGCAGTGCATGTTCACGCTCCAGGTATGATACATACAAAGAAAACATTAATTAAATCAGTTAGTGATTTTAAAGGCCTAAAGTTAAGAGGGCCAACACGTTCAGCAACTAGTTTGTTAAAAAAATTAGGCGCAACACCGGTTGGTATGCCTATCCCTAAAGTCGCACCATCCCTATCAAAAGGTGTTATTACCGGTATGGTTGTTCCTTGGGAAATCATGCCATCTTTTAAACTTCAGGAACTTACTAAATCCCATACAAATGTTGCGGGAAATAGAGGTCTTTATACCACTCCTTTTCTCTTTGTTATGAATAAAGCAAAATATGATTCATTATCTGCAGCACATAAAAAAGTTATAGATAATAATTCTGGAATGTCTTTAGCAAAACGAGCTGGTGTTTTATGGGATGGATTTGAGGGTCCTGCGCGCGCTTTAGCCGTTAAAGCTGGAGGCGAATTTCATACTCTAGAAGGAGCACCATTGGCAGATATAAAGAAAGCTGCTGATGAAGTAATTCAAGATTGGATTAAAAATGCTAATAGCAAAGGTCTTGATGGACAAAAACTTTATGATACGGCTAAGTCTTTAATTTCAAAATATGAAAAAACATTATAAAACTTTTAAATGAGTTTTATAGAAAAATTAATAACTTTAAAAATAAAGCCAGATAATAATTTTGGTCATATTTTAAATAAAACCTCTAGATACTTTGCTATATTTGGAGGTTTTATTCTTTTAATTGCTGCCTTGATCAGTATATTCTCTATTTTTGGCCGAGTTGTATTTTCATCACCCATTTTGGGTGATTTTGAATTAGTTGAAATTGCATGTGCAGTTGCTATTGGTTCATTTCTACCTTTATGTCATCTTAAAAACGGAAATGTCATTGTAGACTTTATAACAGCTAAATTACCTAAAAATAAAATTTATTTCTTAGATGCTTTTAGCTCTTTATTATTCGGATTTGTAGCACTTTTTTTTAGCTCAAGGATGATTTTAGGAGCAAAAGATATGTATCTTTACCAGGAAGAAACTATGCTTTTAGCATTTCCTATATGGGTACCATTTTTACCTGTTATTGCATCTTTCTTTCTTCTAACTGTTTGCTGCTTTTATACTTTTATTTTAAAAGTCCACGATATATTAGGAAATTAGTTTTAATGGACAAATTTACACTTGGTATACTAGCTTTCCCAGTATTATTTTCTATGCTAGCTCTTCGCATTCCTATTGGCCTATCCATGTTAATAGTTGGATGTACTGGAACCATCTTAATTGCTGGTTGGCTCCCAATTTTGTCTCAGGTTAAAACGAGTGCATGGCATTTATTTTCTAATTACTCTTTATCTGTCATACCTCTTTTTTTACTGATGGGAAATTTTGCTGGGAAAGCTGGTATGAGCCAAGCACTATTTAAATTTACAGGCGCTTGCTTAGGTCATCGAAAAGGTGGTGTTGCAATGGCTGCAATTGGTGCATGTGCAGGTTTTGGTGCAATTTGTGGATCTTCTTTAGCTACCGCTGCAACAATGGGTAAAGTAGCTCTTCCTGAGCTAAGAAGATTAGGATATTCTGGAGCTCTTAGTACCGGAACATTGGCCGCTGGAGGAACTTTAGGTATACTGATCCCTCCTTCAGTTATTTTAATAATATATTCTATTTTAACTGAACAAAACATTGCCAAAATGTTTCTAGCAGCTTTTATTCCAGGTATTTTAGCTGCATTAGGGTATATTTTAGCAATTGCACTATATGTAAGGTTTGTGAAAGACTCCGGACCTACAAAAGATAGAGTTGGCTGGAAAGAAAGATTTTTATTATTTAAAAATATCTGGCAAATAATTTTAATTTTTTTGACTATGATTGGGGGAATATATTTAGGCTGGTTTACCCCAACAGAAGGAGGGGCAATAGGAGCAGGTGGAGCAGGTTTAATTGCCATTTTAAATAAAAACTTTAAGTTTAAAGACTTGGTAGAAGTAATTGAAAGCACTGCAATTACATCAGCTATGATATTTTTAGTGTTATTAGGTGCTGAGTTTTTTAATTCTTTCATAGCTTTAACTCAACTACCAAACCAACTTGGTGAAATAGCATTAGAAAATAATCTTTCTCCTTTTTTAATTGTAGCTTGTATTCTTGTTCTATATCTAATTTTAGGCTGTTTAATGGATAGTTTAGCGATGATACTTTTAACAATTCCAGTGTTTTTCCCTTTAATTATGACACTTGAATTTGGAATGACAGCTGAGGAAACAGCAATCTGGTTTGGAATATTAACCCTCATAGTTGTTGAAGTTGGATTGATAACGCCACCTGTTGGATTAAATGTTTTTATAATTAATAAAATGGCTGGCAACGTTAGTATTTCAGAGACCTTTAAGGGCGTTTTACCATTTCTAGTAAGTGATATTTTTAGGGTTATTCTCTTATTCTCATTTCCTGGAATTACTTTATTTCTTTTGAAAGTTTTTTGAAATGAATGACCAAAATAAGAAATATTTGTGGAAAATAATTCAGTTAACTGGTGATTATTTGATTAATAGATTACCTGATCACCCTCATCATCCAAGTGGAAGAAATCCATATGCTCATGTAGCATTGAAAATAAAGAACAATTTTGGATCAAGTTACAAAGATTTACCAGATGAAAAGCTTAATGAAATAATAAAATACCTTAATTTTATTAAAAGGAATGAAGTTTAAGATAATTGAAAGTTAGAGAAAAGATTTAACTTTCAACAATAATTCTTCATTAATAGAACGATATTGGTCTCCTAATCTATTTTTATGCCTTCGTGATCCAGGAAGCCTAACACCATCAACTGATAATAATTTTTGAAAAAAATCATCGCAATGTTTTTCCCAATTAGAACCAGCTATAATTTCTGGATTTAAAGCCATTATAAACTCTCCTCCACTTGGCGGACCTCCATCATTGTTGTCATTTTCTTGAGCTTCGTATGAAAAAACATCTCCCGTTAGACCAGCTGCAAATAATTCTACCATCATAGAAATTGCAGAACCTTTATAACCTCCAAAAGGAAGTAAAACTCCTTTTAAAATTTCTTTTGGGTCATTTGAAGGTTCTCCATTTTCTCCAAGGCCAACTCCGTCAGGCAAGTGATGACCATCCCTTGCTGCAATCATCACATCACCTTTTGCCATTGTTGCTGTTGCCATATCAAAGACAACTGGATCATTATTTCTTCTAGGCCAGGCCATTGAAATAGGGTTGGTTCCAAAAAAAGCTTCTTTAGCTCCTGCAGGAGCAACAGATGGTTTAAAAGCTGTACACGCAAATCCAACTAAATTTTGTTTAGCTAAATATTCTGTTTCTGGCCATAAAGCAGCAAAATGATAGCACCCTTTTATACTTAAAACTGATATTCCATTTTTTTTGGCGGCATCCGCTAAGAGAGGTAAAAAGTATTCATGAGCAGTAGAGGCAAAACCGTTATCAGCGTTACATTTTAATATTACAGGGGAGACTTGTTTAATCTTTGGGGAAGCATGACCATTAACTTTACCTGATTGCAAAGAAGCAACATAGCCAGGAACTCTAAATAAACCGTGAGAACTGGATCCATCCTCTTCTGCTTTTGTAATTGTGTTTGCTAAAGCACTAGCGTTTTCTTTATTACATCCTTGTTTGAGAAAAACATTAGTTACTAATGTTTTAATTTCATCTAATGTGATTTTACTAACATTACTCATTATTCTTCCTTATTTTAATTTAATTGATGCCCTAAGATCAATCATTACAGGGGCATTTTGTGGTAATCTTAAAACAGCCAAAACTGACCTCGGATGCTTTCCTTTTTCTCCTAATTTTTCTATAAAAACCTCTGAAGCTTTATCGGCTAATCTTGAGATACCTTCAAAACTCTTGTCGCATGACACATAGACCTTAAGATCCAAAATAGAATCTATTTCACTGTAATTATTTTTAGCTGCAATTTGCAACCAACTAAAAGCATGTTGAGAACAAATCTTTATTTGTCTTGAGGCCTCAATTTCAGTGATTTCTTTTAAAACTTGTCCTGTTTTTCTTACAGAACCACTTTCTTTTGCCAATTGCCCAGCTAGATACACTACCCCATTATGAACCTTAAAAGGTAGATAGTTAAAATCTGGCTTACCTAGTTCCATTCATTTTACTTTAATATTTAATTTATTTAAAAAAGTTTACATGTTCTTAATTTAATTTGATATAAAACTTTTACATTATAACCATAATCTATAAACTATCATTAAATATATTATTTCGGAGGAATGAATGAAGAAATCACTACCATTATTATCTCTGTTGTCATTAGGTTTAATTTTTGGAGGACCAGTCGACAGCATCAATAAGCAAGCTTTAGCAGCCAGTCACGGAAAAAATGTGAATTGGAACTTATCAACATGGGGTAAAAGAAGAGCTTTTACCGAAGGTATTGAGGCTGTGTCTAAATATGTGGCTGACAAGTCAGGTGGGCATTTTACAATTAAAATTAACTATGGCGGAACTTTATCAAAGCCTAGAGAAAACCTTGATGGTATATCTCTTGGGGCATTTGAGGCAGCAACATTTTGCGCTTCATATCATGCTGATAAAAATAAAGCAGTAACAGTTTTAGAATTACCATTTTTACCTATTACAAATGGAGACGTGCAAAAAGCCGCTGACCTAGCCGTTTACGGTCACCCCGCTACTATAAAAGAAATGAAAAAATGGAATGCAAAACTTCTAATGTCGGCTGCTCTTCCTCAATATGAGTTTATGGGTAGAGGTAAAGAGCCAAGAACAATTGCAGACTTTAAAGGTATGAGAGTTAGAGCTCTTGGTGGAATAGGTAAAGCAATGAAAGTTATTGGTGCAGTTCCAACCACAGTCACAGCTCCTGAAACATATAGAGCTATTGAAACAGGAACAGTTGATGCTGCAGCTTTTGCATTTTACTCACACTTTTCATACAAAATTAATGAAGTTTCTACCTGGAGGACTACAAATCTGTCACCTGGTTCTGTGAATTGTCCTTTAGTAGTAAACATTGATGCTTATAATAGCTTGTCTGATAAAAATAAGAAAATTTTAACAGATGCTGTTGATGCAGGTTATGCAGCACTTGATAAAGCTTATTCAGCTTCTATTGACAAGTATACTCCTGTTGCAGAAAAACAGGGAATTAAAAAGATTACATATTCTGAGTCTGATTTAAATGCTTTTAGAAAAGCTGCTGCTCAGCCAGTATGGGATCAATGGATCAAGGAAGCGAATGCTGTAGGTTTACCAGCACAAGAACTGCTTGATCTTGTTCTTAAAACTGCAAAAGAAGCAAGTAAATAAATTATAATTAAAGAAGGATGAAAATTTTCATCCTTCTTTAGTAATGGTTAATTATGATACATACTTTTGATAAATTTCTTGAGAAAATAGAAGATTTTTTAACTAGTTTTGCTGCGCTAGCAATTTTCATTCTAATGATCACTGCAACGGTGCAAATAGTTAGTAGAAAAATTTTAAATATGCCAATCCCTGGCTATATTGACTTTGCTGAACAATCAATTGCAATATTTGCGTTTATTGGAATAGCATATTGTCAAAGACTAGGTGGACATGTTCGTATGGAAATTTTTCTATCTATGTTAAATGGCCGTTCAAAGTGGATAGCGGAAGCCATACAAACTGCAGCAACTATATTAATTATAAGTATTTTGACTTATTACTCTTTTAAACATTTTCAAAGAGCTTGGACTATTGGTGATAGTACAATTGATATACAATTACCGACATGGCCATCAAAGTTAATGATACCAATTGCTTTTGCAGCATTAACTTTAAGACTTATTGTACAATTCGCTGGGTATATAAGATTGATTATAGATCCAAAGCTTCAACCTATTGGAGTGCCCTTAATATTAAATGTAGAAAACCAAGCAAAACAAGAAGCATCTCAAATAGAAACTACAAAATAAGTAAGGAACTAAATATTGGATCCTCTTCAAATTGGTATAACAGTCACATCAATAATGATGTTTATGATTTTTTTTGGAATGCGCGTAGCTTATGCTAGTGCATTAGCTGGCACCGCTGGTTTAGTATGGATATTATCAACAAAACTAGGACTTGAAAAAGCAATGTTTGCAGGTCTTGGCATGGCAGGAACTATTCCACATTCAAAAGCTGTTACTTATGCGTTGTCAATCTTGCCAATGTTTATTTTAATTGGCTTTTTAGCCTTTCACGCTGGATTAACAAAATCCTTATTTGAAGCTGCCAAAAGATGGTTAGGAAGACTTCCTGGGGGACTAGCAGTAGCTACAGTATTTGCAACCGCTGGCTTTGCAGCTGTTTCGGGTGCAAGCACAGCTACAGCTGCAGTTTTTGCTCGAGTCGCAATACCTGAGATGTTGCGTGAAGGCTACAATAGAAAACTCGCTGCTGGAGTTGTAGCTGCTGGCGGAACTTTGGCAACTTTGATACCACCTAGTGCTATATTAGTTATATATGCTATAATAGTTGAGGAATCAGTAGGACAGCTTTTGCTTGCTGGATTCTTACCTGGGATAGTTTCAGCAATAATTTATGGATTGATAATTGTTAGCATTGTCTCGTTTAAACCTGATATGGGTCCTAAAACTAGAATATATTCATTTAAAGAAAAAATCGTTTCATTACCCTCAACAATTCCAATATTTTCAGTTATTATTATTATTTTTGGTTCCATGTATTTTGGTTGGGCCACACCTACAGAAGCTGGGGCTCTAGGAGCCTTTGTTGTATTTATCATAGCTATTCTAAAGGGAATGAAAGCTAGCGCGCTAAAGGCTGCACTCTATGAAACTGCTAAGCTAACAGTAATGATTTTTTCCATAATTTGGGGTGTTTTAGTATATGTTAGATTTTTAGGATTTGCTGGATTGCCAAATGCATTCAGTAATTGGATAACTTCATTGGATTATCCACCTTTAGCTATTTTACTTTGTATTTTATTAGTTTATGCGATCTTAGGTATGTTTATGGATGCCATTGGAATGTTGCTACTCACTTTACCAGTAGTTCAACCAGCAGTAATTGCACTAGGATATGATCCTATTTGGTTTGGTATCATAGTTGTAAAAATGGCAGAGCTTTGTCTTATAACTCCACCAATTGGTTTAAATTGTTTTGTTGTGAGTGGAGTCCGGCCAGACATTCCTGTACAAGATGTTTTTAGAGGTTGTGCGCCATTTTTTGTTGCAGATGTTATAACAGTAGGGGTTTTAATTGCATTTCCAAGCATTGTCTTATTTTTACCTAACGCTATGCAATTAAGTTAATCAAATTTACCAGCCTCATTCTCATTGATTCCATAAAAGATATTGGACAAACTATTGTATATTTTAAAAATTTTTTATTGCATAAAACAAAACAATTAATTTTATTTATGGAAGTTCTAATTACTTCTCCTTCTTTAAAAGAATCAATATCAAAAACCACAAGCTTTTCAAAGAATGATTTAGAATGTTGACCACTTAAATTAAAGCATACCCAACCACCTGTTTGATCAGTAATAGATGCAATTGAATTAAAAGAAGAAATTATGCTTTTAGCTTGAACATCACCAAAGATGAAGTAACTGTTGTTCCTTGTCCAAAAAACAAATACTTTATCTTTTTCCTGAAAATTAGAGATAGAAGGAGGCGCGTATGAAAAATAATTTTTAAAAGTCAAATTAAATTTTTTTGATTGGCCAAAATTATGACTTAAAGAAAATATTTTTTTTGTGTTATCTAACTTTAGTTTCAAATCCTTTTTAACAACTATATTTTCAGAAGAATATATTATTGGGTAAAGCATTAAGTCTTTATGCACGTAATTTTTCTCCATTGGTATCAACAAAAATAGGGTTACATACCTCAGCAAAATCTTCTTTTCCTAAAATCGGGTTGCTAATTTTTATTTTATCTCCATGGCGGTTACATCCATTCTTTAGAAATCCCAGCGCAATATAGCTTTTTAAAGTTGGTGAATAACAAGAAGAGGTTATATAACCAAGGTCATTTTTAGGAGTAATTTTATCACTTGAATTAAACAAATGTGAGCCAGAAATTAATTGATTATTAGCTTTAAGAGGCTTCAAACCAACTAACCTTAATCCGTCTGAAGTATTCAAGCCTTCTCTTTTTGACAGAACCATACCAATACTATCTTTTTTGTTGGATACCATTTTACCCATATTTAAATTTAATGCAGAAATTGTCCCATTTAATTCTGCTCCAGCAGCATGTCCTTTTTCAATTCTCATAACCCCAAGCGCTTCAGTACCATAAGGAATTATATTTTCTTCTTTTCCAATTTCCATAAGATGGGAAGCTAATGATGATGCATATTGAGTTGGAATAGATAATTCATAAGCCAGTTCACCCGAGAAAGAAATTCGAAAAAGCCTTGCTAAAACACCACCACAAATTGTTAATTCCTTACAAGCCATAAAAGGGAAATTTTTGTTAGAAACATCAAATTGCTTATCAACCATTTTAGAAATTATTTTTCTAGAATTTGGACCTGCAATTGCTATTTGTGCCCAAGCGTCTGTTGTTGAAATTAAATGGACGTCCATCTCTGGCCACAGACATTGATGGCAAAATTCTAGGTGTCTATATACACTTTCAGCATTAACAGTTGTAGTAGTCATAATGAAATGATTTTCACTCATTCTAGCTGTTGTTCCATCATCCATGACAATACCGTCTTCTCTAAGCATTAAACCATATCTAACTTTGCCAACTGGTAATTTTGCAAATCCATTACAGTAGACTTTATTTACAAATTCTAGGGCATCCTTTCCTTGAATATCAATTTTTCCTAAGGTTGAAACATCACAAAATCCAACTGAATTTCTAACAGAATTCACCTCTCGATCAACACTCATCCTCCAATGATTTTCATTTTTTTGAGAATACCATTCAGCTCTTAGCCACAATCCTGTTTCAGTAAAACTAGCGCCATAATCTCTAGCCCAATTATGGGTTGGGGTTAATCTTGTTGGCTTAAAATTTTTACCAATTGAGGAACCAACTAAAGCCTCTATGGATAATGGAACGTAAGGTGGTCTAAATACCGTAGTTCCTACATCTGGTATAGACTTATTTGATAAGGAGGCTAATATAGCTAACCCTGTAACATTAGAAGTTTTACCTTGGTCTGTTCCCATTCCAAGGGTTGTGTATCTCTTTAAATGCTCTACTGTTCTAAAATTTTCAGCATAAGCCATTTCAATATCTTTAACAGTCACGTCATTTTGTAAATCTACCCATTTTCTTTGAGAACCAATCTTTACAAACCAAAAAGGGTCTATTTCAAAAGATTGCTCTTTGATTTTTGGGAGGCTATATTTTTTGGGTTTTATCTTTAAATCTGAAAGTATTTCTAATACTTGTTTTTCAGCGTCTAGGATACATTCATTTAATGAAAACTTTCCATTTGCTGAACCTGCAGCTTTTAAATGTGTTGAAACATTCTTTTTACCAGCAACAAATGCATATATCTTTTCATTCCACTCAGGTCTTACCCCAGTATGACTACTTAAATGAATATTTGGATTCCAACCTCCTGAAATACCAAGATAGTCACATTTTAAATGAGTAAGTTCCCCTTCTTTATTAACTATATCAACACCTTTAAGATATAACTTTCCTCTAGCGTTGACTACTTGGGAGCTTTTGAAAACTTTAATTTTAGGATCAAAAATTCTAGGATTATCTCTTGTATCAACAACACCAATTAAATTTATTCCATTCGAAATTAAGTCCAAAGCAGTTAAATAAGTATCGTCATTATTAGTAAATAATAAAATTTTATCAAAATTATTTACGCCCCATCTATTTAAATAACTACGAATCGAACCAGACAACATAATTCCAGGTAAATCATTATTTTGAAAAGGAATTAGCCTTTCAAGTGAGCCTGAGCACAGCAAAGCTTTCTTGGACATTATTTTCCAAAATATTTGTTCTATTTTACCTTCTTTTAATTTTTGGATTGCTCCAAATACACCATGATCAAACATCCCTATAACAGAGGTATTTTCTATACATCTAACGTTTGATAGTTTTCTAATTTCCTTTAGAATAGAATGAACCCAAGCTTGTGGTGACATATTAGAAATTTTGAAAACTTCATTGTTGAGGCTACCACCAAAAACATAATCTTCTTCAACTAATATAACTTTAATTCCCGACAAACCTGCAATATAAGCAGAAATTAGTCCTGAGAGACCTGAGCCAATAATTAGAAGATCGCAATATAAAAAACCTTTTTCTGAATTTTTATTATTTTTATTTTTTGATAACTTTCCTAAGCCAGCAGCTTTTCTAATGACTGGTTCATAGACCTTTTCCCAAAAAAAAGACGGCCACATGAAAGTTTTATAATAGAATCCAGCACCAATAAATTTTGAAAATTTATCATTTATTGACATAAAATCGTATTTTAAGGAAGGCCAGCAATTTTGACTTTTAGCCACTAATCCTTCATATAATTCTACTGTAGTAGCCTTGCTATTGGGTTCATTATAATCATCATGTATTATCTCAACTAAGGCATTTGGTTCATGAGAACCCGATGTAAAAATTCCTCGTGGTCTGTGATACTTAAATGATCTAGCAATTAATTTAACATCATTAGCTAATAGAGCTGATGCCAGGGTATCTCCTTGAAAACCTTCGTATTTTTTCCCATTAAATACAAAACTTAATTTTTTATTTGTATTGATCAGACTAGATTTAGTTCTTGTTGGTCTAATCATTAAACTTTTCCATATTTTTTTTAAATTCAGTAGCTAATTCAACTTTAAAAATTTCGTGAGTTATAGTATTTCTTGAAATCACAAGCCAACTTCTATCTCCTTGTTGATGAAACCAAAGTTCTTTATGCATTCCGGCAACATTTTCTCTGAGATATAGGTATTTGTAAAAATTATCTTCTGAGTTTTCTTCATCCCAGTTAGGCCTGTTCAATAGCGACGCATCACCTAAATAGATGAATTCACTAGCATCCCTTGGACCTAATAATGGATGATCAATAATCATTAGATTCTACTTTAATGTAAATTTGGTTGGGCTCCTTGACCTTTTTCGTCAATCATATAGCCATTTTTAAATCTATCTAATTGAAAGTTTTCAGATAATGAATGAGAATCACCTTTTGCAAGTAAATGGGCAAAACACCAGCCAGAGGCTGGGGTTGCTTTAAAGCCCCCATAACACCAACCCGCATTCAAATATAATCCTTTAATGTGAGTTTTATCTATAATTGGAGAACCATCCATACTCATATCCATAATACCTCCCCACATTCTTAAAAGTCTTGCTTTACCTATGGTAGGCATTAATGCTAAACCACCCTCACAAACATCTTCTAACATATCCATCCCTCCTCTTTGCGCATAAGAGTTATATCCATCAATATCACCTCCAAAAACCAAGCCACCTTTATCAGATTGTGATATATAAAAGTGCCCTGCTCCAAAAGTAATGACACCTGGAATAAGAGGCTTTAAACTTTCACTTACGAATGCTTGTAAAACATGGCTTTCTAATGGAAGGTTCATATTAGCTTTAGACATTAACACACTTGACGATCCAGCTACAGCACAACCAATTTTATCAGCTAAAATATTACCTTTATTGGTCTCTACGCCAATGCAGGTTCCAGATTTGATTATGAACCCTGTAACTTCACAATTTTGTATAATATCAACACCTAACTCGTCTGCAGCATGAGCGTAACCCCATGCAACAGCGTCGTGGCGGACTGAACCACCTCTTTTTTGAAAAAGGCCTCCCTTAATTGGAAACCTCGCATTGTCATAATCTAAAAAAGGATACATTGATTTTATTTTATCAACATCAAACAGCTCTGCATCTGCTCCATTAATTATCATAGAGTTACCTCGTCTTACAAAAGAGTCCCTTTGCGCATCAGAATGAAAAACATTCAAAACTCCTCTTTGACTTACCATTGCATTATAGTTAATTTGATTTTCAAGTGTTTCCCATAATTTTAAGGAAAATTCGTAAAAGGCTTCATTTTCATTTAGTAGATAGTTTGATCGAATTATGGTCGTGTTGCGTCCAACGTTGCCTCCACCAATCCAGTTTTTTTCAAGCACTGCTATATTTTTAATTTTGAATTCTTTAGCTAAGTAAAAAGCTGTCGCCAGTCCGTGTCCACCACCACCAATAATAATTACATCATATTTTTTCTTTATCTCGGGGTTTTGCCATGTTTTTTTCCATCCTTTATTGTCATTTAAACCCTCTTTTAATATTTTAAAAACATTATAGTACATATGGAAAGCATCTCTTCTTTTTGGTAAATGTATAATTAACCTACTAAAGGTTATTTTGCATAACAACTTAAAATTTGATTCGCTTAATAATATTATTTCTTTATAAAATGAAATGTATTTATAAAACAAAGGGGAAACGTTTATGAAAAAAATTATAATTTCATTTATGCTATCAATATTCCTTATTTTTCCAGCATTTGCGAAAAATGTGAAAATTGGAATTATTTTAGGATTTACAGGTCCTATCGAGTCTTTAGCACCTGTGATGGCGAAAAGTGCTGAATTAGCCATTGAAGAAGTAAATAATTCAGGTAATTTTATGCATGGTAAAATTGAAGGTGTCAGAGCAGACTCTACATGTGTTGACGCAGCAGCAGCGCAAGCTGCAGCAGAAAGATTAATAACTTCTGATAAAGTCAGTGCAATAATGGGCGCGGATTGCTCTGGAGTTACAACTGCAGTTTTAAAAAATGTAGCAATGCCTAATGGTATAGTTATGATATCTCCCTCAGCAACTTCACCTGCTTTATCAACTGAACCTGATAACGGACTTTTTTTTAGGACCGCGCCATCAGATGCTAGACAAGGCGAAGTGATAGCTGATTTATTAATAGAAAAAGGGTTCAAATCTGCTGCTTTATCACATACTAACAACGATTATGGAAAAGGCTTGGCAGCAAGTATTCAAAAAAACTTTATCTCGAGAGGTGGTAAAATTACTGTAACAGCAGCTCATGAAGATGGTAAAGCTGACTATAGTGCAGAGGTTGCTGCATTGGCACAAGCAGGAGGTGACATCCTAATTGTAGCAGGTTATTTAGATCAAGGTGGAAAAGGAATAATTCAAACATCTCTAGATAGTGGTGCTTTTGATAAATTCTTTTTACCAGATGGCATGATTGGTGATTCATTACCAAAAGCCATTGGTCCAGACCTTAATGGGTCAATAGGATCAGTTCCTGGAACAGACAGTCCTGGTGCCGCAAAATATTCTGAGCTAGCAAAAAAAGCAGGTTTTGAATCTGGACCTTATGGGCCAGAATCATACGATTCTGCAGCTTTAATTATGTTAGCAATGGAAAAGTCTAAATCTACTGTAAGTAATACTTTTAAAAAGAGTGTTATGGATGTAGCTAATGCACCTGGGGAAAAAATATATCCTGGTGAGCTTGGAAAAGCATTAAAATTAATTAAAGCAGGTAAGGAGATAGACTATGTTGGAGCAACTGCACTAGAGCTTGTTGGATCAGGCGAGTCATCTGGAAGCTTTGCTGAAATCCTTATTGATAACGAGAAAACTAATAAAGTTAGTTATAGATAAAGTTAAAAAGGCTTAAGATATAATCTTAAGCCTTTTTTCTGGTTATATATATGCTTTCGATAAATAATCTTTACAAAAGTTTTGGTGGTATACAAGCCATAAACAATGTTTCCTTAAACATTGAAAAATCTACAGTTACAGCACTTATTGGGCCTAATGGAGCTGGAAAAACAACTTTATTTAATATTATTAATGGTTCTATTAAACCTGATTCAGGAAGTATAAAACTTGAAAATATAGATATAACTAGTTATGAACCTCATCAACTTTTTAACCTTGGTATACTTAGAACCTTTCAGATAGCTCATGAATTTTCATCTCTAACGGTAAGAGATAATTTGATGATGGTACCGCCTAATCAAATAGGTGAATCAATTATAAATACATGGTTCAGACAAAATAAAATAAAACAAGAAGAACAAAAGATTTTGGAAAAAACAAATGATGTTTTAGATTTTTTACAATTAAAACATATTGAAAATGAGTATGCTGGTAATCTTTCTGGGGGACAAAAAAAATTATTAGAGTTAGGAAGAACAATGATGGTAAAACCAAAAATAGTTCTCCTTGATGAAGTAGGTGCTGGTGTAAATCGTACTTTGTTAAACACAATTGGTGATGCCATATTAAGACTTAACAAGGAATTAAATTATACTTTTTGCATGATTGAACATGATATAGATTTTATAAGTAGATTATGTGACCCAGTTATTGTTATGGCTGAAGGATCCATCTTAATGACAGACGAAATATCAAAAATAAGAAAAAATGAGGAAGTTATAGAAGTTTATCTAGGTAAAAATTAAATGAATAATACTTAAATTATGTACTTACTATTTGGAGAAAATATAACTTGTGGATATGGATCTGTTGATATTCTTTCTAACTGCAATGTCGGAGTTAATGAGGGAGAAATATCTTCAATAGTTGGTCCTAACGGTGCAGGAAAATCAACGGCTATGAAAGCACTATTTGGACTATTACCTATAAAACAAGGAAAAATTATTTTAGACGGTGAAGACATAACTAATATACCACCTCAGCAAAGAGTTCTAAAAGGTATGGGTTTCGTTCCACAGACTAACAATATATTTCCTTCATTAACAGTTGAAGAAAACTTGGAAATGGGTGCATTTGTTGAACAACATGATTGTACAAAAATGCTAGAATATATTTATGAACTCTTTCCTGTTTTAAAAGATAAACAATATCAGTTGGCCGGTGAATTATCTGGTGGTCAGAGACAACAAGTTGCAGTAGGAAGAGCTTTAATAACCAAACCTAAAGTATTAATGTTGGATGAACCCTCAGCTGGAGTTTCTCCAATTATTATGGAAGGTTTATTTAACAAAGTTACCGAAATAGCTAATCAAGGAACTGCAGTTTTAATGGTTGAACAAAATGCAAAACAAGCCTTAAAAATTTCTAATTTGGGTTTTGTTTTAAATCAAGGAAAAAACTTTTTTACAGATACTGGAAATTCACTTTTAGAAAACAAAGAAGTCCGACAAGCTTTTTTAGGGGGTTAGATTTCGATGGATTTTCTAAATGGAATTACATTAATATCAAACTATATGCTAATACCAGGTCTAACTTATGGTAGTCAACTAGCGCTTGGTGCCTTAGGCATAACAATAGTTTATAGTGTTCTCAGATTTTCTAATTTTGCACATGGTGAATTCATGTCATTTGGTGCTATGAGTTCAATCCTTTTATGCTGGTTATTTCAAAGTCTTGAAATAAACTTAAATTCCTTGCCAACAGCGATTATAGTTTTGCCATTTGCAATTATAATTACAATTTTTTATTGCATATTGGTGGACAAAATAATTTTTAAATTTTACCGGCGACAAAACTCAAAGAGTGTAATTAATTTAATTGTTTCAATTGGTGTAATGTTTTTTACAGGTGGATTAATCAGGTTCATAATAGGACCTGGTGATAAAAATTTCTTTGATGGCGAAAGATTTATTTTAAAAGCAAAAACCTTTAAAAACTTTACGGGATTAAGCGAAGGATTAGCATTAAAAACAACACAAGGTATAACTATAGTTTTAAGCATAATTTTAGTTGTTTTACTTTTTTGGTTTTTAAATAAAACTAAAACTGGTAAATCTATGAGGGCTTATTCAGATAATAAGGAATTAGCTTTATTATCTGGAATTAATCCAGAAAAGGTTGTTTTAATCACTTGGATAATAACTGGAACCTTGGCTTGTGTGGCAGGCACTCTTTATGGCCTTGATAAAAGCTATAAACCTTTTACATATCTACATTTAGTTTTGCCAATTTTTTCTGCAGCTATCGTAGGTGGAGTTGGTAATCCTATAGGTGCAATTATAGGTGGGTTCGTGATAGCATTTTCTGAATTAATATTAACATTTGCATACAAAAAAATATTTTTTTATTTTCTTCCTAATTATTTAGTTCCAGATGGATTATTACAAATACTCTCAACCGATTACAAAATAGCTATTTCTTTTATAATATTAGTTTTAGTTTTATTAATAAGACCAACAGGAATTTATAAAGGTAAAATAATTTAAAATTTTAGATATGAACAATAGATCACGGATACAAATTTTATATTTTTTAATGGCAATAATTTTATTTGCAGTTGGAATATTTCAAAGTTGGAATGTAGCATTAACGATATTTAATTTATGCCTTATATCTTCAATAATGACCCTTGGCATTAACGTTCAGTGGGGCAACGCAGGAATTGTTAACTTTGGTGTGATGGGCTTTGCTGCATTAGGTGGTCTTGCTAACATAATCATTTCAATGCCTCCAACGAGCAATGCATGGGAAACAGGAGGAAGCTTTATAGTAATTGGTTTGATGATATTTGTTTTATCAATTATTTTTTCAGTATTTATGTTCAAAAGGGTTAATTTTAACAAAAGAATAAAATACCTAATTTCTTTTTTAATAATATTTGTAGGTTACTTTATAATGAGGCTCATGGTTGACTCTTCAATAGAACAAATAGAAGCCATAGAACCTGCAAAAACGGGTTACTTAGGTGGATTTAATCTTCCTGTAATCATATCTTGGCCTGTAGGAGGATTGTTAGCAGCGTTTGCAGCTTTTATAATTGGTAAAATATCTCTTGGGTTGAGATCAGACTATCTAGCAATAGCAACTCTTGGTATCTCAGAGATTATTATTTATATTTTAAAAAATGAAGATTGGTTATCAAGAGGGGTCAAAAATGTTAACGGATTGCCAAGACCTGTTCCATACGAGATTGAATTACAATCAACAGAATGGGTGTTAGAAACTGCAAATATATTAAAGATTCCACTTCCAGAAGTCTCTTCAATAATAGTTAAATTATCATACTCTGTGTTATTCCTTTTAGTGTTATTAGTAATTTTATACTTACTTCAAATAGCTGTTAAGTCCCCATGGGGTAGAATGATGAGAGCCATAAGGGATAATGAGGTTTCAGCTAATGCTATGGGAAAAGATATAAAGAAAAGGCATTTGCAAGTTTTTATAATTGGATCTGCTATAGTTGGAATTGCAGGAGCAATGTTAACAACACTCGACGGACAGTTTACACCTGTTTCTTATCAACCTTTAAGGTATACTTTTTTAATTTGGATCATGGTAATTGTTGGTGGATCTGGCAATAACTTTGGATCCATAATAGGAGCATTTTTAATTTGGTTTTTTTGGATACAGTCTGAACCACTGGGTTTATGGCTTTTATCATTTATAACTTCACACATATCTGATACAAATCTAATTAAGAGCCATCTTCTAGAAAATGCAGCTCATATACGACTAATGTTTATGGGCATAATATTACTAGTAACTCTAAGATTTGCACCTAAAGGACTTATCCCTGAAGTGAAAAGATGAATAATAAAATAGAAATAGAAAATCTAAAGAACAATTTGATTAAAACTTTATTTTTTTTATTTTTTTTAAAAATAAATCCTTGTATTGCAAAGGAAACACTAACTTTAGATTATAATAATATAAAGGTGTTTCTTGAAGGTAATTTTATTCAAGGCGGATTAGTTAAAGGTAAAATTGACAGTAATTTAAGTGTTAGATTTAAAGAACGATTACTCAGAAAAACTTCAAAAGGTTTTTTTGTAATTGGCTTTGGAAGAGATCATCCTAAAATCGCCAATCTATCAATAAAAATTAACCAAAATTGGATTTCTAAAACTCTTAATATAAAAAAAAGAATTTATAAAACTCAAATGATAAATGGCCTTGAAAAAAAAATGGTTACTCCTCCAAAATCTTTTTATGATAGGATCATCAGAGAAAATAAAGCTATAAAAAACATTCGACATTTGGATAGTGATATAGATTTTATTTTTGAAGAGTTCAATTGGCCTGCAAAAGGAATAATTTCAGGTGTGTTTGGAAGCCAACGAATATTAAATGGGAAACCTAAACGTCCTCACTATGGTATCGATATAGCAGCAAAAAAAGGTACTTCTGTATTGGCACCAATAGAATCAATAGTAAGAATGGCAGAAAAAGATTTGTATTACACCGGTGGAACTATAATGTTAGACCATGGTCATGGAGTTACATCTGTATACTCACATCTATCATTGATAAATGTAAATGTTGGAGACAAAGTTAAAAAAGGTCAAAAAATTGGTGAAATTGGATCTACTGGGAGATCTACTGGTCCACATTTAGATTGGCGTATTAACTGGTTTTTAGAACGTTTAGACCCCGCGTTGTTAGTACCGTAAAATTACCCTTAATAATATCATCTTAACTATTTACTATTAATCTAAAAGCTTGACAGATTGTTGTTTCGAGCTATATTTCGATAAAAATTTATAAGTAAATTTAATATTCTTAAACTTACTATATAAATAATAAAATTTTAATAATCGGAATAGTTAAATGTATGCAGTAGTTAAAACCGGTGGAAAACAATATCGCGTTGAAAAAGAAGATGTGGTTTTAGTTGAAAAATTAAACGCAAATGACGGAGATCAAGTGGTGCTAAGTAACGTGCTAATGAT
The DNA here is from genome assembly GCA_003282885.1 of SAR116 cluster bacterium AG-325-F22. Classification (GTDB taxonomy): domain Bacteria; phylum Pseudomonadota; class Alphaproteobacteria; order Puniceispirillales; family Marisalimonadaceae; genus Marisalimonas. The sequence goes on from QBYJ01000015.1 coordinate 19,126, forward strand.
TGGCGAGGGTAAAAAAGTTACATTAGGTAACCCTATGATAAATGACGCTGCAGTTATGGCCCAAGTTGTTAGACAAACTCGTGGCCCAAAAATAACTATGATTTATAAAAGAAGAAGAAAAAATAGTCGTAGAAAACAAGGTCACAAACAAGATCTGACTCTTCTTAAGATTATTGATATTGCTGAAAAAGATGGATCTAAGCTTACTCCAAAAAAAGCTGTCACTAAGTCAACAGATTCAAGAGTTATAACTGAAACTAAAGCTAAACCAGCAGTTGATAAGCCGAAGGTAACAGAGCCTAAAGTTAAAACTAAAGCTAAAACAGCCACAACCAAGTCACCGGTTACAAAACTTAAAGCTGAAATTAAAGCTAAAACAGTAACCACTAATTCAAAGGAAAAAAAAGTCACGGGTCAAGCTAAAACTAAAGCAGCACCGAAAATTAAAAAATCAACTACTAAAGATAAGTAAAGGATTTATAGATGGCACATAAAAAAGCAGGTGGAAGTTCTAGAAATGGTAGAGATTCTGCCGGTAGAAGACTAGGAGTTAAAAAATTTGGTAGTGAAGCTGTTGTTCCTGGAAATATTATAATAAGGCAAAGAGGTACAAAATTTCATCCAGGATTAAATGTAGGTATGGGCAAAGATCATACGATTTTTTCTTTGATAGATGGTCATGTAAACTTTAAAGAACATAAAGGTAAAAAGATGTTCGTATCAGTTGAGCCTATCAAACAAGCTGCTGAATAATTTATATTTTATTTTTCTTTCAGGAATAGCTTGAAAAAGCTATTCCCTTATTTGTTTTTAAAAACCTTCCCATCTATAATAGTATATATTAGGATCTTGTCATGAAATTTTTAGACCAAGCTAAGATATATATAGCTAGTGGACATGGTGGACCTGGGGCAATCTCTTTTAGAAGAGAAGCACATGTTCCTTTTGGTGGTCCAGACGGTGGTAATGGTGGACGAGGTGGAGATGTAATAGCCTTATGTTCAGATGGATTAAATACCCTAATTGACTTTCGTTATCAGCAACACTTTAAAGCAAGGCCTGGAGAAGGTGGTAAGGGAAGAGATCGAAGCGGGATCAGCGGTAAAGACGTAATTCTTAAATTGCCATTAGGAACACAGATTTTGGACGAGACAAATAATTTCATCCTAGCTGACATGACCAAAATTGGACAAAAAGTAATTCTTGTTAAGGGTGGAGAAGGTGGCAAAGGTAATGCTTTTTTTAAAACTTCTACCAATCAATCCCCAAGAAAATCACAACCAGGTGGAGAATTAGAAGAAAAATGGATTTGGCTTAGATTAAAGTTAATTGCAGATATAGGTTTGATAGGTCTACCAAATGCTGGTAAAAGTACATTTCTATCTAGAGTTACTGCAGCTAAACCTAAAATAGCTGATTATCCTTTTACTACTTTGCACCCAAACCTTGGTGTTGTCCACCAGGATAACAAGGAGTTTGTAATTGCTGATATACCTGGGCTTATTGAAGGAGCACATGAAGGTTCAGGTTTAGGCCATAGATTTTTAGGACATGTAGAACGTTGTAAAGGATTACTTCATCTTATAGATGTAACAAGTGATAATATTAAGCATGATTACTTAACAATAATTAAAGAACTTGAAGCTTACGACACTAGTCTATCTGAGAAAAAACAGATTATAGTTCTAACAAAATGTGATGCTGTAAAAGATCAGAAATTAAACTTCGCCAAGGAACAACTAAAAAAATTAAATGTTCAAAAGGTTTTTGGCATATCATCTGTTTCAGGAGAAAATATAACTAAACTGGTAAGGCAACTTCAGGATCTTATAACTTCAATGAACAAAGTAGAGGATAATGAAGATGGGTTAGAAAAAGTCTCATCTTGGTCTCCGTAAAGAAAAATAAAAAAATGAATAAAAATGATTTGATTCAAAATTCCAATAGAGTTGTAATAAAGATAGGTTCTGCGCTTTTAATTGACAAGGAAAATGGTAATCTAAATAATAAGTGGTTAAACTCCCTTGCCCTTGATATTAACAACCTTCTTAAACTACAAAAAGAAGTCATAATTGTATCTTCTGGCTCTATTGCACTTGGTAAAAAACAGTTGAAATTAAGAGATAATTTATCTCTAGATGAAAAACAAGCTGCAGCTGCCACAGGTCAAATAAGCCTTGCTTATGCTTGGAAAGGTATTATGGGGAAGTATGGGTTAAATATTGCTCAAATTTTATTGGCTCCTGACGATACTGAAACTAGACGAAAACACTTAAATGCAAGAGCTACTTTACTAAAACTTCTCGAGCTAAATGTAATACCTGTAATTAATGAAAATGATACAGTTTCTACCGAAGAGATAAGATTTGGAGATAATGATAGACTAGCAGCAAGAGTAGCACAAATGTGTAGCGCAGATCTTCTTATTTTACTTTCTGATATTAATGGTCTTTATTCTTCTGACCCAAATATTAATAAAAATTCGGTTTTTATTGATGAAATTATAGAGATTACTAAAGAAATTGAATTTATGGCTGGGCCTACTCACACTACCTTTTCTTCAGGGGGTATGGTTACAAAAATAGAAGCTGCTAAAATTGCGACTAAAGCTGGATGTAATATGATTATTTGTGATGGGCGCCCTATAAGTCCATTATTAAAGTTAAATCAGCAAGAAGCTAAGTTTAGTTGGTTTAAAGCTAACGAAAAACCTCTAAATTCAAGAAAACAATGGATATCTGGAGCTCTTCAAGTAAAAGGAAAGATTACTATAGATCAGGGCGCATCAGAAGCCATTAAAAAAGGTTTTTCTATTTTATCAGCAGGCATTATTAAAACTGAAGGTAATTATGAAAAAGGTGATTTAATTCAAATAATTGATGAAAATGAAACCTTTGTTGGAAAAGGTTTAACTCACTTTAATAATTCTGAGGTTGAATTAATTAAAGGTTCTAAGAGTAATAATATTGAAACTATATTAGGTTATAGAGGTAAAGATGAAGTCGTTCATAGAGATGATCTAGTATTTGAAAAAAAATAAGAGTTAAATATGAGTAATAACATTTTTGAATATGTAAAAGTTATAAACCAAAAGTCTAAAAACGCTTTTGATAAAATTTCAAGAAGTAGTTCTAAAGATCGGAATTTAGCTATTTTAAATACCTCTTTGATTATAAAACAAAAACAAGAAGAAATTCTACAAGCAAATAAAATTGATATAGAAAATGCAAAGCAAAAAAATCTTACTGATGCATTTATAGATAGATTATTTCTAAACGATAAAAGAATAAACGATATTATTAACGGCTTAAAAAAAATTGCTGAAATGGATGATCCTATTGGAATTGAATTGTCAAGGTGGAAACGTCCAAATGGTCTTGATATTTCAAGGATTTCAGTTCCACTTGGTATAATTGGCATTGTATATGAATCGCGACCAAATGTAACTATTGATGCAGGAAGCCTATGTATAAAATCTGGCAACACAGTGATACTTAGAGGAGGCTCAGATTCAATCAACTCTTCAAAAATCTTAACTTCATGTCTCCAAGAGGGTTTAATGAGTGCTAATTTACCTTCTGACGCGGTTCAAATGATAGATAATACAGATAGAGAAGCTGTTACAGCAATGCTCAGATCTACAGGTCAAATTGATGTTATTATTCCTCGAGGTGGCAAGTCTCTTGTTAATAAGATTCAACAAGAGGCTAAAGTTCCAGTCTTTGCTCATTTAGAAGGTATTTGTCATTTATATATTGATAAGGACGCAGACGTAGAAAAAGCAATTAAGATTGTAATTAATTCAAAAATGAGGAGAACCGGTATTTGCGGAGCTTTAGAAACATTACTTATTGACAAAGAAATTAGCAATAAAGTTGTTCCTATTTTAGTTAAAAAATTAATGGAATCTGGATGTCATATTAAGGGTGACTATGAAGCAAAAGTTATAGCCGATGAGATTGAATTAGCATCAGAAATTGATTGGGAAACAGAGTATCTTGAAGCAATTTTATCTATTAAAATTGTTAATGGAGTATCAGGAGCTATTAATCATATTAATAGTTATTCTTCAAATCACACAGAATCAATAGTTACAGAAAATAAAATTACTGCCGAAAGTTTTTTATCATCAGTAGATAGTGCGATTGTAATGCATAATGCTTCAACTCAATTTGCTGATGGTGGCGAATTTGGCATGGGAGCTGAAATAGGAATTTCAACTGGTAGATTACATGCTAGAGGACCTGTAGGGGCTTCTCAATTAACTAGCTTTAAATATATTGTAAGAGGAAAAGATCAAATTCGTGATTGAAAATGCAAAAGTTAGTTTCAAGAATAATACACCTAAGTGCTTTTCTTATAAAAGAAAAAGAAAAATTGGAATTTTAGGTGGATCATTTAATCCAGCTCATGAGGGTCATATCCATATTAGTAACATTGCAAGAATAGCTCTTGGCATTGATGAAGTTTGGTGGATAGTTGCACCTCAAAATAGATTGAAATCCAGCATAGAGATGGAGAGTTTTGACAAAAGATTAAGTTATGCTAGGTTATTTACAAATAAAGTTTCCTATATTAAGGTTTTAGATATAGAGGAAAAAAATAAGCTCTATGCTTCTTATATGACTATTAATTTTTTTAATATTAAATCCCAAAGAGTTAAGTTTATATGGTTAATGGGTAGTGATATTCTAGATAATTTTAATAAATGGCTTTATCCAACTTCAATTGCAAAAAATATGTATGTTGCGATTATCTCTCGACCTAATTTTTCTAGCTCTTTTCTCAATACGCGACAAACAACAAAACTAGGTAAGAGAATTAAAACTTCGAAAAGTAAAACTATCTTTTTTAGGAAAAAACCTGTCTGGGTCTTTTTAAAAAACAAACTATTATCAATATCATCTTCTGAAATAAGAAGATCAAATAATTTTAATAAGACGGAATTTTAAACATGAAAAAAATGATACCCATATCTTCTAAACAATTACTAAAGGTTACATTAGAATCATTAGATAACGATAAGGGAATAGAGATTGTCAGTATTGATCTAATTGGAAGAAGTAGTATCGCTGATTACATGGTTGTGGTTAGTGGAAATAATGTTAGGCAAGTAACAGCAATGGCGAATAATTTAATAAAAAAATATAAGGAAATGGGACTTCGTCTTCCATCTCCTGAAGGAATGTCAAATGGTGATTGGGTATTAATTGATGCTAAGGATATACTTATTCATATTTTTCGTCCTGAAGTTAGAGATTTTTATAGTTTAGAAAAAATGTGGGTTAAAAAACAAGAAGATGTCTCACCAGATGCATTAAAGAAATAATGATGAAATACATTATTTCAACTATTGGTAAAACTAAAAATAGTGACGAAAATCTAATTACTCATAAATATCTTAAAAGGATTAAAAATGTTGAATTGAAACAATATGAAGTCAAAATTAATAGCCCTGATAAAAAAAGAGACGAAGAAGCATTAAAGTTAATTAATGCAACACCCAAAAATGGTAAATTAATATTATTAGACGAAAAAGGTGAAAATATATCTAGCACTGATCTAGCTAAAATAATATTAAATTGGAGAGATAATAATATTACAAATATAAACTTTGCTATTGGTGGAGCATTTGGAAATAGTGAAAAAATAAAAAAAACTGCTGATAGAGTAATTGCTTTTGGCCAACTTACTTGGCCACATCAAATGGTAAAAATGATGATTGCTGAACAAATTTATAGAATAGAAACTATAATTCAAGGACACCCATATCATAAATAATTTCTTAAAAGTGATTTTAGCTGATGAATGATAATAAAAATAGACCTGTCGTATTATGTATAATGGATGGTTGGGGAATTGATAAAGAATCTGATTTTAATGCTGTAACATTAGCAAAAACACCTAACGTGAATTATTTATCAAAAAAATATCCCTATTCCACCCTTGAGGCATCTGGAGAACATGTTGGACTACCTCCTGGGCAAGTTGGAAATTCTGAGGTTGGTCACATGAACCTAGGTTCTGGGAGAGTTGTTTTGCAGACACTCCCAAGGATTAACAAAGCTTTTGCTAATAATAAAATAAGCGAAAATAAAAATTTCCAAAATTTTTTATCAAAACATAAAAAAAACAAAACAGTTCATCTTCTTGGTTTATGTAGTGATGGTGGAGTTCACTCTCACTCAGATCATATTATAGCAATGTCCAAATTATTGCATAAAAATAACATTAAAACTGTAATTCATATATTTTCAGATGGTAGAGATTCTTCTCCTAAACAACTTGGTCAGGAAATAAAAAAATTTGAATCATCTCTTCCCGATGATATTCAGATCGTTACCCTTATTGGAAGATATTTCGCAATGGATAGAGATAACAGATGGGATAGGGTAAAAAAGTCTTTTGATCTAATCGCATATGCTAAACATAAAAGAAAAGTAGCTAGTATTTCAAAAGCAATTAAAGAAGCGTATGAAAAAGACGAAACCGATGAATTTATTTCACCTACACTAATTGCTGATTATAAAGGAATACAAGAAGGTGATAGTCTGCTTATGATTAATTTTAGAGCTGACCGAGTAAGAGAACTGTTAACAGCATTCTTAGACCCTAATTTTGAAAAATTTAAAAAAGATGCCAAAACTCCCAAATTATTAAACTGTCTTGGAATGTCAGAGTATTCAAAAGAAATTTCAAACTATATGAGTAGTATTTTTATAAAAGAAAAGATTGAAGATACACTTGGTGAAGTTATTGCAAAAGCAAATTTAAAACAACTTAGGTTAGCAGAATCAGAAAAATTTGCTCATGTAACATATTTTTTTAATGGTGGAAATGAGACTGTTAATAAAGGTGAAACAAGGATTATGATATCATCACCCAAAGTCTCTACTTATGATTTAAAGCCAGAGATGTCTGCAAAAGAAGTTGAAAATGAATTAACAAAAGCAATACAAAAAAAAATCTATGATCTAATAATTATTAACTTTGCTAATCCTGATATGGTTGGTCATACTGGTGATTTGAAAGCAGCAATCAAAGCTGTTGAGACTGTAGATTGTGCGGTAGGAAAAATAAAAAATGCATTGGATAAAACTAATGGGGTTTTGCTGTTAACCGCTGATCATGGTAATTGTGAAATAATGAAAAACTTTAAAACAAAGTTACCACACACTTCTCATACTTGTAACAAAGTCCCCTTAATACTTGTCTGCAAGAAAAAACATTTTAAATTAAAAAATGGGAAGCTGGCTGATATTGCTCCTACAATATTAGATCTTATGTCACTTCACACGCCAGAAACTATGAATGGCTCGTCTTTGTTAGTTAAATAAGTACTGCTTAAATAAAATTTCTATAGTAGCTAATCTAAATATATTCTATATTAATTTTTTAGAACATCCATTGAACATAAAGGTAAATTAAAAATGATTGCAAAAATCTCTTCTAGTAAAAAGAATTTATTTTTACTATTATTTTTATTTCTGAATTTGTTCTTCATTCCATTGAAATTGACTAAAGCAGAAAATAGACAAGAAACTTATAAACAACTTAATCTTTTTGGTGATGTTTTTCAAAGAGTTCAGGAACAATATGTCGAAGAAGTTACTGATAAAAAGCTAATCGAATCTGCTATTTCAGGAATGTTGCAATCCCTTGATCCACACTCATCATATTTAAGTCCTGAATCTTACAAAGATATGCAAGTAAAAACCAAGGGCACTTTTGGCGGTTTAGGGATAGAAATTACTATGGAAGATGGTGTTGTTAAAGTTGTGTCACCTATAGACGATACCCCTGCAGCGAACGCGGGTATGAAATCCGGTGATTTGATAATTGGTATCAATGGTGAATCAATTAGAGGCCTATCCATAAATGAAGCTGTATCTCAACTTCGTGGACCAATTGGGAGCAGAGTTAAAATAACAGTCGTACGTGATAAAAAAGATCCTTTTGAGATTGAAATAATAAGAGACGTAATTAAAATTAGATCTGTCAGACATAACGTTATTAAAAACATAGCATATGTACGTTTAACTACTTTTTCAGACACAACTACTTCTGGTATGGAAAACTCCATAAATGAGATAAAAAAAGAAACTGGAGACAAATTTCAAGGTCTTATACTGGACTTAAGAAACAACCCCGGAGGGCTTCTAAATCAATCAATATCAGTCACTGATTCTTTTCTTAATCAAGGAGAAATCGTTTCCACACAAGGCAGAAAGAATGATGATACTTCAAGAGTATTTGCTAAAAAGGGAGATGTTATAGACGGTAAACCAATGATAGTTTTAATAAATAGTGGCTCTGCTTCTGCAAGTGAAATTGTTGCAGGAGCCCTTAAAGACCACTCAAGAGCTATAATAGTAGGGACAAGAAGTTTTGGTAAAGGATCGGTTCAATCTATAATTCCACTAGCTGGAAATGGCGCTATGAGACTTACAACTGCTAGATATTATACTCCTAGTGGTATTTCTATTCAAGCAAAAGGTATTGAGCCCGATATTATTGTTGAAGCAGGAATAACAGAAACAACAAACAAAAGTATAGAAAATAATCGAGAAGAAAATTTAAGAGGTGCATTAGATAAAAAAGAAATGTCTGACGAAAAGAAAAAAGCAAATCTAACAGAATTAAGTCCTGTAGAAAAACTTCTTCAAGACAACCAAATTTCTAGAGCAGTTGACCTTATAAGAGGTATTAACCTTTTCAGTAACAATGTTAAAAAAACTTCAACAGCTTCAATAAATAAGAAATCAGTTTTAAATAAAGTGAGTAATGCTAAAAATTGAGCATAAATAAAAATAATATACCGTTATTAGAACGACCTTATCGATCTTGTGTTGGGCTTATGGTTTTCAATAAATTTGGAGATGTATTTTGTGGTCAGCGTCTTGATAATAAAGCTGAAGCATGGCAGCTACCTCAGGGGGGAATAAATGAAGGTGAACTTCCAATAGAAGCCGGCTATAGAGAATTGAGAGAAGAAACAAGTATAAGCAATGTGGAATTTGTGAGTGAATATCCAGAATGGTTAAATTACGACATTCCCTTACCGTTAGCAGATAATTTATGGAAAGGTAAATATAGAGGTCAAACACAAAGATGGCTTTTGTTTTATTTTTTTGGAAAAGATGAAGAAATAGATATTAATACTAATCATCCAGAGTTTAAAAATTGGCTATGGCTTAATCCTAAACTTTTACCAAAAAGAGCTATTTCTTTTAAGAAAGATGTATATCAAAAAATTAATAAAATATTTATTCCAATGTTAAATAATTTTATTTCTACAGGATTATAATGAAAAAAAAAGAATTTAACCCTGAATTACTTATTGATAATGTTTTTTCAATTTTAACTAAAATACAAAATAATCCAGAAAAATTTGAAAGTATTTTTATTGAACTTTTCGAAAAAGATTTTCAATTACAATTGAATGATATAAATCAGCTTGAAAATGGTTTGTTAAAAGGTTTAATCATATCTGTTAAAGACTTATTTGACGTTAAAGGTTACAAAACGAGGGGTGGATCAAAATTTCTTAATCCTGATATATCTCTTGAGGACGCCGAATGTGTCTCACTAATTAGGAAGGCTGGTGGCTTGCTTATTGGTCATACCAACATGACAGAATTAGCTTACTCAGGTTTAGGTATAAATCCACATTATGGAACTCCTTTAAACCCAATATTTAAAGGGGCTATACCTGGAGGATCAACATCTGGAGGAGCTGTATCAATATCCCTTGATATATCGGATATTACAATTGGTACTGATACAGGAGGATCAACTAGAATACCTGCTGCTTTTACAGGAATAACTGGGTTCAAACCAACTCAAGATGTAATTTCTAGAAAAGGAGTTCTCGTTCTTTCCTCTAGTTTAGATAGTGTTGGATTAATGGCAAAAAATGTTGAACTTTGTAAGCTTGGTTACGAAGTTATGAAAAAAAAGACCAATATTAAAAAGACAAATTTATATGACAAAGAAGCAGATCTTATTATCCCTACAAATTTTGGATTTGAAGATATAGAACCTCAAATAAAGTCTTCTTTTGATACTGCAAAAAAGAAATTAGCTGAAAATGGTTTTAATATAGTTGAAATACATGTGCCAGCATTAAACTTGTACAAGAAGGTACCTTTATGGCAATTTGCAGCGGTAGAATCTCAAACAGAATATTTTGAGGCATACAATGACAAAAAACATTTGATTGATCCTAATATACTTAGGCGTATGGATAGAGCAAATGATGTGTTGGCAGTTGAGTATAATTTATTACTTGATATTAGAAAAAAATTAATTGAAGAATTTAATGATTTCTTGAAAAATAATTTTTTACTTTTACCAACAGTAACCATATATCCGCCTTTGTTTGAAGATTGTAAAGATGATCCATATTATGATGAAGTTAATTTAATTTCATTAAGAAACACAACCTTAGCCAACTACATGAATGGCTGTAGTATTTCACTACCATATTCAAAAGACGATAAACCTATCGGCATTATGTTGAATGGTGCTACGAAAAATGACGAAAAACTTCTGGGTATTAGTGCTAAGGTAGAGACTGTGTTATCAAAATAAACTAACCAATATTTTCTAACACAGCCTTAATAAAAGAATAATTTTTATTAGCTAGATCTGAGACACTCTTGTCTTCATGATTTTCTTGAGATTTGAAAGCAAGAAGACGTTCTTCAAGCAATTGTTTATTAGCTTTGTCAATTTTTTCAGCTCTTTCAGCAAGTATAACAACTGATATTTCATTGATCTCTGCAACACCTCCATCAATCATAATACGTGATGTCACTTTACTATCATTATAAATGTCAATAACTCCTCTCTCAAGAGTTGACATTACTTTAGAATGTCTTGGAAGTGCACCTATTTTACCGTCGGCTCCTGGTATAACAACCATTTCAACTGGTTCAGAAACAAGTACCATTGATGGAGTTACTATTTCTAAATTAGTTGTCTCAGACATCATTACCTCATCTCAAATAATTAAAATAATTTAAGCAGCTTCTTTAGCTAACTTTTTAGCCTTTTCTATTGCTTCCTCAATAGTACCTACCATATAAAAAGCTGCCTCAGGTAAGTCGTCATACTCACCATCTGCAATTCCTTTAAAACCTTTAATGGTATCTTCTAAAGGCACTAACACACCTGGTGAACCGGTAAATACTTCTGCAACGTGAAATGGTTGAGACAAGAATCTTTGTATTTTTCTAGCTCTATTTACAACTAATTTATCTTCTTCAGATAATTCATCCATTCCTAAAATCGCAATAATATCTTGTAATGACTTATATTGCTGAAGAACTTCCTGTACTTTTCTTGCAACAGCATAATGCTCATCACCTACAATTCTTGGATCTAACATTCTAGAAGTAGAGTCAAGCGGATCAACTGCAGGATAAATTCCAATTTCAGCAATTTGCCTTGATAAAACTGTTGTAGCATCCAAATGCGCAAAAGACGTAGCTGGTGCTGGATCAGTTAAGTCATCTGCCGGAACATAAATAGCTTGTACAGAGGTTATAGATCCTTTTGTTGTCGTTGTAATTCTTTCTTGTAAAGCACCCATATCAGTCGCTAATGTTGGTTGGTATCCAACAGCTGATGGTATTCTACCTAATAATGCAGAAACTTCAGATCCAGCTTGAGTAAATCTAAAAATATTATCAACAAAGAATAGAACATCTTGACCTTCTTGGTCTCTAAAATACTCTGCTAAAGTCAATCCTGTTAGAGCTACTCTTGCTCTAGCTCCTGGAGGCTCGTTCATTTGTCCATAAACTAATGCGGCTTTTGATCCAGGACCATCTGGAACAATAACACCAGACTCTACCATTTCGTGAAAAAGGTCATTACCTTCTCGAGTTCTTTCTCCAACACCAGCAAAAACTGAGTATCCGCCGTGAGCCTTAGCTACGTTGTTGATAAGCTCCATAATTAAAACAGTTTTACCAACACCAGCTCCACCAAACAGACCAATTTTTCCACCCTTTGCGTATGGTGCTAAAAGGTCAACAACTTTTATACCTGTAACCAAAATATCTGCAGATGTTGACTGGTCAACATACTCTGGTGCGTCTCTGTGGATGGGTAAAGAAGTTTTTGATTTGACCGGTTTACCGTCATCTACAGGATCACCTATAACATTAAGAATTCTTCCTAAAGTTTCCGGTCCAACAGGTACTGTTATAGGTGCCCCAGTCTGAATAACTTCCATTCCACGAACTAAACCGTCAGTACTATCCATAGCAATAGTCCTAACTTCGTTTTCTCCAAGATGTTGCGCAACTTCCAAGATTAATTTTTGCCCACTATTATCAACTTGTAAAGCATCTAAGATTAAAGGAAGATCAGATTCAAACTCAACGTCTACCACAGCTCCAATAACTTGTGATATTTTTCCATTTTGTTTGCCAGATGGTTTTTTAGCCATATTTTTTCTCCATTTATTTTGTATTATAAGGCTTCCGCGCCTGATATAATTTCTATTAATTCTTTAGTAATGACCGCTTGTCTTGTTCTATTGTATTGAAGTGTAAGGTTATCTATCATATCACCTGCATTTCTAGTCGCATTATCCATTGCTGTCATTCTTGCCGCTAATTCGCTAGCTGTGCTCTCTATCTGAGAGCTAAATAACTGGGTGGCCAAATTGCGTGGTAATAAATCATTTAAAATCTCTTCTTCACCTGGTTCAAAATCGTAAATAGAACTTGAATTATCTTTTTCTATCTCATTTTGTTTAACTTCAATTGGTATAAGAGATTTAAAAGTAACTTCTTGTGTTATGGCTGAAACAAATTTGTTATAAATAACCCTACAAACTCCAAATTGTCCATCCTCAAATAAATCTATGATTTTTTTTGCTAAAACTTCAGCATCAGAGTAATTTGGCTTTGCTGATTTACCATCTATTTTTTCAACAAAGAGGTCACCAAAATCCCTATTAAGCGCATCAGCTGATTTTTTACCGACCATAAGTAATTTAACTTCTAATCCGTCATCTTTTAACTTCTTTACTTCAGATCTAACAGTTCTCGTAATTGAGCCGTTGAAACCACCACATAAGCCTCTATCTGCAGAAAAGACTACTAACAAATGTGTTTTATTTTCATGTTTACCCGCCAGAAGATCTATTGAACTCCCAGAAGCCTTAGACGCAATTTTAGAAACTATATTATCCATAAGAGACGTGTAGGGTCTCGAGGCTAAAGCTTGTTCTTGAGCCTTTCTCAATTTTGCCGCAGCCACCATTTTCATGGCAGATGTTATTTTTTGGGTGGACTTTACTGAACCAATTCTATTTTTAAGGTCTTTTAAAGAAGGCATTTTAACCTATTCCTTTTGCATTAACACGATAATCACAAGAAGTTCTTTACTAATTGATCTAGAGTATCTTTAAGAGATTTTTCTGTATCATCTGTGATTGTTTTGTCTTTTCTAATTGAGTCTAAAACTTTAGAACCTTTGGTATTTAATTTTTGCAGAAGAGCTTGTTCGAATTCGCCTATCTTTTGAGTAGGAATTTGATCTAAATAACCCTTTACAC
>QBYJ01000016.1 GCA_003282885.1 SAR116 cluster bacterium AG-325-F22
AGAAGACTCCTCTGCTGAAACAGATGGAAATTTTGTCATGACTGCGAATAATGGTATTGTTGAAATTCAAACTACTGCAGAAGAAAAACCTTTCAATAAAGAACAATTCCACAACTTATTAGAACTAGCTGAGCATGGTACAAAGCGTATTTTTAAAATTCAAAGACGTGCTCTTAATTTGGATTAATTTAATGAAGGGACGAATTTTTAAGGATAAAAAATTAGTTATAGCTAGCCATAATAAAGGAAAAATAATTGAGATTAAAGATTTATTAACACCATTGAATATTGACATTCTATCTGCTTATGATTTTAATATTGAGGAACCAGAAGAAAATGGGGCAACATTTGAAGAAAATGCCCGAATTAAATCTTCTTTTGTAACTCAAAAAACAGGATTGCCAAGCATATCAGATGATAGCGGAATATGTTTCTCTGACCTTAATGATGATCCTGGTATTTACTCTGCAAGATGGGCTGGATTAAACAAGGACTTTTATTTAGCAATGTCTAAAATTAATACTGCCATTAAACAAGTAAAACAGCCTAACTACGATTGTTATTTTACTTGTTCTTTATCAATTTCTTGGCCTGATAAATTCAATGTTACAGTTTCTGGAAAAGTACATGGAAAATTCTCATGGCCTCCTAAAGGGGATAAAGGCTTCGGTTATGATCCTATTTTTAAACCATTAGGGTATGACAAAACTTTTGCTGAAATGGACTCAAATTTTAAACATAAAATAAGTCATAGATCTATTGCTTTTAATAAATTAATAGATCTATGTTTTCCTAATTTAAAGTGTTGATTAAGGCTAAAAGTAAATTATTAAGCCTTTATATTCACTGGCCTTATTGTGAATCAAAATGTCCTTATTGTGATTTTAATTCTCACGTAAATGAAGCCTTTGATCCTAAACAATGGATAAAATGCTATACGAATCAACTATTTGAAATGAGAGAACAACTATTAAATCACAATGTGAATTTAAATAATTTAAATGCTATTTTTTTTGGAGGTGGAACACCTTCACTAATGCCTTTAGAAATAATAGATAGTATTTTGAGAACTGCTTCAAATTTGTTTGGGTTTGCAGAAAATGTAGAAATTTCTCTTGAAGCTAATCCTAGTTCATATGAGAAAGATAAATTTTATGATTTAAAAGAAATAGGCATTAATAGATTATCTATAGGAGTACAGTCATTAAATAATACAAATTTAAAACTTTTAGGTAGACTTCATAATACTGAAGATGCACAAGTAGCGGTGGAACATGCAAATAAAACCTTTAATAATATATCTGTGGATTTGATATATGCTTTTCATGGCCAAAAGATTATAGATTGGACAAACGAATTAAAAACTTTTCTTAGAAAAAATAATTTACAACATATATCGCTTTACCAATTAACTATTGAAGAAGGCACAAAGTTTTTTACAAATTATAAAAAAGGGTTATTTAATATAATTGATAATGACAAAGCTGCTGATTTCTATGAAATTTCCAATGAAATATTGAATGATCAAAACTTTATAAAATATGAAATATCAAATCATGCCAAACGTGGTTTTCAATGTAAACATAATTTAAACTACTGGAATTCACAAAACTGGATGGGAATTGGTCCAGGCGCATATGGAAGATTATGGTCTTCAAAATCAAATAATCGCGTTGAATACCAAAACTTTAAAAATCCAAAAACTTGGTTATCTAAAAATATTTATAAATCAGAATTTGAAAAAACTAATTTTTTTAATAATGCTACTTCTGATATTGACACTCTGACTATGGGACTTAGATTAAGTGAAGGAATAGAAACTTCAAAATTATATGATGAATCTATCATAAAAAGCGATGCTTTTAAAAAATTAGAAGAAGAGAAAATAATAACAATTAAAGACGGTATTTTAAAAGTTAGCGAAAATAATATGATTAAATTGAATAGTATTATTGATTTATTAATTAATTCTTAAAATTATTACATTTTTTCATGTTAGTTAATTTGCCTAAATTTTCTATTTGCATGACATGAATAGGTTTTTTTACATAGCCACCATTTTGGAAAGATGAACCTGTTATAGGGCCCAAAATATTCTTTAAAGTCCTTAAGGCATCTTTTTCTATATTAGTATAGTTTATACCAATAATACCTGAGTCAAAGCCTGCGCTTGAGAAATAATTAACGTCATCACCCCATGTTTCTTGCCAAAAAAGTTTAAAACCCTTATCATTTTTACTTAAAATAACAGGAAACCAAGCCTTTTCTAACGAGGGTTCATTTCTTATTTCTTTAAGATTAAACTTTTCAGTACCTAAAATCTTTACATACCTTGAATCTACATTAAAGAATGCTAACAACGGGGCTATCTCTAAAATAAATTCTCTACTGCCACCTATAAGAATTGAGTCAAACCTTGTATGTTCCGTTTGATTTTCATTATATTTTAAAAACCGTTTTAATATGGAAAATAACTTTGGTTTGTTGTTTATTTGATCATTAGAAAGTAGAATTTTATCATATTTATTTTTTCTAGAGCCACTTATTAGATCTATTGATGCCTTAGTTATAATTCTGCCATATAGATTATCCGGTGCTACTAAACCAAAATTTTGAAACCCATTGCTTAGAGCACATGAAATAACACTCTCTACTTGTTCTTCCGGAGAAAATCCTAATGACCAAACATTATTTTCTCTCAAAGATATATCATTTGAAAATGTAAGTATCGGTATAGATTTAGATTTAGCTA
Source organism: SAR116 cluster bacterium AG-325-F22 (assembly GCA_003282885.1). Classification (GTDB taxonomy): domain Bacteria; phylum Pseudomonadota; class Alphaproteobacteria; order Puniceispirillales; family Marisalimonadaceae; genus Marisalimonas. Next base: position 2,753 of record QBYJ01000016.1, read on the forward strand.
TAGGTTTAATACTTAATAAAATTTCCCTTCTAAAGGGTCCAATAATAAAATTAGGACTTATATTGTCAAATAATTTTTTTAAAACCTTTTTATTAATGTTTTTGCCCGTATCGAAGTAAATTATTTTAATTTGATTGTTACCATAATATAAGACACTAAGGTCTAAAGCTTTTCTTGTTTTAATACCATATTTAGAATAAGGCCCAGTCAAGGGAAGAAAGGCTAATATATTTTTGTAAATCAATCCATCTTGATTTACATAAAAGTATTTATTTTCCAGTGAAATTTTGTCGCCACTTTTCAAGTTTAAGCTATCATTCTCTGAACTTATATTTTGTTTTAACATTTTAAAGACTGCTGATAACGCTTTTTTAGCTTTTTCTCTTTCTATTAATTTAGACTTGTCTCTGCCTTGAAGTAATCTTTCATTTCTGAATTCAAAAATTACATCATTATCTTTTTGTTTTGATGAGTTTTCTTTACTACTTATAATAATTTCACTTTTTTCTAAAATTTTATTTTTTAGAAATTTTTCATTTCTCAAAATTAACTTATCTTTTTTTGAAAGTTTTGTTGAAATTTTATTTTCTACAATCAATTTCTCTGTAGTATTTTGACATCCACTAATCATTAATAATATACAAAAATATATGATAAGATTATATTTAAAAATTAAACTAAACATGAAAATACACATAACATTTTATTATCACGATTAAGGTAATCTATTGAAAAAGTTAAGTAAAGAATATACCAAAAATTCAGATGACTATGAAATAAAAGATCAAAAAGGATGTCTTTATATAATAGCCACACCAATTGGAAATTTTAATGATATTAGTTTGAGAGCAATTCAACTTTTAAATTTTGTGGATATATTATTATGTGAGGATACAAGAAAGACTAAAAAATTACTTGGGCACCTCAAAATTAATCGCAAAAATATGATGTCTTATAATGATAATAATGCTGCAACAAAAAGACCATATGTGTTAAAACAACTTCTTTTGAATAAAACTATAGGTTTAGTAAGCGATGCAGGGACACCATTAATATCAGATCCTGGATACAAACTTGTTCAAGAATGCTATTTAAATAATGTGAAAATTACTCACGCTCCAGGTCCATCGTCTTTAATAAATGGATTAATATTATCTGGGATTCCAACAAATCAATTTTATTTTGGAGGTTTTGTTTCACCAAAGAAGAATGGTAAAATAAAACAGTTTACCACAACTAAATCTTATTCAATGACAGGAGTATGGTTTGATACTTGTTTAAGATTGATAAATACTCTTGAAATAATGCTTAGGATTTATGGAAACAGAAAAATTACTATTGCAAGAGAGCTAACAAAAATTCACGAAGACATTGTTTTTGGTAACTTAAAAAATATTCAACGTTTAATTGAAGAAAGACAAATGAACAATATACCTTTAAAAGGAGAAATTGTAATTATAATTGATGGCTTTGATAAAAAAAGTGAATTGAATATTAAAACTTTAAGGGTTAATATTAAAAAGAAACTTCAAAAATTTTCTCTTCGTGATACAGTTATGATGACAGTTGATGAAACTAATTTTCCAAAAAAATTAGTTTACAATGAAGCAGTTAAAATTAAAGAATTGATGACCAAAAAAAAACAATGAAATTAACTTAATTAGACAGGGGTGTTAAATATGAAAAATTTATTGTTTATATCAATTATTACTTTTTTTCTGCAATCATGTGGTCCATTTATAGGTACTGTAGGCATGGTATCACTTGGGGCTGCAGCAAAAGAAAAAGGTTTGGCTACATCAATAAATGACAATCTTATAAAAACTAAAATATCAAATTTAATTTTTAAACTAGATAAAAATTTAATAAGTAATACTAGAATTTTTGTTAATAACGGTTCCGTGTTGATAACTGGTAAAGTAAAAAATCCAAACGACAAAATTGAATTTACTAAAGTGGCTTGGACTGTAAGAGGAGTTAATGAGGTAAATAATGAGATACAAATAACTGACACCTCATTGATAAAAAATGTTGCTAGAGATGTTGCTTCAATGGGAGAGATAAGAGCACGAATAATGCAAGATAAAGGAATTAATAGTCTAAACTATTCAATAGATGTAGTGAACGACAAAGTCTATTTAAGTGGAGTTGCAAGCAGTAAAGAAGAAATGCTCCTCGTGAAAAACCATGCATCAAGTGCACGATTTGTAAAGGAAGTGTACAATTACATTATTTTAAATGATGATGAAAGATGAAACGCAATTTAAAAATTGCGTTTCTTATGGACCCTTTTGAAGAACTTGACCTTAATGGTGATACCACATTTGCCCTTGCTCTTGAAGCTCAGTGTAGAAAACACGACATAAGTTTTTTTAAACCAGACGACCTTTTTTTTAAATCAGGACAAGTTTTTGCAAATATTTGTAAAATAGAGTTATCTTCTTTAAATAAAAATCATGACTATAAATATCATGATAAGGTAATCTCACCATTAATTCATTATGATGTAATTTTGATGAGACAAGATCCACCTTTTAATATGTCTTATATTACAGCAACACACATCCTAGAAAAAATATCAAGTTCAGTTTTAATTGTTAATAATCCTTATGAAGTCAGAAATGCGCCAGAGAAGATATTTGTTACGAATTTTTCTCATTTAATGCCAAAAACTTTAATATCTAGAAATCCAAAAATTATTCGTGACTTTAGAGACGAGTATAAAGACATTATAATTAAACCACTATATGGGAATGGTGGACAAGGTGTCTTTCATGTCCTTCCTAAAGATGAAAATTTTCATTCTATTTTGGAAATGTTTTTTACTAAAAATAGCGAGCCTCTTATGATACAGGAATATCTAAGTGATGTTAGAAATGGAGACAAAAGAATTATTTTAGTCAACGGTATGGTCGTGGGTGCTATTAATAGAATTCCTAAAAAAGGAGAAAGTAGATCTAACATGCATGTTGGAGGAAAGCCAGAAAAAACAACTTTAACAAGCAGAGATAAGTATATTTGTAATGAAATTTCACAATCTTTAAAAGATAAAGGATTATATTTTGTAGGAATAGATATTATTGGTAACTATATAACTGAAATCAATGTAACTTCACCAACTGGTATTAGAGAAATAAAGGCTCATAACTCAATAGCAATTGAAGAAATTTTTTGGGACTTTATAGAAAAAAAATTAAGTTTATAGGTTCATCATTCTACCCAAATTTTTGCCCCCTAGTAAATGAACATGAAAATGAGGTACATCTTGATTACCATCATCTCCAGAGTTTGAAATAATACGAAAACCTTTTTTTGAGATCTTTTTTAACTTAATTACCTCACTTACTAATTTCCATAGTAATTCTATTTCTTTAATTGAAGCATTTTGCGTGAAATCATGAAAGTTTAGGTAAGCTTTTTTAGGTATAATTAGAATATGGATTGGTGATTGTGGATTAATGTCAGAAAAAGCTAAAGCATGATCATTTTCAAGTACCTTTTGACAAGGTATCTCTGATCTTAAAATTTTAGCAAAAATATTATTTTTGTCATAACTTTTGTTCATTTTTTAACACCTGCTATTTTTTTCTTCGAAACCAGATTTTAGCCTTCTATTGGATAGTTCTTTCCAAATATCTTGAGGGTCTACACCAACTGAAATCCATAAAACAATTAAGTGATACATTAAATCTGCAGATTCATTCACAATTCCTTTTTTGTCTTTTTTTATGAGGTCAATTATTAATTCTGAGGATTCTTCTCCAATTTTTTTTGCTAATAATTCAGGATTATTTATTAAATAAGCTGTATAGGATTTATTTTTATTAATACTTTTTCTTTTTTTTAAATTATCAAACATTTCTTTAATAAATTGATCGTTCATTTTAATTTTCGCAGCCTCTTACTTGAATACCATTTTTGAACATTTCTTTTTTTACTGAAAATATTGAATGAATCCCAAAGTGAAAAATTGACGCAGCTAAAACTGCTGAAGCACCAGATTTAAGCACTACATCTACCATATCTTTAGGATTACCTGCTCCCCCTGAGGCTATTACAGGAACAGATACATTCTCGGAAATTAACTTAGTTAGTTGAAGATTATATCCTGTTTTCATTCCGTCCGCGTTCATTGATGTTAATAAAATTTCACCTGCACCATTTCTAACTCCCTGTATTGCCCAATTTAAAACATCAAGATTTGTATTTTTTCTTCCTCCATGCGTGGTAACCTCATATCCAGAAGGCATTGCTTTATTCTCGATAGCATCAATTGCTAATACTACACATTGATTCCCAAATTTATCAGAAGATTCTCTAATTATTTTTGGATTGTATACTGCTGATGAATTCACGGATACTTTGTCTGCTCCACAATTTAACAATTCACAAAAATTATCCAAATTGTTTACACCACCACCTACGGTAAGAGGAACAAAGCAAGTTTTTGCTGTCTTTGAAATTACATCCAACATTGTTTTTCTTTTTTCATATGTAGCAGAAATATCTAAAAAACAAATTTCATCAGCACCTGTTTTACTATATAAATTAGCCTGTTCAACTGGGTCACCGGCATCTTTTAGGTCAACAAAATTAATACCTTTAACTGTTCTTCCACCGTGCACATCTAGACAAGCAATGACCCTTGTTGATAACATTAAATTTTTGCCTTTTTTATTATTTGTAAAGCATCAGCAAATTTAAATTTTTTGTCGTATAGTGCTCTGCCAATTATAACACCTTCAATTCCATTTGAAAATTCATCTCTAAGCTTTATAATATCATTTAAAGAAGAAACTCCTCCAGAAGCAATAACCGGATGAGGAATAGATTTAGCAAAATTAGTAGTCTGCTCAAGACTAACACCTTGCAAACTACCGTCTCTTGATATGTCCGTATATATAATAGCACTAATTATAGAAGGGTTGAATTTTTTAACTAAATCAAGGGCTCGGATATTAGATTGACTCTTCCAACCATGTGACGCAATCATACCATCCCTTACATCAGTGCCAATTACAATTTTCTTATAATATTTATATTCTAATTTTTTGACAAAATTTGGATTTTCAAAAGCTAATGTACCTAAAATTAATCTTTCGACAGAATTTTGCAACCAAAAATCAATATTTTCTAGGCTTCTAATACCACCACCTAATTGGATGTTTACTTTATTTTGAAAGGTTTTTAAAAGCTTTTGTATTATACTTTTATTAACAGTTTTTCCTTCAACAGCACCATCTAGATCTACAATATGCAACCATTTTGCACCTTGATCTATAAACCACATAGCTTGATCTATTGGATTATTATTGTAAATCGTTTCCTTTTTCATATCTCCAAATAACAGCCTAACACATTTGCCATCTTTGATATCTATGGCTGGATATAAAGTGAAATTTTCTTCTATCATTTCATAATTCTTTATAATAGTAAAAACCAGTTATATATTTTCCGTTTATAAAAACTGATTTTGGATTAACTCCAGACTTAATAAAGCCTGCTTGTTCATATAATTGTATAGCTCTAGATTGAGTCTCTCTGACTTCAAGATTCATTACTTTAAATCCATCCTGTTTTGCTTTTGTTTCTGCTTTACGAAAAACTTCTTTTGCTAAACCAAAACCTCTTGCCCAAGGAGCAAAGAAAAAAGTACTTAATATACAAGAATGAGATTGAGCTTCATTGTTTTTAGCAGGTTTTATTAATTGTACCGAACCAGCTATTACATTATCAAGCTTACCTACAATCAGCACCCTTTCAGGTATTAGTAAGACCCCTTTCCAATAATTCTGTAATGTTTTAAAAGATGGTGGAGATATCCAACCAAAGCCTCCTCCTCCTATAATAGCCTCTTCGGTTGCATCACAGAGTTCTTGCAAATCAACTTTATCTAAGTTTTTGCAGATCTCAGCATTTATATTGTATTTCTTAGTAAGTTTTTGCATTAATTTTCTTTTTAATTAAAGTTTCCATTTTAGCCAGTTTGAAATTAATTTTTGACCTGACAAGCTGCTTTTTTCTGGATGAAACTGAACTCCTAAATAATTTTCTTGGCCAACAATTGCAGGGATTTGATGACAATAATTGGTACTAGCTATTAATTGACTTGTTTCACTGGTTTTCAGATAGTAAGAATGTACAAAATAATATTGGTCTTTTTCACTTATATTTTCAAGTATTGGATGACAAATATATTTTAGATTAAGACTATTCCATCCCATGTGAGGTACTTTATAGTTTCTTCCAAGATAATCTTTACCAACTGCTTTTATTTTACTAAAATTACCACTCAACCAGCCAAACCCAGGAGTCCTCATTTTTTCTAAACTATAATCAAACATCAATTGCATTCCAACACAAATACCAAGAAACTTTTTCTTTTTATGAATAACTTGTTCAGATAAAACATCAATCAATCCCTTAGTGTTTTGTAGGCCTTTTTTACAATCAGGATAAGAACCAACGCCGGGTAAAACCAAATAATCTGCATTAGAGATTGTGTGAAGATTATTTGTTACTTCAATGTTACACTTTAAATTATTATCAGTAATTGAATTTAGGAAAGCATTTTCGACAGACCTAAGATTGCCAGACCCATAGTCTATTATTATTAACTTCATGCTAACTGTTTCCTAATAATGTTCCTTTAGTCGATGGTATATTATCTAAGTTATCTAAATCAAAATTTATAGCATTTCTTAAACTTATTGCTAATGCTTTAAAACAAGACTCAATAATATGATGAGTGTTTGTGCCATAAAGGTTTTCAATATGTAAGGTAAATCCGCCAGATTGTGAAAATGCTTGGAAAAACTCTCTGAATATTTCTGTTTCAATATTTTTAATTAATACATTTGGTAAAAAAACATTCCAAATAAGCCATGGACGACCTGATATATCAATGCAACATCTCGTAAGGCATTCGTCCATAGGTAAATAATTAAAACTGTACCTCTTTATGCCCCTTTTGTCTCCTAATGCTTCTTTAATAGCGTTGCCTAGGGCCCAACCACAATCTTCTATAGTATGGTGGGCATCCACTTTCAAATCACCAATACATTCCAATTCTAAATCGATTAAACTGTGCTTCGACAATTGTTCAAGCATGTGGTCAAAAAAAGGCAAGCCTGTAGAAATGGAATTAATACCTTTTCCATCTAAGTTAACTTTGATGTTAATTTTCGTTTCGTTAGTGTTTCTAATGACTGTTGAGACTCTATTTGAATGTTTCATAAATTATCCAAAAACTATATAAATCTATGTTTGTGTTTATGTTTATTTTTAATTCTAACCAATATTGCACCTTCACCACCAAGTCTTTTTGTAGCTGTTTCAAAGTTGACCAAAAATTTTATTAGTGTTTTTTCATTTAACCATAAAGGGACTTCTTTTTTTAAAAGGCCATTATTATTATGTCCTTTACCAGTTATAATCAATATATTTCTTATATTCTTTTCGTAAGCGTTTAATATGTATTTTTGTAGAGTTATTTTAGCAGCATGCAATCTATAACCATGAAGATCTATAAATCCGTCTGGCTCTAACTTCCCTTGTTTAATCTGCTTAAAGTGACTTGGCGATAAAGTTTTTCTGGATTTTATATATTTTGATCTTAATGTATGGCTTTTTTTATTAATCTGGAAATTTATCCTTACATTATTTAAATTAGTAATATAATTTTCCCATGTTCTCTTATCGTCTTTTGAAATAGAGGACATTTTTTAAAAACTTTTTGTTTCAATTAAAGTCCAATTATTATTTTGATCATTTATTTTCTTTTCAAAAACCCATTCATCTTTGACAAGAATTTCTTTATCCGTATCTCCATCAATAATTTTGTCATTTTTATCCATTAATGCTGTAATTTGCAACGTTTCAAAGATAACGTTAATTTTTATTGAAGTTTTAGTTATAATTGAGGATACAATCTTGTTTTTTTCAATAGATATTAAATCAATGATTAATGTTTCATCTTCTTTATTTCTATCATCAATTGCTACTTTAAAACTTTTTAAAACTGATGGTTTTATATAATCTTTTACCCTGTCTAAATTGCCACTTACGAAACCTTTAAGAACCATCTCAAAAAATGTTTTTGAGCCATTTAAAAAATTAACCATATCAAAATTAGAATCTACTTTTGTAATTTTATCAATTTCTGTATTAATTGAGATATTTTTGTTAGATTTTAATGGAAGCACATTTGAATGTTGCTTAGTTTGTCTTTTTTCATTCAAACCATTTTCTTCAAAATCAGTCTTTGTACCTAATATATTTTTTAATCTAAAAATTAAAAAAATTGCTATAACTCCAAAAATCAATATATCTAAGTATGGAATTCCATTTTGCATGTTTACGACACCATTGTTGTTGTTAGTTTAATTTAATTGTTATAATATAAAAACAATTTTAAAAATTAATGTTTATTAAAACTGATTTAATTTATATTAATTAAAATAAGTAATTTAGTGTGTTTGATGATTAAAGTAAATGAAAATAAGAAGCCTAGTGTAAAATTAATTAAACATTATATCAAGGATCTATCGTTTGAAAATCCCCAGTCTATTAATGAAAATAATCTAGAAAATAATAATAATAATAATTTGTCTCAAAATATGAGTTTTATTCACTCGTCTTATGAAAACAGTTTTTTTAGTGTAGTTATAAAATTTGCTTGCGAATGTTCATCTAAACAAAATGGCAATAAACTTTTTGTTTTAGAGTTAGATTATTTTGGTTTTTTTAAAATTATTGATGACAACACACATAGCCAAACTGAATTGGCAAAAAAAGGCGTTAAATTAATTCTTCCTTTCGTACAGTCAGTAATTAAAGATGTTACTAATAAAGGTGGAAGCACACCTATTTCTATAGAAGAAGTTAATTTAGATCTAATAAAAGACTAAAACTTTAATTCCTTCCAAATACTATTTGGTATATCTTTTATACTCTTCTTGTGTAATTCGTTGTCATAAGTATTGAGAGAAATATTTTTTTGAGCTCTTTTTTCATTATTCTTGTATAAGCTTTCGATATTTATAGGTGTGTTTTCAAAATCTAAATCCGAAGTATTATCTTGGTCATTAAAGTTCAGTTTTGTTTGTTTTCCTCCAATAAGTTCTAAATAGACTTGTGCTAACAATTTAGCGTCCTTAATTGCACCATGTATTTCACGATGAGAAATATCTAAATTAAATTTTCTACATAAAGAGTCTAGACTTACAGATTGACCAACAAATTTTTTTTTTGCTAACAATAATGTATCAATTACAGAATGCTCACATAGTTCCGTTTTATTACATTTCCTTAGCTCTGAATTAATAAACCCAACATCAAAAGAGGCATTATGTATAATAATTTTACTATCTGAAATAAAGTTAACAAATTGATCTACAATTTCAGCAAATTTAGGCTTGTCCTTTAAAAATTCCGCGGTTAGCCCATGAATTTTTAGTGCTTGAAAGTTAGATTCCTTTTCAGGATTTAGATAATAATGAAAACAGTTACCCGTTTGAACATGATTTTCTAATTCTACAATACCAATCTCAATTATTCGATCTCCATTGTTGACATCTAACCCTGTTGTTTCAGTATCTAGAACTATTTCCCTCATAGATGTAAAATTCTCCTTTTAAAAATTATCGTTAGTAAATATCCAATAATTATAATAAAGCTTATAACTTTTCCATAAGATGTTGTCACTAAATATGGATTTTTTTTTCTTTTCTTCTCAGTACTCCATTGAGCCTTTTTAATAAGATTTAATTTTTCTTCGGTCATGCCAGACCTTCCTAAAACTCTTTTTTTTTGTGTTTCTTCATTTGTATAAGCTAAAAATATATCATCACAAAACTTATCACCTCCCGTTTCGTATAACAATGGTACATCAAGGGCTACTATGAATGATTTTCTTACATTTTTAAAAAATAGATTTCTTCGCTCTTTAACACGTGGGTGTATAATTTTTTCAAGTATTCTTCTATTTTTTTTGTTAGTAAAAATTTTTTCACTTAATAAATGTTTACTTATTTTTTGTTTGCTTTTTTGAGTTTGTACAACTTCTGGCCAAATATCACATATTTGTTTTTGAACTATACTATGGTTTTGCAATAGATATTTAACTTCTCTATCTGAGTCAAACACAGGTATATTTAAACGCATCAACATTTTAGCAATTGTTGACTTCCCCATTCCTATGGAACCTGTAATACCTATTATAATCATCAGTGTTTTTTTGTCTGTTAATAAACTGTTGATAGTAATTTCTTATTTTTTAATAATTTAATAAACAAGAATATATTATGCATTTATTATTATTTTAACAACATCTGAATAAATAGAAAAATTTTAATATAAATTGTTAATAAACTTAATTTTTTATTATATGTAAACAAACTATGTTATAAAAACCTGTGGATAGTTGATTTATTAATTTTTTTCCACACAATTATACATGCTACTACTACAAAGTTAAAATAATTTAAAAAAGTTCACAATTATGAATGACACACTAACAGATTTTTTTAAAGATAGGAACGAGAAAACTCCTGTTTGGTTTCTTAGACAAGCTGGAAGGCACATACCTGAGTATTTTAAAATAAGAGAACAGGCTAACAATTTTATTGACTTTTGTTTGAATTCAAAATTAGTTGTTCAGAGTACTAAGTTACCTTTAAAATACTATGATCTAGATGCGGCAATCGTTTTTTCAGACATACTAATGATTCCTTGGGCTATGGACAGGAATGTAAGATTTATTAAAGGTATTGGTCCACAATTAGAGCCTATGATACCTAATGAGACCAAAATCTTAAAAAACATTAATATTTCAAATAAACTTGAACCCTTAAAAAACTCCATATTGACCTTAAAAAAGGAATTACCAAAATCCAAAAGTTTAATTGGTTTTGCTGGTGCCCCTTGGACGTTAGCTTGTTATATGATTGAGGGTCAAAGCAGTAAAGACTTTATCAATACAAGAAAGGCTCTTTGGAATTCAAATAAATGGTTTATGGAATTGCTAGACACGCTATGTATTCATGTTGCTAATAAATTAGAAATACAAGCTAATGCAGGTGCAGATATATTAATGTTATTTGATTCCTGGTCTCACATGATACCAAATAACTTTTTTCAAGAATGTGCAATAAATCCTACAGCCAGAATTATTAATATATTAAAATCAAAATATATCCATAAACCCATAATTGGATTACCTTTCAAAGCAGGTGCTTCTCTCATAAATTATTCATATGAAAGTAATGTTGATTGTATAGCTCTAGACTGGACTGTAAATTTAAATTGGGCAAAGAAGAATCTTAATCCTTCAGTTGCTATTCAAGGAAATCTTGATCCAATTTCACTTATATCATTAAAAACAGATCACTTGGAAAAAAATGTTCTTTCCATTTTGGATATCATGAAAGACAATAAATTTATTTTTAGTGTGGGTCACGGATTAACTCCAGATTGTAAAATAAAAAATGTCAGAAAGGTCATTGACATTGTTAGAAATTATCAATGAAAAAAAAATAATTGTATTATGATATTATAAAATCTTTACACGTGGTTGCAGTTATATCTTGGATGGTAGGTTTATTATATTTACCTAGGCTTTATGTATATCATAATGATAAAAAGTATTTGAGCGACTCTGATACTACTTTTCTTCTAATGGAATACCGTCTATTAAAATATATAATGCATCCGGCCTTAATATTAACGTATGTTTTGGGCTTAGTTCTGACTTATGAAAACAGTTATCTTTTATCCGAAAAATATTTTTTATTAAAATTAACATTGGTTTTTATTCTTTCATTATTTCACATATATTTATCTATTCTTTACAAAGATTTTAAAAAAGGTTATAGATATAAAAAAACTAAGTTTTATAGAATAATTAACGAAATACCGACTTTATTAATGATAGCTATTGTCATACTAATTACGGTAAAACCAGATCTCCAAATTACTTAGCAACCCCCCTGTACGAGAATTAAATGCACTTAAAAGACTTAAAAGCTAAAACTCCCTCTGATTTATTAATATATGCAGAAAGTTTAGATATAGAGAATGCTAGCACTTTAAGAAAACAAGATATGATGTTTGCTTGTTTAAAAAAGCTAGCCTCAAATGATATTGCAATATATGGAGATGGAGTTTTAGAAGTATTGTCAGATGGTTTTGGTTTTCTACGATCACCTGAATCCAACTATTTAGCTGGTCCAGATGACATATATATCTCACCTAATCAAGTAAGGAAGTTTGGTTTAAGAACTGGAGATACTGTAGAAGGTCAGATAAGAGCTCCAAAAGATGGAGAAAGATATTTTGCTTTATTAAAAGTTGAAACTATAAATTTTGAATCACCAGAGTCTGTTAGGCATAGAATTAATTTTGACAATTTAACACCTCTTTATCCTCAACATAAGATTAATTTTGAAACTGAGTTTGATCCCAATAATAAGGATATAACAACAAGAGTTGTTGAAATGGTTGCCCCTATGGGAAAAGGACAACGGGGACTGATTGTTGCTCCACCTAGAACTGGAAAGACAATGATGCTTCAATCTGTAGCACAAGCAATATCAAAGAATCATCCAGAAATTTACTTAATTGTACTATTAATTGATGAGAGACCAGAAGAAGTAACTGACATGCAAAGGTCAGTAAATGGAGAAGTAATTAGTTCTACATTTGACGAACCGGCATCAAGACATGTTCAAGTAACCGACATGGTTATTGAAAAAGCAAAAAGATTAGTTGAACATAAACGTGATGTTGTAATACTGTTAGATTCAATTACTAGGCTTGCAAGAGCGTACAATACTGTTATACCTTCAAGTGGAAAGGTTTTAACAGGAGGTGTTGATGCTAACGCACTTCAAAGACCAAAACGATTTTTTGGTGCAGCTAGAAACATTGAAGATGGGGGATCTCTTACAATAATTGCTACAGCATTAGTAGAAACCGGCTCTAGAATGGACGAAGTAATTTTTGAAGAGTTTAAAGGCACTGGTAATAGCGAAGTTATACTAGACAGAAAACTTTCTGATAAGCGCACTTTTCCTGCAATTGATGTAACTAAATCTGGGACAAGAAAAGAGGAACTTTTGGTTGAAAAAGATACTTTATCAAGAATGTGGGTTTTGAGAAGAATTTTGATGCAGATGGGACCTGTTGAAGCAATGGATTTCTTATCTGATAAGTTAAAACAAAGTAAATCCAACGAAGATTTTTTTCGAGCAATGAATAAATAGTTAGAGTGTTTCACGTGAAACATATCAGAATAAAGATTATGTAAATTGGATACTATTTTTTCATCAGCAACAACTGCTCAAAAAAGTGCAATAAAAATAATAAGAATTTCTGGAAAAGAAGCGCTCAAAACGCCAGAAATATTTTCATTTAAACCAACAAAGCCAAGGGTAGCAACTTTTAGGAGGCTATACGATTCAAATAAGGATATTATTGATGATGCAATGGTGATTTCTTTACCTGGACCAGCATCGGTTACGGGAGAAAATGTTTTTGAAATACATATTCATGGAAGTATTGTCGTTGAAAAAAAAATATATGAACATTTAGCAAAAAGAAGAGGATTTAGAATAGCTAATAGAGGGGAGTTTACAAAGAGAGCTTTTTTAAATGGTAAAATTGATTTAACCCAAGCAGAAGGAATCAATGACTTAATAAATGCAGAAACAGAAAACCAATTCAAATCATCTATTTTACAATATGAGGGTGCCTTATACGAAAAACTAAAACTTTGGCGAAATGATATAATATTTCTTCGTTCGAAGATAGAAGCATTGATTGATTTTTCGGATGAAGAGTTACCTGAAGAGATCGAAACAGAATTCAAAAAAAAATTATTATGCTTACTTAAAGATATGAAAAGTTCTATAAAATCTAGTAATTATGGTGAAAGAATCAGAAATGGTTTTATTATTACTATATTAGGGAAGCCTAACGTTGGTAAAAGTTCTTTAATCAACTACTTGTCAAATAAGAATGTCGCCATTGTAACAGAAGAAGAAGGAACCACAAGAGACATTTTAGAAGTCTTTTTAGACTTTGGTGGTTTTCCAATAATATTAAACGATACTGCGGGGTTAAGAAAGACCAGTTCAAATGTTGAGAAAATTGGAATAAATAGGGCATTAAATAGGGCAGAAAAATCAGATTTAATTTTAATTTTATCAGACAATGGGGATTATCATATTCCAGATTTAAAAGTAGCAACAAAAAAAATTTTAGTTCACACAAAATCAGATTTAAATAAAGAGTGTAATGGAAAGGGTTATAAAATTTCTGTAAAAAATCATGAAGGTATAAAAGAACTACTTGAAGTTATTGTAGATCATTTAAAAAAGTTAGCGCCCCGAGAAAGCGTGTTATTAACCAGAAAAAGACATGTTCAAGGTATAAAAAAAGCTTCTTCTGCGTTAAAAAAAAGCTTAACAACAAACTTCGGTATTAATCCTGAGCTGGTCGCAGAGGATTTAAGAATTGCTGCTACAGAAATTGGAAACATAACTAATATTATTGACGTTGAGGAGATTTTAGACGATATATTCAATAATTTCTGTATAGGAAAGTGAATTTAGGTGAGACATGAGATCTTTTGATGTTATTGTTATAGGAGGAGGCCATGCAGGCATAGAAGCGGCATCATCTTCTTCTAGAATGGGTGCTAATACAGCGCTTATTACGATGAATATAGAAAAAATTGGGGAAATGTCGTGTAATCCTGCAATAGGGGGGCTAGGTAAAGGTCATTTAGTCCGTGAAATAGACGCTCTAGACGGGCTTATGGCAAAGGCTATAGATTCTTCAGGTATCCAGTTTAGAATGTTAAATCGTTCAAGAGGTCCTGCCGTCCATGGCCCAAGATCTCAGGCCGATAGGAATCTTTATAAAAGCTCTATAACAGAACTTCTAAAGTCTTATGTCAATTTATCTATAATTGAAGGTGTTATTAGAGACATTAAAGTTGAGAATGGTAAAATTAATGGTGTTATATTAGAGGATAGTACAATTTATAACTCTAAGTCTGTGGTTTTAACTACAGGCACTTTTTTAGGTGGAATAATCCATATAGGGAATGAGAAATTTTCTGCTGGCAGAATTGGAGATAGATCATCTGACATTTTATCGCAAAAAATCAGACAATTTAAATTACCTATTGGGAGGTTAAAAACAGGAACTCCTCCAAGAATTAAAAAAAATAGTATTAATTGGGAAAAAGTAGAAATGCAATGCGCTGATCTTGAACCAATACCTTTTTCTTATATGAATGATAAAATAAAGGTTCAACAAATTCAATGTGGTATAACAAGAACTAATAATTACACACATAATATAATATCCAATAATATCAAATTATCGCCAGTTTTTTCAGGATCAATTCAGGGTTTAGGACCTAGATATTGCCCAAGTATTGAAGATAAAGTTTACAGGTTTAATGAAAAGAATTCGCATCAAATTTTTCTTGAACCAGAAGGTTTGGACAGCCCATTAGTTTATCCTAATGGTATTTCTACAAGCTTACCAAAAAAAGTTCAGGATGAATTTTTAAAAACGATTAATGGATTAGAGAATGCCGTTATTGAACAATATGGTTATGCAATTGAGTACGATTACATGGACCCAAGGGCTTTAAAAAACACTCTTGAAGTAAAATCAATAAAAGGATTGTTTTTTGCTGGTCAGATAAACGGAACAACTGGTTATGAAGAAGCAGCGGCGCAAGGTTTGATAGCAGGTATAAATGCTTCAATTAACTTGAACAATAATCCTCAATGGTTTTCTCTAGATCGATCTGAAGCGTATATAGGTGTCATGATTGATGATTTAATTACAAGAGGAGCGCCAGAACCATACAGAATATTTACCTCCAGAGCCGAATACAGATTGCTTTTACGATCTGATAATGCGGATCAGCGTCTTACAAGTAAAGGAATTAAATTTGGAGTTGTTGGCCTTGAAAGAGAAAAATTTTGGCTAAGAAAAAAGGAAGAGCTTGAAAAAGCAAACAAAATGATGGACAAACTAATTTCTAAACCTAGTGAATTAAAAAAATATAATTTGCCCTCACCTAGAACGGGAAAACCTAAAACGCCAAAAGATATTCTTTCATCAGGAAGCTTTTTGATAAAAGATTTATTTAGTATTTGGCCAGAACTAAAAAAAATACCGACTCAATTGCATGCTCAGCTTGAGACAGACTCAATATACAATGTTTATTTGAAAAGACAATTAGAAGATATTAAAGCATATAAAAAGGAAACAAAGATAAAAATTCCAACAAATTTTGACTTTAATCAAATTAAGGGGTTATCCAATGAAACAAAGGACATTTTGAACAATGTCAGACCAACCAGCATTTCTCAAGTATCAAATTTACCAGGATTCACCCCTGCTGCAACATTATTACTTCTCAGGCATTTAAAAAAAGTAACCACGTTAAAAGCTGTTAATGAAAATTAATTCTTATAATGATTTTTGTTTGTTTCAAGATGTTTCACGTGAAACATTTGAAAAATTTTCTGTTTACTATCAAACTCTAATAAAATGGCAAAATTCTATTAATTTAATTAGTAAAAATACTATAGAGAGAATTTGGGAGAGACATTTTCTAGATTCAGCACAACTATATAACATTACAAAAGAGATTGATGGAAATATCATTGATTTTGGTTCAGGCGCAGGTTTTCCTGGTTTGATTTTAGCGATGATGGGTAACAAAAAGATACATTTAGTTGAATCAGACCAAAAAAAATGTACATTTTTGCGAGAGGTTTCTATGCTTTCTGAAACAAATGTTACAGTTCATCACAATAGAATTGAAGACCTAGAATATTTTGATGTTGAACTTATTACTGCTAGAGCTTTAGCTCCGTTAAATAAATTGATAGATTATGCTGAAGCTTTTACAAAGAATTCTTCAACCAATCAAAAGCTTCCTAAACTACTGTTTTTGAAGGGTAAATCATATAAGAAAGAAATTTCAGAGCTAGGTAAAAGGAAAAGCCTCTCTATTGAAGAATTTGATTCAATTACAGATAAATTTGGTAAAATTTTATATATTAATAAAATAAATATGTTAAATATTAAAGATGAATAAAAATTGTGGTCAAATAATTGCAGTTGCCAACCAAAAAGGTGGTGTAGGAAAAACTACAACTGTTGTTAATTTAGCTACTGCTATGGCTGCTTGTGATAAGAAAACCCTCATTATTGATTCGGATCCACAAGGCAATGCCAGCACTGGATTTGGTGTTAGCTATAATGATCGAGATAAAGATTTATACTCTGTAATCTGTGGAAAAACAAATATTAACAAAGCAATAAAATCTACTATGATCCCGAGGCTTGACATAATTCCCACATCGCCTGATTTGTCTGTACTTGAACAGGAATTAGTTGATGTGCAGAATAGGGAGTATAAAATTAAAAGTCTATTAAAAGAGATAAAAATAAATTATGATTATATCTTTATTGATTGTCCCCCATCTTTAGGACTGCTTACATTAAATGCTTTATGTGCTGCTAAAAGTCTCATAATTCCATTACAAACAGAATACTATGCATTAGAAGGGCTATCACAGCTTATCAAAACATTAGAATCCGTTAAAGGTAATTTTAATAAAGATATTGCATTAAAGGGTATATTGTTGACTATGTATGATAAAAGAAACAAAATTTGTGAAATGGTATCAAATGATGTTAAAAATCATTTTAGTAACAAGGTTTTTAAAACTGTTATTCCGAGAAATGTAAGAGTTTCTGAAGCTCCAAGCTATGGTCAACCAGTTTTGATGTATGATATATCTTGCCCTGGATCACAAGCATATGCATCTCTTGCGGGTGAAATCATAAATCAAGAGAAAGACTAAAATGAAAAAAAATAAAAATACAAAAATTAGTGGATTAGGAAGTGGTCTATCAAGTTTATTAGGAAGTGAATTTGAAAAAAAATCAATACTAAGAGAGGAAAATAATAATGAAGGATATAAAATGGTTCCAATTGAATTTATTCAACCTGGATCATGGCAACCAAGAAAAAAATTTGATAAAAAGGAATTAGAATCTTTAACAAAATCAATTAAAAATCAAGGTGTTATTCAACCTATAATCCTAAAAACGAGAGAAGACAAACAAAATCATTATCATTTGATTGCTGGTGAAAGAAGATGGAGAGCCTGTCAAATGGCTAAAATACATGAAATACCATCAATTATAAGAGATGATATAGAGAATAACAAAATCGCAGAATTGTCTTTAGTAGAAAACATTCAAAGATCGGAATTAAATCCAATAGAAGAGTCTGAGGGTTATCAATCTTTAATTGAAAATTATAATTATACACAGGAAGAAATTTCAAAAGCTGTAGGTAAATCTCGATCTTATATTGCCAATATTTTAAGGTTAAAGTCATTATCAGAATTAGCTAAAGAATTTCTAGTACAAGAAAAGTTAACTGTCGGTCAAATAAGACCTCTTATTGGACACAATAATATCGATCACTTGCTTGAATTGATAAATAAAAATAATTTAACGTCAAGACAAGTCGAAAAACTAGTAAAGAAACAAAGTAAAAAGGCACCTTTTTCAAAAAATAAAGATTTAGATATTTTAGAATTAGAAAAGGAGATTTTAGAAATTACAGGTATTAGAGTGAAGATTAATTTTAATAATATAAAAGAAACAGGAAATATAACATTTGAATGTAAGAACTTAACCGAATTTGACTATGTGTTGAAAAAAATTAAGTCTTAACTCTTTTTTTAGCCAGTATAGAAGTTGACAATATAAATTGGGATATGAGAGTTTTTTCTGGATATAGGCCTGTTTTAGTCTTTAATTCAAGATCAATTAGTCTCTTTTGAATTAAATTTATTTTTTTAAAAGACCACAAATTACATTGAGACAGAAAAAAAGGCTTATCTTTGAAAAAAACAGGTGGTTTTAAACAGTCTACAGCTTCAGAAAAACTGCTTCCAAGTTGACTTGATATAAGAATTTTCTCAACAGTCTTAAAATGTTTCCCAAACATTCTTACAAGAATAATATTACTATTTGATTTATCATAAATTTTTTCTAAGTAATTTAAAGATTCTTTTGCATCACCCATTGAACATGACTTCACAACTTTATTCAAGTTTATGTCCTCGTTATTCATTAGAAATTTAAAAAGTACGTCTTCAGTAACAGTTTTGTTGTTTTTTAAAAAACTATCTAATTTATCTAATTCCATTTTATTAGATAAAGAGTCTGAATTAAAAGTGGAACTGAACTTTGAAATAAATTCATTAGAAAAAAAAATCTTATGCTTAATAAGTATATTATTTATATTATTTTTTATTTTATTAGTTTTTTCTTCATAACATACGGTTAAAATACTTTTATTTGAATTTTTGAAATATTTAACTAGTTGATTTTGCTCGCCTATGTTTCCTGCTTTTATAATAAGTAAATAATTAATATCTTCCTCAACTACTGAGTTTAAAATAATATTTTCAATATTTTTGTTAATCCTTATGTGTGATAAATCCAATAAGATAATTTTCCTTTCTGAAAAAATATTTAACGTGTTTATATTATCTTCAAGAATTAAAGGGTTTTCGCTAAATTCGGAACCATCAATCTTAGAAACATTAAAAGGATTATTTACATCAATATTTAATAATGTAATAGATTTATTGTATAATAAATCTATTAAACCCAAATTAGATCCATAAAAAAAAATTATTTTGGTGTTTTTGCAATTTCTTTGAATATATTCTTCAAAATTGTCAGATTTAATTTTCAATTAGTTTTCTTAAAGTTATATGAGTTATTATATAAAGTTTATTAGCTGAGTTTTGACTCAATCTTTCTTTTATATGATCTAAACTTATTTCATTGCTATATAGTGAATTTGATGAAAAACCTAGTGCAGGAAAAGTTTTTATTGAACCAGATTTAACCAAAAGATTTGAATTATTATCTATTAATGTGTATTTAGTAACACCCGAAGTTGTATTGACTGCCTTTGAATTACCTAGTGATAATGTATCATTGGAAGTAAAAGAAATATCAGCCTTTAGAACAAAGTCAGCTTGAAGCTCTTTTTCATTATTGAATTTTCTTTTTAAATATTCTTTTAGAAGGATATTATATTTATTGTTTGGTGTTTCAATTGCAATAGACTTGTCATTAACAGTGTTAATTTTGACAATGTTCTCAGTTGAACAACCAAAAATAGTTATGAGAAGTAAAAATGTTACAATTTTCTTAATGAAAAACATGCGTAACTCTATTTTAAATTACAAAGTTTACAATACGATTTGGAATTACTATAACTTTTTTTGGAGTTACGTTCAAAAACTTTAAAACATTTTTTTCTTTCAAGGCTATTTTTTCTAAGTCATCTTTATTTATATCTTTTTGAACTTCAATAATTGCTCTCATTTTGCCATTAATTTGTATCGGTATTTTTATTTTATTTTTTTCTTCAATAGTATTATCGAAAGTAGGCCAACTTTCGATAGCTATCATATTTTTTTCTTTTAACTTTTGCCATAAAGCTTCAGCAATATGAGGTACCATAGGATTTATTAGAATCAACAATTTTTTTGTACTATATAAAATTACACTTTTATCGTTGCTATCTAATATTTTATAAGATGAAAGGGTGTTAAACAAACTTCTAATTGACGCTACAGCTATATTGAAATGAAAATCATCGATAGATTTTGTAACTTCATTGATAGTCTTATTTAACTCTGAAAGTAATTCTTTGTGTGATTTTGAGAGGTTTCTGGGAAGTTTATTGTCTACTTTTTCTATTTCTAAGTTATTAACAAAGTTCCACAACTTATTTAAAAAACGCCAGGATCCTTCTATACCTGAATCTGACCATTCCATATCCCTATTAGGCGGAGAATCAGAAAGCATAAAAAATCTAGCAGTATCTGCACCATAATTCTGAATTATTTGTTGAGGATCAATAACATTTTTTTTGGATTTACTCATTTTTTCTATTCTTCCAGGAATAACTTCTTCTTTTGTAACTGCGTGGAAAAATTTGTTATTTTCTTTTATTACTTGGTTTGGGAAAAGCCATTTTTCTTTTTTAGTTTTAAAAGTTTGATGGCAAATCATACCCTGTGTTTGAAGAGAATTAAAAGGTTCTTCTAGATCAATTGACTTTACGGATTTTAAAGCTCTCATAAAAAACCTTGAATATAGGAGATGCATTACTGCATGTTCAACTCCACCTATATATTGATCAACAGGCATCCAGTATTTGAATGCTTCTTCTGTAAATGCCTTCGAGGGGTTTAAATCTGTAAATCTGGCAAAATACCAACTTGATTCAAAAAAAGTATCAAAGGTGTCAGTTTCTCTTAAAGCATTATTATTACATTTTGGACATTTTGTATTTTTCCAGGTAGGGTGTGAAACTAGCGGATTCCCTTTAAAATCAAAATTTATATCTTCTGGAAGGCAGATAGGAAGTTGTTTTTCTGGAACAGGGACTTCACCGCAACTATCACAAAAAACTATAGGTATGGGACAGCCCCAATATCTTTGACGAGACACTCCCCAATCACGAATCCTATATGTTGTAGATTCTTGTCCAACTCCTAATTCTTGTAATTTTTTAATACTTAAATCTATAGCTTCTTGGGTGTTTAAACCATTTAAAAATTCAGAATTGACGTGTGGGCCATCTCCTGTATATGGAAGATTGTTGTCATTTTCAACTACCGATATAACTTCTAAAGAGTATTTTTTAGCAAAGTCATAATCTCTTTGATCATGAGCAGGGCAGCCAAAAACAGCCCCAGTCCCATAATCCATTAGTATAAAATTTGCAATATATATCTTTAAATTTACCCCTATTTTAAATGGATGTGAAACGGTAAGACCAGTTTCATAACCAAATTTATCAGCTTTTTCAAGATCTGCTTCTTTATTAGATTGTTTGTCACAAAATTTTAAAAAATCTTTGGCTTTATTGTCATTTTTTGCAATTTGTAAGGATAATTGATGTTGTGGAGAAATTGCAATAAATGTGGCCCCAAAAATAGTATCTGGTCTTGTGGTAAAAATTTTAATTGTCTCTTTTGAGTTGTTTATTGAGAAATTTATAGTGGCGCCATTGCTTTTGCCAATCCAATTCTTTTGCATAATTTTAACTCTGTCAGGCCATTCTTTTAAGTTATCAATTTCATTAAGCAAGTCTTCGGCAAAATCAGAAATTTTAAGAAACCATCCTTTCATTTTCTTTTTCTCTACTTCTACGCCTGAACGCCATCCACGACCATCAACAACCTGCTCATTAGCTAAGACTGTTTGCTCAACTGGATCCCAATTAACAACAGTTTCCTTTTTATAAGCAATGCCTGCCTTGTAGAAATCTAGAAACATTTTTTGCTCAAACTTATAATAATCTGGGCTGCAAGTTGCAAATTCCCTTTCCCAGTCATAGGATAAGCCCATTTGTTTTAATTGACTTTTCATAACTTCAATATTTGAGTAAGTCCATTTAGATGGAAGGGTATTATTTTCAATAGCTGCATTTTCTGCGGGTAGACCAAAAGCATCCCAACCCATTGGATGTAGAACATTAAAGCCTTGTGCTTTTTTATATCTAGCAATAAGATCACCTAAAGTATAATTACGAACATGTCCCATATGAATTGCACCTGAGGGATATGGAAACATTTCCAAAACATAATATTTAGGTCTGTTATAATCAATCTTGGCTTTAAAAATGCCGAAATCATTCCATTTTTTTTGCCATTCTTTCTCTATTAGTGAAGGGTTATATTTCATAATTATTTATTTAAAGAATTAGTTCTATAATTTCGTGCTTCGTTTAAAATGTTACTTTCAATTTGAGAGGCTAGTTTGTCATCAGTATATGTGTTTTTCCAAACCCCATCCTCTAAATTTTGAACATGCACTTTAACGCTTATACCGTCTGATCTTAATTCACTAGTCTTTATA
Source organism: SAR116 cluster bacterium AG-325-F22 (assembly GCA_003282885.1). Classification (GTDB taxonomy): domain Bacteria; phylum Pseudomonadota; class Alphaproteobacteria; order Puniceispirillales; family Marisalimonadaceae; genus Marisalimonas. The sequence continues at coordinate 25,760 of QBYJ01000016.1, forward strand.
TATGCCATAATTTTTATTCTTTTATTCTTTATATTTTTATTAACATACCAGTCAGTTATTATTGTACCACCTAATGCATCAGTAGAAATTAAAGGTGCAATTGATAAAATATCTAAAGAGGCTCGCCATAAATAACCATTTACGTTTACACCGGTTTCAGAGGATTGAGGATCAAGAAGATCACTCAAAGATATTCCTTTTTTGGAGTCTTTCGAGAAGATTCCTGGGGTTTTCTTTTCTCCTGTGATTGGATTGCTAAATATAGTATTATCACTAGAACATCCAAATAAAATAATAAAATTAAACAGTAGTATTAAATTTTTGATCATTAAGGTAAACCTTTTCATATATGAATTAAATATTTTATCAGTATTTAAGAATATTTTAAATAATTAATAACAGAAAGACATAAAAAAAGGCGGCCAAAGCCGCCTTTTAAATATTTTATATTAAAGCAATTAGAATGTTGCTTGAATTGTCAACTGTGTCATTGTACCATTGTCAGCAGTTGGTGTGCCTTCATGGTTGCCTGCAGTAACTTTATAGTCATAATCGTCTATATTGACCATCGCTTTTAATCCTGAGGCTATTGTGTATTGAACTTCAGCACCAGTTCTTGTGAACTCTTCACCTACATCTAAATCATCTGTTGATTTAAATGTGTAAGCACCTAATACCATACCGTTAGGCATTGCAAAAGAAACTCCAACACCAGTGTTGTCTCTGTCTTCGTCACTTCCCTCATATTTACCTGTTGCAAGGATCATAGAGATGTCACCAGATACAATTTTCAAACCCAAGTTTGTTTCATCTGTATCTACAGCTGTGCCTTCTGTACTTGAAGCTCTATAACCAATAGATACATCCGCACCGCCTGCTGATAAAGAATATTTTAAACCATAAGCTGTTTTGTCGCTACCGCCTGCAGCACCACTATCAGCAAATGAAATACCAGAAGTAAGACCGCCCATTGCAGGAAGGTGGTAAGCAATTTTCATTGCGTCAGATGAAGCAATACTTGAACTTTGTCCAATAGTAGCAGAAGCATGTGAAGATGTTGGCTCTTCAGCGACTATGTCCATTTCGTCAATTCCATAAGCGTCAGAAGCATCGTCATCTGTACCTAAAACGATTTTACCAAAACCACCTGAGATTGACAAAGACGCTTCGTCACCGAGCAAAGCTTGGTCACTTGTTGTAACAGCCCCAATATCATATCTGAAATTAAGATCTAAGCCAGAATCAGTTTTGTTGGAAAAGTTAACAATCATCTCAGTATCGCCATGATTCATAGTAGTTCCGTCAAGTGAGGTTATTAAAGAACCTCTTGACAAATACTTAAACTCATAACTACCAGAGATAGAAACGTCTGCTAAAGCAGCGTTTGTTGAAAGAGTAGCAGCTGCAGCAAGTGCAGTTGTACCTAAAAGTAATTTACGCATTGCGTATCCCCTTTATATTGAGTTTTCTGATTAAGAAAACAGTTAATTACAACTCCACCTCAGAGTTGTATTTTATATAAATAATATATATTATTAAAAAAAACTATTAATAATGATAAATATATCACTTTTTTAATTCTTTTGTTGCATTAATACAACACTTAAAAAGTTTAAAGTTATATAATTTTTTGTAAATGTATAAAATTTAGGATGGATAGCTTTGGAAAGTATTAAACATAATATGAATTCTGTATTACAAGAAATCAAAAAAGCACATAAAAATAGTAATTTTTCATCACTACCTTATCCAAATTTAATAGCGGTTTCAAAAAAACAATCAGAAGAAAAAATAGATTTAGCTATAAATTGTGGTCAAAAATGTTTTGGAGAAAACAGAGTTCAAGAGGCTCAACAAAGATGGTCAAAAAGATTAGAAATGAATAAAAATATAGAATTAAGACTAATCGGCCCACTTCAGTCAAATAAAGTTAGGCAAGCATTAAATCTATTTGATATAATTGAAACAATTGACAGGGAAAAATTAGCAAATGAAATTGCTAAAAATTTAAATAATCAGTCAAAGACAAAAAGTTTTTATATTCAAATAAATACTGGTTCTGAAGCTCAAAAGAGTGGCTTAAATCCATTAGAAGCTGACACTTTTATTGAATACTGCATAAGAGATTTAAAATTACCAGTTGTTGGATTGATGTGTATTCCTCCTCAGTATGAAGAACCCTCAATGCATTTTGCATTTTTAAAAAAGATTGCAGACAAAAACAACCTAATTGAGTTGTCAATGGGGATGAGCAATGATTTTACAGAAGCAATAAAATTTGGTGCAACTTCTGTCAGAATAGGTTCTTTATTTTTCGGAGCCAGAGAAATTTAATTATAGAATATGCCCTGATTTCTTTGACTTAGTCTCAAGATATCTTTTATTATACTTATTAGGATTAATTTTAATAGGTATGCGTTGAGTCACATTTATACCTAATTTTATTAAATGTTCCATTTTTTTTGGATTGTTAGTAATTAATTTAACTTTATTAATTTTTAACTGCGAGAGCATTTGTTTAGCTGGATAATATAGTCTTTCATCATCATTAAACCCTAAATCTTCATTCGCTTCGACTGTATCCATCCCATTTTCTTGCAAAGAATAAGCCCTAAGTTTATTCAATAAACCAATATCACGACCCTCCTGAGCAAGATAAATTAAAACACCTTCATCTGCCTTTGCCATAATTTTAATAGATTGCTTTAATTGTTGTCCGCAGTCACATTTTAGGCTGTCAAGAACGTCACCAGTGATGCATTGACTATGCACTCTAACTAAAGTCTCTTTTCTTAAATCCTCATGAATTTCTCTTGTTTTTCCAAAAACTAAACAAAAATGTTCGTCTCCACCTTCTGAAGGTCTAAAAATTATAACCTCACAGTTATCAGTTTCAGCAATTGGCACTTTAGCTCTTACAGCAATGGTTAGAGTTTCTGCCCTATGTTGTTCGTAGTATTTTATGTCATTTACATCAACATGTATGAAATTATTCTTAAATGCCCATTGATTTATTTTTTCTGGTGCAATGTTAGATATAATAGACATTAAACCAGCGGGAAGCAGTCTGGATTGTCTTAAAATTAATAAAGAGTAGGATATAATACTCTTACTGCTTTCCGCCACCACCCCATTTATAGTAGGAATTTTATGTCCTGTTAATGGCATACATAATGATAATATGTCATTCATAGTCCATTTTTTATCAATCAAAATTGAACATGGTTGATCAGCAATTTGTAAACCTATTGCATTACAACGGTTATTAGACAAAATAATGTTGGGTCTTGATAGTGCAAATTCAGATAGCTTTGTCACAGTCTCTTTGTCTATCAATTCAGCTGCAACTAGTAATACGGAAGTTCCAGAGTTAGGGTCAGAGATTACTACTTTTCCCCCTCTTCTGAGCTCTGATATTGCTCTTTCTATTTTTAATGTTAAGGTTATATTTTTCATAATCATGTTTTTAAAATTTTATATTCACAATTTCCACTATGGACCACTTTAATGGATAAAAATATTAGTATATTAATATATGAAAAAGACAAACATTTAAATTCAATTTTGTATAACCAAATTTCAGATGTAATTGAATATGAAACTTATGCAGTAAATGATGAATTTAATGTGTTGGAATTGGTAAATGAAAAAAAATTTGATGTATGTATTTTGAATATTGAAGACATAAACCCTATATCTAAAAAATTCTTTGACAATCTTTTAGACAAAAATCATCATGTAGATATTGTTGGCTATTGTAACAAATTAGTTAATAATAGTATTATTAATAACTTGAACATTATAGTAATAGAAAAACCCTTTAGGCTAAGAACTTTATTTGAAAAATTAGAATATTTAAAATTAACTAGAAGTAAAAGAAATAAAATAATTTTAATAAAACATATAGAATTTTTACCTAATAAAAAGACTTTATTCAATTCGAGAACAAAGGTTACGGTACATTTGACTGAAAAAGAAAATTATCTTTTACACTATCTATATGACAAGAGAAATGAAGAGTTAACTAAGAATGACTTATTAATTAATATTTGGGGTATAACAGAGGAAATTAATACACACACTTTAGAAACACATATATATAGATTAAAACAAAAATTATTTAAATTAGAGCCTAATTTATCTTTTTCGTTAATAAATAATAATGGTTTATATAGTATAACTAAATTTTAGGGAGAAGTTGTTGAAACAAGACATTTTTAAAGAAAATTTTCCTAATGAATTCTTTTCGGATCATTTTGGCAAGAAGTACTTATTTAAAGAAAATTTTATAAACCAAATAGAAAGTATAATGAACGTCGAAATTCTGGAAAATTTACTTTCAAAGACAAATATCTGGAATAACAAAAATTTTATCATGATGCTTGATCAAAAGCAGCTAAATTATGTTGATTATTCTTCTTTAAATTTAGATATTACAGGAGATAACTACAGACCAAATGTAGATAAAGTTCAAAAATTAGTGTCTAAGGGTGCTTCTATTATTTTGAATGATATTGAAAAACACAATCAAGGGCTTCTCAAAATAGCAAAAAAATTGCAAGAATTAACCAAAGGAAGGTGTCAAGGTAATTTATACTTTTCAATGGCAAGTCATAAAGCTTTTGGGCCTCATTTTGATATGCATGACGTTTTTGCAATACACTTCGAAGGAGAAAAAATCTGGAATATTTATGAAAATGTAGAAAAAGATCCAATCAATCATAATTTTTTTAATTTTAGCCCAGAAGAAAGAATTAAAAGAGCTGGTAAGCTAATTGATCAAGTAACTTTAAAACCGGGGGATCTTTTATATATTCCTAGGGGACAATTTCATGATGCTTTAGCTTCAAAAAATGGCGCTATACATATTGCATTTGGTTTGACGTATTTTAAACCTATAGATTTTATGTCAAGTTTGTGGGAAAAACTCATTTTAAATGACTTTATGAGAAGCGATGTTGATATAAGTTATAATAGAAAAGATTTAAAAAACTTGTTAATCAAATTTTCAAAAGAAATAGATACTATTTTAAATCGAGAGGAAACTTTAACAGACTTGAATAATAATATTCAAAATTGGCCGTATGAAATTAAAGAATATTCAATAAAAAATATTGTTTCTGAGGGCATTAAATATGACTTAGATAAGAATGTTACATTTGATAAAACAGGAGATAAACCGTACTTAATAAATGGCAAAAATAAAGTTCTGATTCCAGAAAAATTTTTAAAATTAATAGAATATATTTTTAACAAAAAATCTATTAATTATAAATCCCTTTCCAATGCATTTAATGATATATCCCCTGATGTTATTAATGAATGTATAGAAAATTTAAAAAATATGAAAGTTTTACATTAGTTTAAGATAACATAATTTTCTCATGAGAAACTTTTATAGGATTGAGAATAACTTAATTAGATTTAGCTTTTTAGAAGCAACGAAGAACTTATTCGAAAAATCAATGGCTTGTATGTATGGCTGGGGCGGTAGGATTCGAACCTACGGTACACGAGATCAAAACCCGATGCCTTACCACTTGGCTACACCCCAATTCATTTATTGAATTACATTATTTAAAATTTATTTTCAAGCATTTTAGAAAAACGAACCCTATTCACACTGTAATCTTTTTTTTTCCCATACCAAATAAAGTATTTATTCTTAAAATAATTAGAAATAGGTAAAATGGTTTTGGTTTCTTTGAATATGCCAAAACATGTTGAACCACTTCCAGACATACCATATGCAACTATATCTGGAATGTTTTTTAAAATCGATAAAATATCATTAATTTGTGGAGCTAAACTAACAGCTGATGAAAGAAGAGAATTATAAACACTTATATTTTCAAAAATTATTTTCTTATCAACTTTTTGTTCATTGGAAGAACAACTGAAGTGTGAAAAAACTTTTTTAGTTGATAATTTAATATTGGGATTAATTAATAAATAGTAATAATTATTAGATAGTACATTTCTTCTAATCTTATTTCCATGACCACTCATTTTTAAACTTTTACTTTCCAAACATGCTGGTACATCAGATCCAAGTTTGTTGGCAATTTCATACAAATAAGAAATAGATATTTTTCTTGACTTTCTTTCATTATTAAATAGCTTTCTTAATAATATTAATGTAGCGGCAGCATCAGCAGAGCCCCCGCCTAGTCCCGCACCAATTGGAATATTTTTATCTAAATAAATTTTAAATTTCTTATTCCATCCTGTTAGATTTCTAAAGATGTACAAAGATTCTAAAATTAAATTTATTTTAGAATTAATTAATAATGATTTATTAGTATTCGTTTGAAGGAAAGTATCATTTTCACTAAATTCAAAATAAATTTTATCTGCCAACTCCAAAAAACAAACGTCACTATTTAATAAATGTAAACCCTTATTATCTTTACCCTGAACTAATAGATTTAGATTAAGTTTAGCTGGAGCAGTTATGGAATAATAATTATTCATATTTACTTAGTTTTTCTTGAATAATTTTAATTGTATATTTATCCTTTTCATATTTTATTGCTTTTTTCCATTCAAATATTGCTTCATTTTTTCTGCCTAGCATTAGATAGCTATCACCGAGATGATCTAAAACTTCTGAGCTTTTAGGCAAAATTGAAATTGACTTTTCAAGATAAAAAGTTGCTTTGTTATAGTTCTTTCTTTTAAATTCCACCCAACCAATGGTATCGAGAAAATAACCATTATCTGGATCTAATTTCAAAGCTTTTTTAATTAAACTTAAAGCAAAGTCTAAATCTTGATTTTTT
>QBYJ01000017.1 GCA_003282885.1 SAR116 cluster bacterium AG-325-F22
TATTTTTATTATCAAATATAGCATCATATAAAGGTAAAACAGCTCCACCTGGGTATCCAAATATAACTTCTACACCATTTTCAACTAAAGCTTTTATTACAGCTTCCGCACCAGTAATTGTTTTATCTGCAGTCATTATTTTATAATTCTTTCATATCAATTAATTAGATTGGTTGTTAACAACAATTTTATAAATCGTCAACATGTTAATATAAAATTATAATTATATTCATAAATACAAAATTTTATTTCATATTTATTATTTTGTACGGAATATAATTGTGCAAAAACCATGTAAATTGTCTTTTAACATATCTTCTAGTATCTCTTTTACTTAATTTTACAGCCTCTTCATATGAAATGTTATTATCTAAATAACTTAAAAGCCATTTAACTCCTAAACTCTTTGAAATAGGAAGTGACCTGTCAATATTTGAATTATGTAATTTTTTAACTTCATATATAGCCCCTTTAGTAAGCATATCTTCAAATCTAATCTCACATTTTTTGTATATTGATTTTCGTTCTGATGTTATAAAAAATGAATAAATATTCTTGTTTACAGTTTTAACTCTAGGCTGCTCGTGCCAAAAGGATATATTTTTTTTTGTTTGAAGAAAAATGCTATAAGCTCTGAGTAATCTATGTTTATCATTGTTATTTTGCATATACCTAGGATCAATTTGAAAATTGATTTGCCTAAACTTCTCAATCCCAACCTCGTTGAGTTTTATTAAACTTTGGTTTTTAATCGTTTCTGAAATTGATGGAATATTAACTAAGCCATTTATTACTGCGTTTATATATAGCCCTGAACCACCAACTAAAATAGGTATCTTATTTTTTAATTCTATTTCAGATAATGTTTTTTTTAGCTCAAAAAGCCAGTCTACAACCGAATAATTGATATCAGAGTCTACATATCCATATAAAAAATGAGGAACTTTATTAATATCTACTTTTGATGGTCTCGCAGATAACAATAAAAGATCTTTATATAATTGAACTGAATCAGCATTGATTAGAACACCATTAATCTTTTTGGCTAATTCTATCGCTATTTTAGACTTTCCAACGCCTGTAGGACCTGCAATTATGATCATATCGTTAACAAAAGAATAATTATTCTTTGAAAGATCAAACAATGTCTCAACATTCAACAAACTAGACATAATAAATACAATAATATAATTAGAGTTTCATGAAACAATTTTTATTAATTTCTAATACTACAGAAAAAAATATTGACAATAATATTCTAAATTATTTATCAAAAAGATTGGAAGATATCTCATTTAAAAAGACAAATTTTAGAGAATTAAGTCCGCAAGGAGCTTATGAGTTAGAACTTAAAAATGTGGAATTAAATTTAGAGCTTAAAAAATTTACTAAAAATTTCCTTCTGCAAAATAATATTGACTGTAATTTTATAAAAGAAACAAAAGATAGGAAAAAAAAATTACTCTTAGCTGATATGGATAGCACTATTATTAAAGAAGAAAGTCTAGATGAACTTGCAAAGCAGATTGGCAAAGAAAAAGAAGTTATTAAAATTACGAATGAGGCTATGAATGGCAAAATTGATTTTAAAAAAGCATTATTGGAAAGGGTAGCAATTCTTAAGGATCAACCAGCTGAGATATTAGAAAAATTAAAAAAAAGTATAAATATCAATGATGGGGCAGTCGAGTTAATTAAAACTATGAAGCACAATAATTCAATTACTGTCCTTGTATCTGGTGGTTTCACTTTTTTAACTGATTATTTAAAAAAATCCCTGGGTTTTGAACATGCACATGCTAATTCACTTGAAATTTGCTATAACAATTTAAACAAAATGTATCTAACAGGTAAAGTTACAAACCCAATTTTAGATAAACATGCAAAAGTTTGGTACTTAGATGATTATGTAAGAAAGAACAAACTTGATTATGAAGAGACAATATGTGTTGGAGATGGAGCAAATGATATTGAAATGATCAAAAAAGCTGGTTTAGGAGTTTCATATAATGGTAAAAAAGTCTTAGAAAAAGAAGCTAATATTCATTTTAAAACAACAAATCTTTTAGGTATACTCTATGCACAGGGGTATAGTGACAACCAAATAATTTACTGATTTTTATTTTAACTCCAATGCGACAAATCTACTTCCATTTTCAACCTTTACTAATAGTAATAAGGCCTTTCTCTTCTGTTTTTGAGCATTCTTAATTGCTTCATCAATAACTTTAAGAGAATCAACCTCAATCTGACCTACCCTTATAATAACCATACCAGGTGTAAGACCAGCATCTTGCGCAGAACTATTATCTTTAACAGATGTAATTATAACACCTTTATCTATGTTCTTAAGTTTGAATTTTGACTTATTTTTGCTGTTTAACTCCTCTGCAACAAAACCTAGTTTATCGTATTGCTTAGATTTTGCATCTTTAGAACTTGTTTTACCTATTAAATTTTCTTTCTCAGCTAATTCAAGCTCACCTAATTTTACTTTAAGAGTTAATTCTTTTCCGTTTCTTAATATTACTAATGGAACAGACTCACCGACGGGGGTACCAGCAACAACTTTCGGTAACTCTTTCATATTTTTAATTTCAATATTATTAAATTTTAATATAACGTCTCCAGTTTTCACACCAGCTTTTTCGGCAGGACCACCCTCAGTAGCTGAAGAAACTAATGCACCTTTTGCTGTTTTCATACCTAAACTGTCAGCAATTTCTTTGGAGATTTCTTGAATAAGTACACCAAGCCAACCCCTTTTTGTTCTACCAAATTCCTTAAGTTGATCTGTAACCTGTTTAGCTAAATTGGAAGACACTGCAAATCCAATACCAACTGATCCACCAGATTGAGAGAAAATGGCAGTATTAATTCCTACTACCTTGCCATTCATATCAAATAGTGGGCCACCTGAATTACCTCTATTAATTGATGCATCAGTTTGAATGTAATCGTCATATGATCCTGACAGATTTCTACCCCTCGCAGATACGATACCGGCTGTAACTGTACCACCAAATCCAAAAGGATTTCCAATTGCCATCACCCAATCTCCTACTCTCAGATCATTAGAGTCAGCAAACTTAACAGCTTTTAGCTTTGTTTTCTTAGGCTCAATTTTTAAAAGCGCAACATCTGTTTTTGGGTCCTTACCAACAACTTTGGCTTCAAAGGACGTGTCATCATACAGGATAACCATAATTTTTTCAGCATTGTCTATTACATGATTATTAGTAATAATGTATCCAGTTTCATCTATGATAAAACCTGAACCTAAGGATTGAGCTCTCCTTTTTTTACCATTTGGCTTTTCAAATTGTTTGAAAAAATCTTCAAATGGAGAACCTGGTGGAAAAGACGGCATTTCTCTGGATCTCTGTTCAACAACTGTAGTTGTAGAAATATTTACAACAGAAGGACTCAGTATTTCAGCGAGATCTGCAAAACTTTCAGGAGCACTTTTAGCACTGGCTAAATTAATTGCAAAAAGTAATACAAAAATATTAACGCTAACTATGAGACCATAATTTTTAAAACAATTTGATATATGAGACATTTGTACACCGTATTATTAATTTAAAACTTATTATCTATACAAAAAGGCAGATTTAAGGCTAAATCTTGGAGCTATTTTAACAATTTAATAAAAAAAAAATTTATTTTATAATAACCTAATTACCTGTTTGTTTGCCAAAAAAACTAAAAAAATCACTGTCAGGACTCAATAACATAGTTGTACCGTCGTCAGAAAAAGTATTTTCATATGCAAGCATTGATCGGTAAAACTTAAAGAACTTTTCGTCTTGACCAAAAGAGTCTGAATATATTTTGATTGCAAGTGCATCTCCATCCCCTCTTAGTGCTTCAGCTTTTCTTTTACTTTCAGCTACCAGAACTACTTTAGTTTTTTCAGCAATAGCTCTGATCTTTTGAGCTTCTTCAGCACCTTCAGCTCTAAATTCTTTAGCTTCTTGCTCTCTTTCTGTTTTCATTCTATTAAAAATATTTTGACTTGTGGCTTCTGGATAATCCGCTCTTCTGATACGAACATCAACAATTTCCATGCCTAGTTTCTTTATTGTAGAATTAACTTCTCCACTTATATCTTCAACTATTTTTGTTCTTGCGTCAGACAATATTGCTGTTAGTTCAAACTTTCCAAAAACTCTCCTAACTGATGAATCTATAATTGATTCTAAACGTTGACGCGCACCAAATTCGTTTCTAACTGTTTGATAAAATAAAAGTGGATCAATAATTTTAAATCTTGAATATGTATCTACTTCAAGTCTCTTTTGATCAGCTAAAATTACCTCTTCGGAGTCTTTGGATACCAAAGATAACACTCTCTTTTCGAAATATGTAACTTCTTGTATGAATGGAATTTTGAAATTTAATCCAGGTTTATTGACAAGTCTTTTGGGTTCACCAAATTGTAGAACCAATGCTTGTTGTGTTTGATCAACAGTAAAGAAAGAACTTAAAAGACCAAATAAAACTATTAATATACTTGTACCAGTTATAATTTTAGAAGTAGACATTATTTATCACCTTTTTGCTTTAGTTGATCTAGTGGTAAGTAAGGAACAACACCTGATGAGCTTGCAGATTTATCCATTATAATTTTTTTTACTCTTGAAAATACTTTCTCCATAGTTTCTAGATATATTCTAGACTCAGTCACTTCAGGATTTAATTTGTAGCTTTTGTATATAGAGTTAAATCTATCTGCATCACCTTTAGCTCTATTAACAACCTCACTCGCGTAAGCTTCAGCTTCAGAAATTAACTGTGCAGCTTCACCTCGAGCCCTAGGCACGATGTCATTTCTAAAAGCTTCGGCTTCGTTGATTAAAGTATCTCTATCTTGCCTTGCCCTTTGAACATCATTGAATGCGTCGATAACTTCGGCTGGTGGATCAACTGATAAAAGTTGTACATCTCTAATCTCAACTCCAGCCTCATATTCATTTAATAGTTCCTGGAGCATGTTTTTAGCTTTTAATTGAATATCTTGCCTACCACCCGTTAAAGCAGTTTGTATTTTTGTTTGACCGATAATGTCTCTCATTACTGACTGCGCTGCTACTTTTACTGTTTCAGGAGGGTCTTGTATATTAAATAAGTAAGCTCCAGCATCTGCAATCTTCCAAAACACAATAAAGTCAATATCAATATTATTTTCGTCACCTGTAATCATTTTAGATTCATCTGGAACATCTCTTCTACTTGTGGCTGCTCCACCAAATGACCTATAACCTACTTCAATTCTATTGTCCCTAGTAACATCAGGGGTCATAACTTTTTCGATTGGAGTTGGTAAATGATAATGGAGGCCTGGAGGTGTGGTTCTTACCCACTCACCAAATCTCATTACTACGCCTTGTTGTTGAGGATTCACCCTATATATGCCTGTCATCAACCATATTCCCAATAGTATAAAAAATAATATTGTTAAACCCTTACCGCCGCCAAAGCCTGTAGGCATCATTTTTTTTAACTTATCTTTGCTTTCTTTAAGCATTTGATCAACATCAGGAGGAGTTCCATTAGAATTAGGTTTTTTACCCCAAGGATTTTGGTTTCCACCATTGCCCCAAGGGCCTGAACCATTGTCGTTGATATTATTGATTATCATAATTAAACTCCAGAAGCATTTGATCTATTTAACAAGTTTAAGGAAACTTGTATTTAGATTTGTATGGTAGATATTTGCACTGTAGTATAAAATTACAACCTTTATATAAAATTATTTCTGGACAAATATAATGGATAATAAAAAATTAGATGAAATTGTTACAACATTAAGGTCTATTGTTCTTCAGGATGAATCTAATAATATATTTGATAGCAATTGTATTTACGGATTAAATTTTGAAAACAATATAGTTCATTTTACCCTTGAACTTCTACCTAAGCAATTAAAAGAATCTCAGCAGATCAAAAACTTTATTCAAGAAAAATTATTATTAATCAAACAAGTTGAAAAAGTAGAGATTATATTGACTTCACATAATACAAAAAAAGAGAATAAAAATTCACAAAATGCCCCTTTAAAACCTGCAAAATATATTATTGCAGTTGCAAGTGGTAAAGGCGGTGTAGGAAAATCAACTACTGCAATCAACATTGCTTTATCACTTTTAAAATTAAATTATAATGTCGGTATTCTAGATGCTGATATTTATGGACCAAGCCTTCCAAAGTTAACAGGTATATCCAATAAGCCAAAAAGTAACGGGAAAAAAATAGTTCCACATAATGCATTTGGTCTACAAGCAATGTCCATTGGCTACTTAGTACCTGAAGACGCTGCAACAATTTGGCGAGGTCCTATGGTAATGAGCGCAATTGAACAACTTCTGAGAGATGTAGATTGGCAAAATCTTGATATTTTAATAGTGGATATGCCTCCAGGAACTGGTGATGCTCAATTAACACTTTCTCAAAGAGTAAAATTGGCTGGTGCAATAATTGTTTCTACTCCACAAGATTTGTCATTAATAGATGCCCGAAAAGGTATAAACATGTTTAAAAAAGTGAATGTTCCCATTTTAGGTATAATTGAAAATATGAGCTATTTTCAATGTACTAACTGCGACACTAAACATGAAATTTTTGGAAATGGTGGAGCAAAAGCTGAAGCTCAAAAATTAGGTGTGCCTTTTTTAAATGAAATTCCTCTTGATATAAACTTAAGAACATCATCTGATGATGGAAATCCAATTGTGTATAAAGAACCATACAGCATTATTTCACAAAAATATATGAAGATTGGATCTCAAATAATAAAAACAATAGAACTAAGTGAAAAACCTAGTCCGAAGATTTTTCAATAATCATCTTTAAATAATCCTACTATAATGCCAATAACTAAATTCAGGTGAATTACTAGTTGCTTCAAAATATTCAAGTTTTGTTTTTTTCCAATCATTTTCCTTCAATTTTGGAAACTTCGACCCTGATACTGCACAAAAGTTTACCTTGGTCATTTCAATAGTATTACAATACTCTAATCCAATCTTATATATTTGAGCACCACCAAATAAAAATATTTTATTTTGTATGGCTTTATTTCCCATTTTTTTATTTGCTTCGATCCAAATATTAGCTTCTGTAATAGCATTCTCGAAAGAATTTGCTACAATTGCTCCTTCCGCCTTCCAAGAAAGAGATTTAGTCAGAACTATGCTTGCTCTTCCAGGTAAAGGCCTACCAATTGAATTCCAAGTTTTTCTTCCCATTATCAAAGGTGTACCCATTGTGATTGTTTTTAATCTTTTTAAATCACCAGGCAAATGCCAAAGTAAACCATTACCATCCCCAATAACTCTATTTTGATTCATCGCAACAATACAAACAATAGGGTTTTTTAAGTCTTTTTTGCTTATCATTTATATGGCTACCGGTGCAGAAATATGAGGATGAGGATCATAATTAATAATTTCAAAATCTTCAAAAACAAAATCATTTATATCAGTATGTTTTTTCAAAAGTTTTATTTGAGGTTTAGTTTTTATTGATCTTGATAATTGCTTTTTAGCTTGTTCAAAATGATTTTTATATAAATGGGCATCCCCCAAAGTATGAACAAAATCACCAACTGATATATCACATACATTTGCTATCATATGCGTTAAAATCGCGTAGGATGCAATATTAAATGGAACACCAAGAAAAATATCTGCACTTCTCTGATATAACTGACAAGATAATTTATTGTTAGCTACATAAAATTGAAAAAGACAGTGACATGGAGGTAACGCCATAGAACCTACATCTGACGGATTCCACGCCGACACAATCATTCTTCTTGAATTTGGTTTATTCTTAATTTCGCTAATCACGTCATATAATTGGTCAAGCTTCCTTCCATCGGGTGTATTCCAACTTCTCCATTGTTTACCGTATACAGGTCCAAGGTCCCCATTTTCGTCAGCCCACTCATCCCATATCGATACATTGTTGTCTTTTAAATAAGATATATTTGTATCACCTCTTATAAACCATAAAAGTTCATGTATAATTGATCTTAAATGTAGTTTTTTTGTAGTCAGCAAAGGAAATCCTGAGTTTAAATCAAAACGCATTTGCCAACCAAAAACAGATTTGGTACCAGTTCCAGTTCTATCTTCCTTTACATTTCCGTGTTTTAATACGTAGTCTAATAAATCTAAATATTGCTTCATTCAAATATCTCAACCTATAATACTTTAAAACTTTCTTAATGTGGTCTTTAATAAAAAAAATAAATAATGTATACTAAAAAAGTCATTTTAATGACTATGGTGATAAACATTTTTTAGAATAAGCTTAGCGGACCCGGGGGCGGTACCCGGCGCCTCCACCAACTTTATATGGGGGCGAAATAGGATCGACGCATGTAGTAAAAATCAAACTTTCACTCGGTATTGTACCACCGTTATCGGACTACTTTAATAGTTGCAAATGACAACTATGCTCCGGTAGCTGCAGCAGCGTAAGCAGCCAAAGCAACCGAAACTTAGTCCAATTCTATAGCTAGAATTGGCGGGGTTTCAATTTACCTGGCAACAGAAAAACTTGGGTGGCGAGAAGTTTACTTCTCGCCATTTTATTCAAATAATTTCCAAATTTCTCTTGAAAAAATTACTTATAGAAATGTACAATGTAAAAAAAAGTTTTAGGATGTAGTTCAGTGAATAATAATGATGATGGCACACTCAACATTACAGGTTTTGATTATGATGATTTAGTTGAAGAAAGTCTTAAAAATGTTGTTAAAAAAGTATTAAAAATTACATCTAAGTCTGGCCTCTTAGGTAACAGTCATTTTTTTATTTCTTTTAACGGCAATGATGATGAAGTTATTGTCCCAGAAGAATTAAAAAGTACTGACAGTTCTGAGATAAAAATAATTATTCAACATCAGTTTTGGGATTTAAAAGCAACAGACGAATATTTTGAAGTAACTTTGTCTTTTAATGGTCAAAAGAAAAACATTTATGTTCCTTACAGAGCTATAACATCTTTTACTGATCCTTCTGTAGGATTTGGTCTGCAATTTAAAGTTGAAGAACAAAAAAAATTACCCAATAAAGAAACGAAAGATGAAAACGTTGTTTTAGAAAACAAAAAAAATCAATTAAAACACAAGAACAAAACTGGGTCTGGAGAAATTATTTCTCTCAATGAATTCAGAGATAAAAAATGAATATTATTATCTAAAATAGGAGAGTTTTTTGAGCGAATTTAATTATTCACCAATGTTTCCACTTTCAAAAGACAATACTGAGTATATTAAGATATCAGATTCTTACATTAAAACCTCTGTAATAAACGACATAGAGATTTTGTTAGTTGATCCTGAAGCTCTAACTTTATTATCCCAAAGAGCTTTCAAAGACGTCTCTCACTTATTAAGAAAATCACATTTACAGCAGCTTAAAGATATACTTGAAGATAAAGATGGGTCTAATAATGATCACTTTGTTGCCTTAACAATGTTGAAGAATGCAAACATATCTTCATCAGGCGTGCTTCCTATGTGTCAGGATACTGGAACAGCTATTATTTTAGGCTATAAGGGTGAAAAAGTTTTTACTAATACTGACGATGGTAAATATTTATCATTAGGGGTTTATAATACTTATCAAACAAATAATTTACGCTTTTCTCAATTAGCACCTTTTTCAATGTTTGAAGAAAAAAATACGGCTAACAACTTACCTGCAGAAATTAGTTTATTTGCTTCTGAAGGACAAGAATACAAATTTGTATTTGTTCAAAAAGGCGGTGGATCTGCTAATAAAAGTTTTTTATTTCAAGCAACACCTGCAACTTTAAATTATGACAATTTAAAAAATTTTCTATATGAAAAGATAATTTCTCTAGGCACTGCAGCTTGCCCACCCTATCATTTATCTATTGTTATTGGAGGAACTTCTGCTGAACTAAATTTAAAAACAGTTAAGCTTGGTTCTTTGCGCTATTTAGATAATTTACCAAATCAAGGCGATTATAAATCTGGTCATGCATATAGAGACCACAAATGGGAAAAGATAATATTAGATTTTACACGTGAAATGGGTATAGGTGCACAATTTGGAGGTAAATATTTTTGTCATGATGTAAGGGTAATAAGACTTCCAAGACACGGAGCATCTCTTCCGATAGGTATTGGAGTCTCTTGTTCAGCTGATAGACAAATATTAGGTAAAATTAATAAGAATGGAATTTTCCTCGAAAAACTAGAGACTGACCCAAGTCAATTCATGCCTGATATAGATTTTAATGATGTTTCTGAAGAAGTTACAAACATAGATTTAAACCAACCCATGAAAAATATTTTGAAACAATTAAACGAATGTGAGGTAAAAAAAAGAGTTAATCTTACTGGCCCCCTGATTGTAGCAAGAGACATAGCTCATGCAAAGCTACTAGAGAGACTTCAAAATGATGGTTTTTTACCTGATTATATTAAAGATCATCCTGTATATTATGCAGGCCCAGCTAAAACACCTAAAGGAATGGCCTCTGGGTCTTTTGGACCAACTACCGCTGGACGAATGGATGGATATGTTGACAAATTTCAAAAAAATGGTGGTTCAATGGTTATGTTGGCAAAAGGTAATAGATCCACACAGGTAAGAGATGCTTGTCATAAATATGGTGGATTTTATCTTGGAACTATAGGGGGGGCTGCTGCTAAAGTTGCTCTTGATTGTATTAAAAAAATAGAAGTGTTAGAATATCCTGAATTAGGAATGGAAGCCGTGTGGAAAATTGAAGTTGAAGATTTTCCTGCATTTGTAGTTATAGATAATAAAGGAAATGATTTTTTTAAAATTTAAAAAATATAATTTTATGTAGTCATATTTTTCATTATTGAAAAAAGATCAGACTTACCTTCAAAGCCAATCCCCTCAATTTCTGGTAAAGTAACTATACTTTTTTCAACTTTTACTCCATCAGGAAAGCCACCATATGGTTGAAAGAGATCTGGGTAACTTTCATTGCCCCCCAAGCCTAAACCAGCTGCTATTGCCAAGGACATTTGATGGCCACCGTGAGGAATACATCTTGAAATGTCCCAGTTATATTCTGTAAGCATTTTAATTATTTTTAAGTATTCAACCAATCCATAACTTAATGCACAGTCAAATTGTAGCCAGTCTTTTTCTTTTCTCATTCCAGCGTATCGAATTAGGTTTTTAGCATCATGCACAGAAAATAAATTTTCACCTGTGGCTAAAGAGCCCGAATAAACATTTGCTAGCTGCTTATGAAGCTCAAAGTCTAACGGGTCTCCAGGTTCCTCGTACCAAAACAAATCATAGTTTGAAAGTGCTTTTGCATACTCAATTGCCGTTTGAAGATCAAATCTTCCATTAGCATCAACAGCAAGTTTGTCATTGGGGCCTAAAATTTTTAAAACTGCTTCTATTCTTGCACAATCCTCAGACAAAGATGCACCTCCAATTTTCTTTTTAACAACTGAGTAACCAAGATCTAGATATTTTTTTATCTCATCAGTTAAACCTTGTATACCTTGATCAGGCCAGTAATACCCACCAGCTGCATAAACAAATACTTTTCTATTAACTGTTCCATTTCCATACTTTTCAGCAAGCATCTGAAATAATGGTTTTTTTTCAATTTTAGAAACAAGGTCCCAGATTGCCATGTCAATTGTTCCAACAGCAACTGAACGCTCTCCGTGACCACCAGGTTTTTCATTTTTCATCATAATATCCCACATTTTTGTGGGATCAAAATTAGTTTCTTCCTCATTTAATATTTCTTTAGGATTAGCTTCTAGTAGGCGTGGAACAAACCTTTCTCTGATAAGATGGCCTTGGCCATATCTTCCGTTCGAGTTAAAGCCATATCCAATTAAGGGCTTACCATTTTTTATTATGTCAGAACAAACCGCTACTAGACTTATTGTCATTTTAGAAAAGTCAATATATGCATTCTTTATGTTAGAACTAATTGATTTAGTTTCTTCTATAATCTTAGTAATCTTCATGATTTAATCCTTTATAAAAGAATTCAATTGTAGAAGAGTTATAAAAGTTTGGTGTAACTTATAAAATTAACAAGAAAGAGCGAATTAATTAACCTTGACGAGCTTTAAATCTAGGATTTCTTTTATTTATTACGTACAAACGACCTCTACGTTTAACAATCTGACAGTTTCTATCTCTAACTTTTAATGTTTTTAAAGAACTTACAACTTTCATAATTTGCACCATTAATAAATATTATATCTTGATATATTACGAAACAAATTAGGTCAAGGCGTATTATAGAAAACAAGAGGTTTAATTAAATTTTATTCCACAACCACCTAAGCCACAATACCCATTTGGGTTCTTATATAAGTATTGTTGATGATATATTTCAGCAAAATAATATTCTATATTACTCTTTATTTCTGTAGTAATATTTTTAAAACCTTCCATATTTAGTAAATCTTGAAATTCTTTCATTGTATATTTGACTTCAATCAAATCCTCTTTATTTTTGATAAAAATTGCAGATCTATACTGTGTACCTATATCATTACCTTGTCTCATTCCTTGAGTTGGGTCATGTCCTTCCCAAAAATAAATTAAAACTTTTTTTAGGCTTATTTTAGATGGATCATATACTACTCTTACTACCTCGGTATGACCAGTTAAACCACTGCATACCTCTTCATAGGTTGGATTTTTTGTATGACCACCGGCATAACCGACTGAAGTGTGATACACTCCTTCAAGATTCCAAAAAATTTTTTCAGCACCCCAAAAACAACCCATGCCCAAAATAATTTCACAAAACCCTTTTGGAACATGCATAAGGTCATGTCCATTTATCTCATGAGATAATTTATCGATGAGTGGATTATCTCTACCTACAAGCGCGTTGTTCTTGTCAATTACGTCATTTTTATATTTAGAAAAAAACATGCTACCCTCTTTTTTGAATTTTTATATTGTAAAAATCATATTTTATTTAAACCATAACTTGACCAGTTCTATATGGCAATATAATGAAACTATTAAAAAAAATTAGGTTAATTTAGTATGAATGACGATATTTATGGAATAAAAAAATGGGGCAATGATATTCTTGAAATACTTGAAAATGGAAACATTGGCCTAAAAAACCCATTTCATCCAGATAATTCTCCAACGGACTTAATCAAAATTATAAAAAGTCTGAATGAAAGAGGAATAAGTTGCCCAGTTTTATTGAGAGTTACTGATTATTTAGCATTTAGGATAAAACAAATTAACAACTCTTTTTTAAGAGCAATTAGAGAAATAAGATATAAGGGTGAATATAAAGGTGTTTTTCCAGTAAAAGTAAATCAACAAGCTCAAGTAATTGATAGAATAGTTGAGTTTGGCAAAGAATTCGATTTTGGTCTAGAAGTTGGTTCAAAACCAGAATTATTAATAGCCTTGGCGCATGATCTATCAGCTAACTCTACAATAATCTGTAATGGAATAAAGGATAGAGAATTTATTCATCTTGCAATTTTATCGATAAAAATTGGTTTTAAGACTATTTTGGTTTTAGAAAGCCCAAGAGAACTTGATCTTATAATTGAAATTTCAAAAGAACTAAAGGTCCGTCCATTACTTGGAATTAGAGTAAAATTAACTAATAAAGTTAGCGGTAATTGGTCACAGTCAAGTGGTGATCGAAGTGTATTTGGATTATCTGTTGAACAAGTTATGGAAGTCATAAATAAGTTAAAAGTATATGATTACCTTGATTGCTTAATTTTACAACATTCACACCTTGGAAGTCAGATACCAGATATAATTGAAATAAGAAAAGCAACTCAAGAGGCATGTAGATTTTTTTCTGAAATGAGTAAACTGGGTGCGCCATTAACCTATCTGGATCTTGGTGGAGGTTTAGGAGTGGATTATACTGGAGAACAAAAATCTGCTTTTAACTCTATAAATTATTCACTGGATGAGTATTGTATAAATATAGTAGAAACAGTTAAGTATGAACTTGACCAATCCAAAATAGCTCACCCAACAATAATAACTGAATCTGGCAGAGCTTGTATAGCGTCTAGCTCAATGCTTATTTTCAATATTTTAGAAACGACTAACTTTGATAGTAAAAAAATTCAAACTATGAATGAAGAGGATCATCCTTTACTCAAAAATATGATTCAAATTCCTGAATATCTAGGTTTAGAAAGAGCACAAGAATGTTTGAATGATCTAAACTATTACAGAGATGAGATAAGAGCCCTTTTTAAAAGTGGTCAAATTGATCTACCTAATATGGCAAAAACTGAAGAAACCTATTTATATGTTATAAACAAAATTAAGACGGTCCTTTCTTCATCAACTGAAATAACCGAAGAACTTCAAGATTCAATTGATAATATGGCAGATATTTATCACGGTAACTTTTCATTGTTCCAAAGTCTTCCAGATGTTTGGGCCATAGATCAAATTCATCCAATAGCACCAATACAAAAACATCATGAATATCCTGACAGAAGAGTTATTTTAAATGACATTACTTGTGATAGCGACGGCATTATAAATAAATTTGTTTTAAAAGACGGTATTTCAAACACTTTACCTCTTCACAGTATTAAAAATAATGAAGATTATTTTTTAGGTGTTTTTTATATAGGTGCATATCAGGAAACTTTAGGTGACCTTCATAATTTGTTTGGTGATACAAATGTAATTACAATAAAGTTAAAAGAAAATGGTAATTATCAGCTATTACATGAACAAGAAGGTGATACTATTTCTGAAGTATTATCTTATGTTGAGTATGAACCAAAAGATATTATAAATAGATTTAAGCGTATAGTAGAAGATGCTGTTAGAAGTAGAGACTTATCCTTAACTGAGAGAAAGCAATTAATTCAATCTTTTAAAGAATCAATATCTGGATATACCTATTTTGAAAAATAATAAATTGCTAAAATTTTAGGAGATTTCAATGCAAAGTGTTTTAGTAATTGGTGCAGGCGGTGTAAGTCATGTAACAATTCACAAAATGGCAAGCCTTTCAATTGTTTTTACTAACATAATTTTAGCAAGTAGAACCTTAGATAAATGCTTAAAAATTAAAAAAAGTGTGAAAACAAAATATAAAGTCGATATTACAATTGTAGAGTTAGACGCTGATAACGTTAACGAAACTGTTTCTATAATTAACAAATTTAAACCTTTTTTAGTAGTCAATCTAGCACTTCCTTATCAAGATCTTAATATTATGGATGCTTGCCTTATTACAAAAACACATTATTTAGATACTGCCAATTATGAGCCAAGAGATGAAGCAAAATTTGAATATAAATGGCAATGGGATTATATGAAAAGTTTTAAAGAAAAAGGCATTATGGCACTTTTAGGATCTGGATTTGATCCTGGGGTAACAAATGTTTTTACTGCTTACACGAAAAAACATTATCTCGATATTATAGATAGTTTAGACATTCTAGACTGCAATGATGGAGATCATGGCCATCCATTTGCTACAAATTTTAATCCCGAAATTAACATTAGAGAAGTAACATCAAATAGCAAATACTGGGAAGATAAACAATGGAAAATTGGTCCTGCCCTAAAAAATAAAGTATCATTTAATTTTCCTGAAATTGGTTATAAGAACATGTATTTGATGTATCACGAAGAATTAGAGAGTCTAACCAAACATTTTCCAGAAATAAAAAGAGCTAGGTTTTGGATGACTTTTAGCGACAACTATTTAAAGCATCTTGAAGTACTTAAAAATATTGGAATGACATCAATTACGCCAGTAAATTACAATGGAGCAGAGATAGTTCCATTACAGTTTTTAAAAACTGTTCTTCCAGATCCTAGTAGTCTTGGAGAGAGAACAAAAGGTAAAACATGTATTGGTACTATTATTAGTGGTAGAAAAAATAATATAGAAAAAACATTTTATACTTACAATATATGTAATCATGAAGCTTGTTATGATGAAGTGGGAAGTCAAGCTATTTCATACACAACGGGTGTCCCTGCAATGATTGGAGCAATGTTAATGCTACAAAAAAAATGGTTTCGACCTGGTGTATGGAATATAGAACAATTTAACCCAGATCTATTTATGGAACTTCTTAATCAACATGGGTTACCAACTAATACTATTCAATTGAAAGATAGTGTAAAATTCTAGAGTATAAGATGTTACAGACAATGGGGGGGAACCCTAAAGATTTTAATAAACTTGATCTGAAAAGGTTACCAAGTCCATGCTTTGTAATAGACAAGATAGCATTACAAAATAACTTGGAAATTTTATTTGAACTTAGAAAAGAGACAAATGTAAAAATTTTGATGGCTTTAAAAGCCTTTTCAACCTTTTCACTTGCAGACCTAATATCAGAATACTTAGATGGTTCATGTTGTTCAGGTTTATATGAAGCCAAGTTAGCAAAGAAATATTTCAAAGGTGAAATAAGCACATATTCACCTGCATTTAAAAAAAATGAATTTGATGAAATTTCTAAAATATCTGATCATATTATTTTTAATTCGTTTAACCAAATCAATACTTTTTATGATATTTCTAAAAAATTTAATAATGAAGTTGGAATAAGAATTAACCCACTCTATTCAGAAGTTGAAATTAATAAGTATAATTCTGCGGGGGTTACTTCTCGTTTAGGTGTACATTTAAAAGATTTAATTAATTACGATATAGATAAAATTGATGGAATTCATTTTCATTCATTATGTGAACAAAACTTCAAACCCTTAGAAAATACATGGAATAAATTGAAAAAATCACTGACACCTTTAATTACCAATATAAAATGGATAAACTTAGGTGGAGGGCATCATATCACAAGAAAAGATTATCAGCTTAATGAACTAAAAAATTTTTTGAAAAAAGTTTCTAATGAGACAAATTGTCAATTATATATTGAACCTGGAGAAGCAGTGGTTTTAGATAGTGGTATTCTAGTTGGAGAAATACTCGATTTTTTTAAACCTAGCAATCCACTCTCTCCAAATATTGCGATTACAGATATAAGTGCTACATCACACATTCCAGATGTAATTGAAGCACCATATAGACCTACCCTTCTTAACGAACCAGATCACGGACATAAAATTATTTTAGGTGGGCCTAGTTGTTTAGCTGCTGATATTATAGGTGAATATAATTTTACTGATATTCCAAAAATTGGAGAAAGAGTAGCCCTTCTAGATCAAGCGCATTATACTATGGTAAAAACTAGTTTTTTTAATGGTATAAAATTGCCATCTATAGCAATTTGGGACAGTGAAACTGACAATTTAGAAATTGTTAAAAGCTTTTCATTTAAAGACTTTGAAAATAGATTGTCATAAGAATTTATAAATTATGGATAATAAAAATAATCAATTTTTAAAGTCAGAGCTTTCTATAGAAGAAAACGATAGCGATAAAGCTAAATTTCATATTGTGCCAGTACCTTTGGAAAAAACAGTATCTTATGGTAAAGGGACCTCCAAGGGACCTCAAGCCATTATTAAAGCAAGTAATGAATTAGAACGATATACTGGTAAAAGCATTCCATGCATCCACGGGATACACACACACCCCCTCTTAAATTGCAATAAACCATTAAAAGTTATTATGAGTGATATTGAAAATATTACAAAAAATATAAGTAAGCAAAAAAAAATACCTGTCACATTAGGCGGCGAGCATGGAATCACTTATGGTGCAGTTAACGGTATTTACAAAGGATTAGGTTTACATAGTAAAGATGATATTGGAATAATACAAATTGACGCCCACGCTGATCTGAGAAAAAATTATGAAAACGAAGCTCATTCTCATGCTAGCATAATGTATCTTCTTGGTAATGAAAAATATAAAATTGCACAATTTGGAGTGCGTGCATTAAGTAAAGAAGAAGTTGAAAATAGAAAAATTTTCAATGTTTTATTTTTGGATGCTCAAGATATTTATTACAAAAAAAAATTTAAATTACCTTTAAATTTTCCAAAAAAAGTATACGTATCATATGATGTAGATGGATTAGATCCATCTGTCATGCCAGCGACAGGCACCCCTGTTCCTGGAGGCTTAGGATATTATGAAAGTCTAGATTTAATCAAAGAGCTTATTAAAGGTCGAGAAGTAATAGGGTTTGACGTTGTCGAATTCTCTCCAATAAAAAATTTTATTGCTTATGATTTCACAGTAGCTTCTTTGGTGTATGGAATAATGGAATTAATTAATCTGAATGGCTAAAAATCATTGATTTTGTATCCATTTTTCGGCATCAAGAGCGGCCATACAACCCATACCAGCAGCTGTTACTGCTTGTCGATAAATTTTGTCAACGCAATCACCAGCAGCAAAAACACCTTCGATATTTGTAATAGATGTTCCAGGTTTTTGTGCAACAATATAACCTTCTTCATCCAGTTCAAGAAATCCTTTAAATGGTTCGGTAGAAGGACTGTGTCCAATAGCGATAAAAACACCTTGAACTTTGATTATCTTAGGTTTGACTGAATTTTTAGCTTTTAATTCTAATGAATTAACTCCCTTTTCGTCACCTAATATTTCACTTACAACATTATTCCAAATTATATTAATATTCTCCTTAGCAAAAAGTCTTTCTTGCAAAATTTTTTCTGCTCTTAATTCATCTCGTCTATGAATTAATATTACCTTTGAACAAATATTGGATAAATATAAAGCCTCCTCGACAGCTGTATTACCACCCCCAACGACAGCAACTTCTTTGTTTCTATAGAAAAAACCATCACATGTAGCACATGCAGAGACCCCTTTACCATTAAATTTATTTTCACTTTCAATACCTAACCACTTAGCTTGAGCACCCGTAGCTATAATAACTGTGTTTGCAGATAATGTGCTCTTAGAGTCTAGTGAAATAGTTTTACTATCTTTTTTAAAATCAACACTAACAACTACATCATTTATTATCCGCGCTCCAACATTTAAGGCTTGTGATCTCATTTGTTCCATCATCCAAGGTCCTTGAACAACATCAGCATAGCCAGGATAGTTTTCGACATCAGTCGTAATTGTTAATTGACCTCCGGGCTGAATTCCTTCTATGACTAAAGGCTTCAAATTAGCTCTAGCGGCATAAATAGCTGCGGTTAGTCCTGCAGCACCAGAACCTATTATAACAACTTTTTCCTTTTGATTTTTCATCCTAAAACCCTTTGTCCTTTAAAAACTATTGTTCTTTTACCATTCAAAAAAACTCTGTTTTCAGAATGAGCTTTTAACGCTCTAAAGAGAACTCTTGCTTCTACATCTCTTCCTATTAAAACTAAATCATTAGGCATCATTTCATGATCAACTTCTTGCGTGTCCTGTTCTATTATAGGCCCTTCATCTAACTCTTTAGTAACATAATGAGCTGTTGCACCAATAACTTTAACTCCTCTATCAAAGGCCTGATGATAGGGTTTAGCCCCTTTAAAACTAGGTAAGAAACTATGGTGAATGTTAATAATCTTTCCTTCAAATTCATGCGTAAATTCTTCTGAAAGTACTTGCATGTATCGAGCTAGTACTATTAACTCTACTTCATTATTATAAACAATTTCTTTAATTTTTAATTCTTGATCTTCTTTGTTTATTTTGTTGATAGGCAAAAAATAAAAAGGGATGTCGGAAAAACTTGCAATATCTTCAGCAATTTTATGATTTGAAATAATTGCTTTAACATTCAAGTTTAAAGAGTTGCTTCTTATTCGAAAAAGAAGGTCGTTTAAACAGTGGTCAAATTTTGATACCATAATGACTGTATTCATAGAATTTTCAATTTCTCCTAAGAAAAATTCTGCATGTAATTCCTTTGATAACAAGTTTAAATTATACTCTAATTTTGATAATATATTTGGGTCACTAAGCGTAAAACTTTGCCTAATAAAAAAATTTCTGTTTTGTTGGTCTGTAAACTGTTTAGACTCTACGATATTGCATTTATAATTTGCTAGTAATGTAGAAATTTTTGAAACAATTCCGACTTGGTCTCTACAAGATAATCTTAAAACATGTGTTTCAATTTTATTCATCATGATTATCTAATACAATTTTTATTATTGTGAAACAACATGATATATTTAATCTTCAAGAAATTTTTTTGAAACTTCATAAAATTCATCCGGAGTTTCTATATGTAAGAAATGACCAGCATTTTTAATTTTATAAAATTTAATATTCGTAAAATAGTTTTTAAAAACTTCAAATTGGTCTTCATTTACATAATCACTTTTGCCTCCATAAATACATAGTGATTTTATGTCTACTTTATTATTAGTTTCCATTTTAGGAAATGATCGTAAATCAATCATTGCTCTTTTAATTGCAGTTAAATTTATTGACCAACTATATTTTCCGTCAATAAGTTGAAGATTTTGAAGCAAAAATAATCTTAAAAATTTTTGATCAATATGATTTAACAATAATTCATCTGCATGATTTCTATTTTTTACTATTCTTAAATTTAAATTTAATAAAGCATCTATTATCCTATTATCATAGTTTTTATAATTAACTGGAGCAATATCAGCTATAATTATTTTATTTATGTAATTTGGATTAGATAATGCAAGTAACATTGCTAATTTTCCACCCATGGAATGACCTAACAAGTTAGTTTTCTTTATTTCAAGATAGTTAAATAAATTTAATATATCTTCTATCATTAATGAATAAGATATATTTTCGTTAAAAACGTTTCCTCCATGATTTCTTAGATCAACTGTGATAATAATAGTTTTTTTGTTTTGACTCATTTTTTTTGCGAAAGATTGCCAATTTTTTCCTCTCCCATAGAGACCGTGAAAAATAAATAATGTGTTAATATTCTCTTTATCAAATGAATGAATATATCTAGTATATTCGATTTTTTGTCCTTTTTTGTATATTTCAAAATTAATCATATTAATAACTTTGTATATTAAGACAAAAAAATTTAATGTTACGCTAGTTTAGCCGTATAGTATATTAGAATCATAATAATAACTGAATAGGTTTTAAAAATGGGTCAAGTAGTTAAATTAAACTTTTCAAATAAAATTGAAAATGAAAATATGGATTATGAATTTAAAGTTTATGAAGAGAAATTAATTAGGATTAGAGATAGTATAGAAAATTATCTTTGTCAATTTTCTGCTAATGAAAATGACGAACTTGCAGTTGCCTTAGCTGCTGGAAGATATGCTACAATGAAACTAGCCCAACTTACTGGAGAAGCTGAAACAAAAAATTTTGTTCATGACTGTATTAAAACAACCCTAAATAATTAATAAATGAAATATTAATTATTTAAGAAATTCTGGTTATACTTCCTGATACTTCTGCGCCAAGATCAATAGAAAGTGCGTTAGTTTTTAAATTACCTTCAACTTTAGCGCTACTAGCTACATTTAAAGTGTTAGCAGCCACTTCACCTTTAACTAACCCTCCCAAAGTAACTTTATCAGCTATTAGATTACCGTCAAATATACTATTTGCCTCAAGCAAAACATCCTTAGCCCTTAATTCTCCTTTGAATCTTCCAGCAACAACCACAGATGATCCTGCAGAGTCAAGGTTGCCCTCCATTACTAATTCTTCTGATATATATGTAATTTCACTCATGATAAATCCCTATAATAATCCTATATTATTTTTCATTAGATTGCTCTTCTTGAGCAATTTCTTGATTTTCTTGTGTTTCATCTACATTGTTGGTGTCAGTTTCATTCCAATTATGGACTACCCTACAATTTAAAGCTGCTCCTCTATCCATTTGTAAAGATTTGTAGTGAACCTCCCCACTTATACGAGATGTTTCTGTTAGCCAAACACTATCAGCTTGCATTTTGCCCTCATATTCTCCAGCAATAACAACTAGTTCTGATTCTACGGCGCCAAGAAACTTACCAGAAGAACCAATTGTAACTTTTTCAGTTGTCAAATCAGCTTCAACATATCCATTTATTTCTATAGATTTTGCATTTGATATTTTTCCACTAAAGCGGGCTCCTGATCCTAAAACTGCCTGTTTGTTAGCCATAAATAATCTCCCTTAGTTTTTACTTTTTCTTTTACCAATTTGAGCTTCAACAACAGCTCCCTCTTCAATAGAGATGTTTTCATAAAAAACTTCACCAGAAATTTTTCCAGTTGATTTTATTGAAACAACATCGCCTGATACTTGCCCATCACACTTTCCCGACACTGTAACTACATCAGCATCTACATTACCTTTTAAAGTGCCAGTATCTTCAACTGATAAACTATGACACTTAATATCTCCTACAACTGATCCTAGTAATACTACATCACCGTCTGCGGAAATTTTACCTTTTATCTTCATATCTCTTGATATAGTAGATTTTTCAGTTTCAATATCGTTTGTTTTTCCTAGCATTATGGAAATCCTTTTATTAATTGATTTAAAAATTTTTTTTTAATTAACTTCAACTAAACTACTTTACTACAAATAAACGTAAAATAAAAAAATTATTTATAAAGCACTTATTTGGTATGAATGATGCAATTAACTTGCCATAATAATAACCCTAAACAAAAAAATCAGAGATAAATATTATGGCCGAAGAAATTATTGATTTAAGAGATCGTATAGAACAGATGAGAATACAGATTGAAAATGAGGCTGTAGAACAAATTTCACAAGACCCACCCCTAGAAATCCGTCAACAAACTAGTAACTCAAATATCTCTTTGTCTTTGCAAAATAATAAAGATCATGCGAATCAAAATAATAATAAGCCATTAGATTCTAAAGATGTTTATAAAAATGATAAAAAAATTGATAAGCCTCATATGAAAAAAGAAACCTTTCCCGCTGTTAGCTTATCAGTTAAAAACCCTGTTTCTAGTAAAGTTTTAATTTTTATGGTGACATTACAGATTTTATCTAATATTGGAATTTTGTATTTTTTATATTTAGGTATGGAGTAGTTAGTGGTGAATACCACGTTTAATAAGTTTGGAAAAAAACTTCCTCCGGTTAAGACAGGTCAACGTTTTGGAGAAGAAGTTAAAAAAGATAAAAAAGTAGGACTGTTTTCCGAAAGACGATTTCTAATTTTCACTAAAAAAGGGCCCATAGAAATTGCATTTAAACCAATACACTATACTAGTGTACTTATAACAACAATTATTGGTTTAACTAGCATTGTTTACTGGTCTGCAAAGGGTATATATTCTGCAATAGATGTAGCAAAAAAAAACGATATAATTACTGAAGCCTCAGCCAATATAAATGATACAATAGAAAATGACTCAGATACTAATGTAAACATAAATATTGAAGATCAGTCAAACATAACACTCCCTATTTTGAAAAAAGCAATTGTAGAAGTTGACAAAGTTGAAGTTTACGAACCAATCAAAAATAAAAATGAAAATGATTTTAATGAAGAAAGTAAATTAGCAAAAAAACTAAATTTTAAAGAGCTTAAAAACAAACTGACTACAGATTTAAAAAATAAAATAATTTTTAACTCAACAAAAACTATTGCTAAAAATAAGAATATCGATTTATATAACAAAACTCAAAGAAATCAAGATATTCCTAATGAATTGGTAAATCAATTACCAAATGAAAGCAATATCTTGATATCTGAAAATTACAAATCTAATACAAATCAAAACATTCAATATCCTCAACCTCCAAAACTAAATGATAAGGTTAAAAGTTTACGTTTTATTGCCACTGTTGACAATGAACTTATACAAATGGAAAATGTATTTAAGGCTATAAATGTAAAATTAAAAAACGATGATTTGGTAAGTATTGAAACAATTATCAAAAATAATCAAACAATCGATCCAGACAGTGATGATTTTTTTAGAAGCCTAAAAAACCGCCTTAATTTACTAGCAATTTATAAAGAAGCACTACAAAATTTACCACTTAAACCACCAATGGAACATTATTACATTTCAAGTCCATATGGACCTAGGAAACATCCTGTAACTGGTAAATATAGAATGCATCATGGGATAGACTTAGCAGGAACTTGGCAAGAAAATGTTTCAGTTTCTGCAGATGGTACAGTAGTTTTTGCTGGCTATCATGGGTCTTTTGGTAAAGTTATTCGTATCAGACATAACTATGGTATTATGACAACTTATGGTCACTTAGCCAAAATAAATGTAAGAAGAGGAGACATAGTAAACGAAGGTCAAGTTATAGGTAAGATGGGAAGGACTGGTAAAGTAAAAGGAGCTCATCTGCATTACGAGATTTCTGTTAATGGAAAGTCTCAAAATCCTGCCACATATATTAAAATAGGTAGAAACCTTCTTAGTAGGACGAGTTTAAAAGGATATGCTAATAAAAATAAATGATCTCAATAATTTGGCACAAATAATGCACTTTTCAAAAAACATTTGGAGATCGAATAATGTTACCTAAGAAAATCAACGTTTCAAAAACCGTTGCACCTCAAAACAGTTTAAACAAATTAAATAAATATGTTATAAAGATTGATTATTTTGACCAAGAAGGCACTAAGAATTTTGAGGACAATATCCCATTAAAATATATTTTTAATTCATCAGATATTAAATTATCTGAAATTAATATATAGAGTATTATTTTAATATTTAGTAATTAACCATTACAAAAATTTTGTAACCTTGTTTCTCTTCTTCTTTGAGAGCTTGATGGTATATTTAGCATATCTCTATACTTAGCTACCGTCCTTCTAGCAACTTCCATCCCTTCCTTATTTAGTATTATTGCTAATTTGTCATCGCTTAGAGGTTTACCTGCAATTTCTGAAGAAATAAGAGATTTAATAGTTTCTCTTACTGCCGATGCAGCATGGGATTCTGAATTTTCTGAACTAGCAATAGACGCAGAAAAAAAGTTTTTTAAAGGCATTACTCCCCACTCAGTCAAAATTAATTTACTATTAGTGACTCTTGAAACTGTGCTTTCGTGCATTCCTATTGCATCAGAAATATCTTTTAATATCATTGGTTTCATATGATTAAAACCATGTCTGAAGAATCCTACCTGTTTTTTTACTATTTCAGCTGTTACTCTTATAATTGTTTTATTTCTTTGTTCTACTGCTTTTTTTAACCAACGTGCTTCACCTATTTTCTCATCAGCAAAGTTAGTGCCTTTTTCGTCAAAATTATAATTATTAATTTCTGAAATATACTCCTCATCTAAATCTACAGATGGCAATGTTGATCTATTTAAATCAATACGCCAACCCTTTTCGGTTTTTGATACAATTATATCTGGTTGGTCTATCATTATATTTTCTTGTTGGAATTGTTCAGCAGGTTTTGGATTTAAAGTTTTGATAATTTTAATCATTTTAAATAATTGTTCTTCAGTAACTTCACAAAGTTTGCTTACTTGTTTAAATTTTCCTATCGATAAATATTGAAGATTTTTTAAAAGAATATCATAATGTTTGTTATAATAATTATTATCTATTAATTGAATTTTTAGACATTCAGCCAAACTTTCTGAAAATATTCCAACTGGTTCAAGTTTTTTTAATTTTTGAAGAGTTTTTTCAACTATAGAATTATTTATATTTAAATCCTCTGAAACTTTATCTATTGAAAAAGTAAACCATCCACTAGGATGTAAATAATCAATCATTGCAATAGCAATTTCTTTATAATCTGAATTATGAAACTCAATATTAATTTGATTAACTAAATATTCCTTTAAAGAAGTTTTATTTTTTAATGTTTTTTCAATTACTTCACCTGCAGAGATATTATTACCTGATTTGAGAATCTCTTTATCATATAATTTTTTATTTTCTAGGTTTGCATTTGAAGATAAATGAGTATCAAAAGTGTTTTCTAAATCAATTTTATTTTCTTTTTTTACTAGTTCATTCGTATTATTCAAATTATCACAGACATTTTGATTGATCTTATCATTATTAATTAGTTTTTTTTCTGTAAATTCTTTTGTTTCTTGTAAAAATGGATTTTCTAATTGGGCTTTTTCAATATAATCAGACAATTCAATATTAGTTAATTGTAATAATTTTATTGCTTGTTGTAATTGAGGTGTCATTATTAATGACTGGTTTTGTTTTAATTTTAACTGATGTCCTAACTTCATATCAATCTCCATTTATAATTTTATACCGATGATGAAAAGAAAAACAGAAAGATTTAGCAAAAGCAAAATCTTAATTTGACAAAAAAATATTACAAATAAATGACTAACTATTAGATTTCCACCTATAGAATAATCTAATAAATACAATGGCTTAATATTGTTTTACATTTTATTATTTAAAAAAAAATTTTTTTGTTTTAGATTATGATATTAAATTGTCAATTAATTGGCTTAGAGTTTTGTAAAACAAAAATTTAAGGTGATAATAAAATTCTAAAATCATCAAAAGAGACGAAACAGATATCCAATTGTCAAAATTGTCAGATTATACGTATTTTTTTGTTGAGTGTTATTTTTATAGTTATCTTAGCTCTAATACAAAGTGATAAATTGCATTACTTAAAATTTGTTACCCCATTAAATGCAGCATTACTAATAATTTCTTTAGGTTTAATAATGTTTTTTATAAAGTTGACCAAATATTTTATAGGAAACAAAGAAAACTAAAACCTTATCTGTCTCGAACTAGCCTTACATAGTTAGGAATAAAACCTGGAAACCTTCCAAAAGTATAACCAGTATAAAAGTTTACCGTCCACATAAACTTTGGTTGCCAAGGATTTTTTTCACTAGTCCAAAAAGACTCCGGTGGGGTGTTTGGGAATATATCTTTATTTATTTTAACTTTTTCACAATTTGCGCAAATTATTTTCTCTAATTCTACCCTCTTTGGAAGTCTCCACTGACCTTTAAGTTGTTCATTTGCTTGAAGTATAACAGCGTCAATATCATCAAATTTAAGTTTGATTGGATTTCCAACACAAGTCTTTTGTTCCCAAACCATCCCAACGGGACAAGTTAACCATTCAAGTTTTTGAGTTAAGTCAATAACATAATGTCCTCTAGAAACAAAATTATTAGCCCAAACACTATTGAAATTATTACTAATTAGGAATAATATCAACAAAGCACAAATATTTTGTAATACAGTTTTAAAGAATAACATGAAAGCCTCTTTAATTATTTTTTTTATTCTAATAACAGTTTGGTCTCATTCTTGCAGAAATTGTGCCTAATATCATTATTTTATATTTAAAAAGGCAAAAAAATGGATATAGCTTCTCTGATTGGTATAATAGGAACTCTTGGTATGATAGCAGGAGCGATGATTTCGTCTGGTGGTTTAGGAATGTTTGTGGATACCCCATCTATGTTAATTGTTATAGGGGGTACCTTTTTTGCAGTTATGTACCGTTCGACCTTGCCGATGTTTTTAGGGTCTTTTGGAACACTCATGAAAGTTTTTATGCCAGGTGCAAAAAAACATGATGAATTAATCACACGGTTAACTGAGTTAGCAGGAATAGCACGAAAAGATGGGATGATGGCATTAGAAGGGCAAGAAGTTCCTGATAAATTTTTTGAAAAGGGATTACAAATGCTTGTTGATGGAGCAGATGAAACAAAATTAACTGACCAGCTTAATAGAGAAGTTAAAGCTATGCAAAAAAGACATGAAGATGCAACAGGTGTGTTTCAAGCTTGGGTAGATTTAGCGCCTGCTATGGGCATGATTGGAACGTTGATTGGTTTGGTTGCTATGTTGGGTAACATGGCG
Source organism: SAR116 cluster bacterium AG-325-F22 (assembly GCA_003282885.1). Lineage (GTDB taxonomy): Bacteria > Pseudomonadota > Alphaproteobacteria > Puniceispirillales > Marisalimonadaceae > Marisalimonas. The sequence goes on from QBYJ01000017.1 coordinate 27,723, forward strand.
GACCCAAAAGCAATTGGACCTGCTATGGCAGTTGCATTATTAACAACTTTATACGGAGCTATGATTGCTAACTGTATTTTTATGCCAATAGTGACCAAACTTGAACATTATTCTGCTCACGAACTACTTTACAGGCAAATGGTAGTCATGGGATTAAAATTTATATCTAGAGGTGAAAGCCCGAGAAATATAACTGATCAGCTTGTAGCAAATTTACCTCCAAAAATTCAAGCTCAAATTGAAGAAGCAGCTTAAAAATTTTATAAAATAGGATTATATTATGGCAGAAGCTCAAGTTGAAGAAGTAGAAGAAGAAGAATGTCCCAAATGCCCTCCTCAAGGAGCACCTGCTTGGATGGCAACATTTGCTGATATGGCAACTCTTTTGATGGCATTTTTTGTTTTAATATTATCTTTTGCTGAATTTAATGTGCCAAAATTCAAACAAATAAGTGGTAGTCTAAAAAATGCCTTTGGAATCCAGAGAGTTGTTCCAGTAGTTGAGCAACCTAAAGGCACAACAGTTCTTGCGTTGAATTTCAGTCCGTCGCCCGCACCCTCAGTAACAAAGAATTTGAGACAGCAAACATCAGATTCTGAGCAAAAGAATTTAGATCTTAAATCAGAAATTGATGAAGGGGATAGTGCTAAAAGTAATTCAAAAGAAACATTAGATGCTAAAAAATTAAGTGAAGAAATAATTGATAAAATTATGTCTGATGATGTAAAAGTTGAAACAGTTAATGATAAAGTTTTAGTAAGTGTGAATACTGAAAACAAATCATCAGAAGAAATTTCAAAATTAATCAAAGATACCGTTGATGCAGTTGAAACTGCTCGAGAGAATACAGGAGCCACTGAAACAGACGTACTTATAGGTGGTATTGATCAAAATATAAAATCAATGGCATCTTCAACTATTGAAAACCAATCACTCAAAGATAAAGTCAACAAGTTAGAAAAACAAAAATCTGAAAATAAAAAAGATATTCAAGAAAAAACAAAAAAAGCTGAATTTAGTGAAGATGAATTAAGAGTAGCATTAAAACAAGAGATTGGTAAAGGTTTGGCTGAAGTTCAAAGGGAAAAAGATAGAGTAGTTGTTACTGTTGGATCTGCTGGTGCATTTAGTTCTGGCTCGGCAAAATTAACAAAACAGGCAAGAGCGATTATGCAGAAGATTGCTAAAGTCAGCGGTAAAGGAGCAGGCCAAGTAAATGTTTCTGGACATACTGATGATGTACCTTTAATTTTTGGAGGTCAGTATAGAGATAATTGGGATTTGGCAGCTGCTAGAGCTTCTAGCGTGGTTCAGGAATTATCTAAAGCCAATACAATTCCGTCTGAGAGATTAAAGGCTATAAGTTTTGGTGAAACAAAGCCAATAGAACAAAATGATACAAGAGAAGGAAGAGAAAAGAATAGAAGAATTGAAATTGAAATTAAATATTGATATTATGATAGATATATATCTAAATTTATTGGATTGTAAAAATGGAAGATGAAAATGACAAGCCTACCCTTAGTGAAGAAGGTTACTCTCCTGAAGCAATAGCAAATTTAGAGAGGGCAGTTGAAGAATTTGCCGAATCTTTATTAGTTATAAAGTCTGAGGACGCAAATATAAAAGTTTTTCAAAGTCTACAAATAACTATGAATGGACGAAAAAGAAGAATAGGAGACTTAGGTAATGTAGATTCTCCAGAAAATCCAATGAAAATTCAACTAATGATCTATAATAAAGAACATATTGAACAAGTGTTAGAATTTATAAAGCAAAATGGTTTCCCTGCTAAAAATGAAGAAGGTTCTCAATTTATTCATGTTAGAGTTCCTAAACCTTCAAGAATGCAATTGGAAGAAATTGGAGACGATGTTAATAGAAGAACTAATGCAATTGGATCAAGACTAACAAAAATTAAAACAAATACAGGCTTAAGAATCCGAGCTGCTGTGGAAAAAGAATTTATTGACCAACGTATTGCTGGAATAGCCACAAAAAAAATAGATACAAACTTAGAAAGATGTTCAAAAGAAGTTAGAATTATAGGTTTAATGAAAAGAAAACAAATACTTGGTAGTTTTTTTAAAACAGTTGAAAGAGATGATGCTGATTTGATTAAAATCATTAGTAAAAGAGTAAAATTAGAACAACGAAGAATTGAAAACGAAAATCAATTACGTATACAAGCTGAAGCTTTAGAAAATCAAAGGAATGAACAAGTTAACTCTGATAATATTGCTAGTGTTGAACAGAATAATAGTATATCTCCACCTATTGCAATAAACTAAGAAATATGTCATTTATCGGTGTAAGGATTTTTGCCTTTTCTATACATAATTCTCAAAGGTAATCCAAATAAATTAAAGTCCTTCATTAGTGATGCTGCTAAAAAACGTTTATAACTACTTTGAAGATTATCTGGACTAGAAAGAAACACAACAAAAGTAGGAGGCCTAACATTTACCTGTGTAATATATCTGATATTATTTTTTTTACCTTTATATAAAGGTGGTGGGTTGTCTTCAACAATTGGAGTTAACCATCTGTTAAGTTTTCCAGTAGAAATTCTAATGCTTAATCTTTTTTTTATGTCTAAAGCATTTTCAAATAATTCTTCTATACCCTGACTTTGTAGACCTGACAAAAAAATAATTGAAATCTTTTTAATTTGAAATAAAGAGATTTTAAACTGGTTAAATATTTCATCTTTAATTGTATTTCTATCAATTACTTTATCCCACATATTCGCTCCAATAATTAAACCTCTTCCTTCTCCAATAATCATCCTAGCAATACTTAAATCTTGTTTGTCAATCCCTTTTGAAGCGTCAACAAGTAAAATACAAATGTCACTAAATTTTATCGTCCTCAGCGTGTCATTAACCATATCCTTTTCTAAATTATTTATTACTTTTGATTTTCTTCTTAATCCAGCTGTATCAATAATAGATATTGGGTTATTTTTGTAATTCCAGGAAACTTCAATAGAATCCCTAGTTATACCTGCTTCTACTCCAGTAACGAGTCTTTTGTGTCCTATTATATTGTTTATCAATGTAGATTTACCAGTATTAGGACGTCCAACAATTCCAATTCTTAGTGAAGATTTTTTTTTATGAGTATTCAAGTTATTGATTTTATGTGTTTCCTTGTTTTCAAATTCTATCAAGTCTTTAATATAATCATATAAATCAGATAAACCTTCTCCATGTTCTGCAGAAAAAGGTATAACGTGGTCAAAACCAAGCGTGGCACTATCACTTAAACCTACCAAACCATTTCCCCCCTCACTTTTATTAACTAAGACAATTGTTGATTTATTAGTTTTTATCAAACTTTTAGCAAACATTTTTTCAACTGGTAAAACACCTACTCTACCATCTATAACAAAAATAATTATTTGGGCATCTTCAAGAGCAAATAAAGTTTGGCTTTTACTTTGATTTACAGTTTTGGCTTCAAATGAGTCTTCTATTCCGGCAGTATCAATCAAAATAAAATTTAGATCAACTAAAGATGCACGGCCATATTTTCTATCTCTAGTAACACCCGGTTTATTATTAACTATTGCTTTATCTGAACGAACTAAACGATTAAACAACGTAGATTTCCCTACATTAGGTCTACCTACTAATACAATTTTTAACATTTCTTAGACTCTAATGCTTTCATAATATATTATTCGTAAGCGAATAATTTTCCTTTTGTAGTAAGGAAAAAAAGCTTTTTATCAACTGGAATAGGAGAAAGTGCTAACTTATCAATTTTTAACGTACTTATTTCATTCCCATTATTAGCATCTATTATAATGATTTTTCCATCTAAACTGGAAAGTAAAATTTTTGAATCTACCAAGGTTGGGCCTTTATAAATAGCAATCTCCTTATCAGAAAATAAAGAGTTTTCATTAATATAAGATGGATATTTCTTTTTCCACCTAAGTTTACCAGATTTGATATCTATGGCAGTCAAAAGTCCCATATGCCCATTTACAAAAATAGTTTCTCCAGAAAGTGCAGGAGTCTCAAGACCGCCAACAGCTATATTCCAAAGCAGTTTTGACGTATTTATATCAAATGCAGCAGTATATCCTGATTGTGAAACTATATAAATTTTACCCTCATAATAAATCGGATTTGCAATTATATCTCCAGAATGAAATATTTTTGGTAATTGCTTGTTTGAAGAAATATTTTCACTCCATAAAACATCCCCGGTATCATTTGATATAATAAAAAATGCGCCACCAGTACCGGGAACAATAATTTTGTTATCAGCAACAATAGGCCTGGCACTCGTATATACTGAGTTATAATCACTACCTAAAAAAACATTCCAATTAGTTTTTCCACTTTTAGTATTAATTGATAAGAAATTTCCATCAAAATCACTAACAAAAATTGAGTTTTTATAGGAAGTTATACCGCCCCTAATTGGCAAAGAATGATTTTTTTTCCATATAACTTTTCCATTTTCGCCATTAAGAGCCAAAATTTCATTGATACCAT
>QBYJ01000018.1 GCA_003282885.1 SAR116 cluster bacterium AG-325-F22
GTTAAATAAACATGTTTATAAATAATGACTGTTATTGAAGAAAATGTTCAAGTTCGTCTAAAAAATGATCCATCTGTTGCTGGACTAGCTACTGGTAAAAAAAGAGAAAAGTCAGCTGGGCGTTTTGCCTATGAAGTAAATGTTATTGGAAAAGGTAAAAGGTATTTTCCACTTGATCAATTAGAAATTATAGAGATTGAATCAAGTATCTCAGACGATATTGCTAGTGGAAAATTTTCTAGTCCAGAGGCATTGAGAACAATACTAATTCATATTCAACTTACGGGTAGATTAGCAGATATGGTTTATTCTATGGAATCCACCAATACCGATTTCCATGCATACCAGTTTAAACCAGTTTTGAAATTAATTAACAGTACTTCTCAAAGTCTTTTAATAGCTGACGAAGTTGGTTTAGGTAAAACAATTGAAGCTGGTTTAATTTGGACAGAGTTAAAAGCAAGGTTTGATTCAAAAAATCTAATTGTAATGTGTCCTTACTCATTAACACAAAAGTGGAAAGATGAATTACTTAATAAATTCGATGTAAAATCAATAATCTGCAAAGCTGACGAATTATTAAGCTTTTTAAATAATAAAAATCTCCAGCAAAGAGGTGCAGCATATATTTGTGGCATGCAAAGCATAAGACCAAATAAAGATTGGGCGGAGGAAGAAGAAAATGAAGATGAGACAAAGAGAAAAAGAAAAGGAAAAAAACAAAAAGATTTAGCTCTTAAATTACAAGAATTAGAAAATGAGAATCCAGTTTTTGATTTATTAATTGTTGATGAAGCTCATCATTTAAGAAATGAAACAACGCAGTTAAACGCAATAGGCAAGCTATTAAGAAACGTATCAGATCATTGTGTGTTTTTATCTGCAACACCTATTCATTTGAAAAATAATGATTTACTTTCTCAATTATCTTTACTAGACCCGGGTTATTTTAGTCTTAGTAACAGAGCACAAGCTAAGAAAACATTCGAAGCACTAATTGATGCTAATAGACCAATTATTGAAGCTCGAGAGATTATTTCAAGCGGTCAAAATAATATTTCAGATGCTAAATCTTATATTGAAGAAGCTCTTCAAAATAACTTACTTCAAAACAATATAACACTTAAAAATTGTCTTAATGAGATATCAAATTGTGGTGAAAATCCAAATGTTGAAGTCAGAACCAATCTAGCTAGTAAGTTAGATACAGCAAATCTTCTTTCAAATATTATAACAAGAACAAGAAGAAGAGATGTTCAAGAACTTAGGATTATTAGAAGAGTAAACCCAATATCTGTAGAAATGATAGAAGTTGAAAGGGAATTTTACAATAAAGTTACAAAATTAGTAAGCGATTATGCTGACAAAAAAAATATAAATCAAAGATTTTTATTAGCTTCACCTCAAAGGATGATGTCATCGTGTATGTATGGAGCGCTGCAACATTGGAGAAAAAGTTTTACGATAGAACTAGAAGACGCTGAAGACAATATTCAAACTGACTTAGAACCTGAGAGACCCCTAATAAAATATTTATCTGAACTTACCTCAAAATTTTCTTTAGATGAACTTTATGAAGGCGATACCAAATTCAAAGCTTTAATAGAAAAACTTAAAAGTAAAGATGTATCAGATGAGAAAGTAATATTGTTTTCATCATTTAAGCCATCTCTTAGATATCTGGAAAAACGGTTAGTTGATGAGGGGTTTCGTGTTTTTATAATTCATGGGGATTCAGAAAATAGAAATACCGTTTTAAATGAGTTTGAAAATATTAATCCTCCTGCAGTTCTTCTTTCATCAGAAGTAGGTAGCGAGGGTCTTGATCTACAATTTTGTAGAATATTAATAAATTACGATTTGCCATGGAACCCTATGAGAGTTGAACAAAGAATTGGTAGAGTAGACCGTTTTGGACAAGCATCAGACTTTGTTGTAATTTTGAATTTTATACATAACGATACCATTGATCAGAGAATTTGGGATCGGCTTTACAATAGATTGAAATTGTGTGAAGAGGCTCTTGGTGGATTTGAAGATATTCTAGGTGAAGAAATAAGAAAACTTGAAAGAGAAATTTTAAATGATTTATCGGCAAAGGAACAAGAAGAGAGAATTAAACAAACCGAACAAGCTATTTCAACAAAAAAGAAGGAGCATGAAAACCTAGAAAAAGATGCATCAGGACTTATGGCTCACGGTGATTATATTCTTAATCAGGTTACGAACGCACACAAGTTTAATAGATGGCTTACACAAGGAGACATTGAAAATTATTTAATAGGTTTTTTTAAAGAATTTTACCCTAGGTCAAAGTTATCAAAAGAAATAGAAGAAGATGAAACATATTCTCTAACTGTCGATAATCAACTGAAATATGATTTAACCGAATTTTGTAAAACACTTAGAGTTGGCATATTCTCAAACTTACAGTTTCTAGATAAAAGTAAAGTTTATATTGGAAAACCAAAAAATATAAAAAATAAAAAATATGAAGTTATTAATCAACAACATCCTATAATTAGATTTGCTATAAATACAATAACCCTGAAAAGAAAAACAAAATTAAGAATAGCCGTTGCTTCTGAAATTTATAAAGATGATATAGATATAGATTTTAAAAGAGGTAAATACTGCTTAGTTGTTCAACAATGGTCAATATTTGGAACAGTTCAGATGGAAAAACTTTCTTACCTTGGGCAAAATATAATTACTGGAAAGTTAACTACTAATGACGAGGCTGAGCAATTAGTCAAAACTGTCCTTATGAAAGGGAAAAAATCAAATGTCATTGATTATGACAATGAAAAATATTCAGAAGTAAGTGAGAGTTTATTCAAACTATTAAGCACTAAATATGAAACCTACGTATCAGATTATAGAGATGAAATAAAAGACAAAGCTAATTTTCAAATAGCATCTCTAAACGAGCATAAATTGTCTCAAACTGGAATAATTGTAAATGCAATTGAAAAATTAAGATCTAAACAAACTTATGAACAGAGCGAAAAGAAAAGAACACAATTAGATAGTTTAATAAAAGCTCAAAAAGGAAGAATTAATAAACTTAACAGCAAAATTGAAGAAAAGTTAATTAGAATTAATGATTTATCAAGTTTTACAGAAGAATATGCAGATATAACGGCAATTATATTAGATATAAAATAGTCATTTTTTCCTGAATTTTATGAGGGAGTATTTATATGTTTAAAAAATTTTTTAAGTAACTTTTTTGGTCCCAAAAAAGAAACTGAAAAACTAGAAAATAAAGAACATTTTGAATACTCAACACAAAAGACTGAGCAAGAGCAATCAAATAGAATCAAACTAAAAAACAACAGATCTCTTAATGATAAAAGTCTAATTAATGAAGTGTATGAAAATTTTCCTAACGCTAAAATTGTTTCTACGAAAAAAAACACAAATAAAAAACAAAAAGTAATCAAAAGTATTTCTAGTGAGAATTATGAAGAATTATTGGGACTATTTGAAAAAATAGAAAAAACTGACGGAATTGCTGAAACTAAAATCAAACTTTCAAAAGCTACAAATCAGATAATACAAAAATGGGAAAACGCATTTAACAATTTTAATAAAGAATATCAATCAGGTACAAAAGAAATCATTGATGTGGTTATTGGTTTTGATTTTGGGACCAGCAGTTCTAAAATTATTGTTAATTTCCCATTTAATGGAGATATAGATACTTATGCGTTTCCTGTTCCTAAAGAATTGAGGGCAGATAATCATGAACATTGTTGGAAAAGTATTTTATATTATGACACTACTTCAGATTATTTTGATGTAATACCATCTAGTGACAATATGATCCAATTGTCTGAAATTAAAACTTCATTAATGAATACTTTCTCAAACAAAATAATTCTTGAAAATAAAGGCCTTCAATGGACATCAGAACATATATCAGTCATTTATCTCGGAATTTTACTAAAACTTATTAAAGGCTGGGTTATTTCTGATATAATTCCAAAATACTTAAAAAGTTTAAATAATATTGAATATAGTTGGGAACTCAACATAGGACTACCTGCTGCAAAGTTAAATGAAGATAAGATAATAGGTAAATATACTAAAGTTATTCATTATGCTTGGATTATTTCAAATACGAATGAAAAAATTAAAATGACAAACTATCTTTCTTTTTTTGCAAATCAAACACAAACTAAACCTGATTTTCTAAATATCAGGCCTGAAGTAGCAGCACAATCATTTGGCTTTATTCAATCAGCAAAGTTGGATTATGGAGCATATACAGTTGTTGATATTGGTGCGTCTACGCTTGATATATGTGTATTTAATTATGTAGATAATAATGAAAATGATAAACAAGCTCTTTTTACTGCAAATGTTGATCTACTTGGAGCTGAGTCATTAAACTGGATTAAAATAGTTAATAAACATTTTAACAAAAAGTTTAATGAAAATGATCTTCAAGAATCTATCCAAACCTCGTTAAGCACATCTCTAATCAGTACAAAAACAACTAGAGCCGCCACCTTAAGAGAATGGGATAATTTAATGCCAATTATTATTTGTGGTGGAGGCAAAAGTTCAGAATTACATCTAAATGCTCTAAATAATTGCAAAAAAACTTGGAATAATCTTGCTAGTGGTATGAGAGGAAACTTAAGTTTTATAAATACTTCTCCACCCGATAATCTAAAGGTTCAATGTCAGAAAGATCAATACCATAGATTGAGCGTGGCATGGGGTTTGAGTATAGAACAGGAATTATTCACTGAGGTACAATTACCAACAGATATTCAAGATCTCCCTAGGCACAGAATCATAGATATTACAGATAGATATATTGGCCCAGAGCATATTTAAATAATCTTAAATCAAAATTCAAATTTAAGAAAATTTTTGATATAATCTAAATCTTTTTCCCACTTTTCAATTGCTTGTTGAGAAGCGTTTGTTTTGGCTTTCTGTGCTCCTAAGGCAGTATTAATTGTTTTTATTATTTTCTTTAATCGTTCAGGAGATTTTGGTTCAGACCATGACTTGGCAACTTCTTTTTTTAATGTGTCAGGCATTTCAATCTGTCCATTAAAGACCTTTGATAATATGTCATGACGGTCTTTTTCGGAAGGCCCGTCTTTTATAGCACTGTAACCAACCTCGAGTAAAAAACCATTCCCAGTATCTTTTATCCAGCCACTACCCTGCCCCATACCATCCGCAACAGTAAAGTTTATAGCCCTTCGATTTTCTGCAATAAGTTCGGCTCTTCTTTGTTTTTCTAAGACAAGTTCTTCTTTCCTTTGTTTTTCTGCAATATATTCTTCTCTTCTCTTTTTCTCTCTATGAATTTGGACAAGTCTTAGTCTTTCTATTTTTTTCTGATGTTCACGAGCTTCCGCACCCCAATTTTCCATAATAGAAGCGTATCTGGAGACTTTATCCTCTGTGATAACTTTTTTCTCATCAGCTTTTTTGTCAAGTATTTCATTAAGGTAAGGAGACGGAAGCTTTCCTAATCCATCTCGGTTTTCAGACCATGTCAAAAAAAGATTTGTTTTTGGTCTTGTTATTCCAACATACGCCACCCTTCTTTCTTCTTCAATTTCCCAGATATCACTGTTCAATGAATGAGGTAATTTGTCATCTTCACAACCCATAACAATTACAGTCTCCCATTCTAAGCCTTTGGCTCCATGAATAGTACCAATGTGAACACCATTTCCATCTTTTGGTTGCTTAAACAAAGTACCAATTACTTCAAACGCTTTTGAAGGATTGTCATATTGAGCAAAAAAATCCTGACAATTCTCTATCTCTTTTTCTTTAATTTTCTTCTCGTTCTCTTTTAATTTTGATGAGAATTGATTTTTAATAAAAGTAGACAAAGATTTAATTTTTTTTTGCCAATTATCTTCATCTAACAATTTCTTAGAAAAACCGTATAATTTAGGACTAATCTTTTTATCCCAACCTCTTTGAGGTTTTACATCACAAGAAATAGCAACAGCTGTAAGCAAGTCTTTTGTAGAAGAGTCATTAAACATATTTACATTATTTTTCAGTACCATTGGAATGTCTGCACTACTCAGTGCTTTTACCACTGACTTTGGTAAGGTATTAGTCCTAGCAAGAATGGCAACGTCCTTGAACTGAGTGTCTTTAGATCTGTTATTTATTAAATCAAGTATCTTAAAAGCTTCTTGATCTTCATCTTTATTTTTAAAGACAGATACTTCACCTTCGTCAGTTCCAAAAGATATTATATTTTTTGGATGCCTTTCAACAAACCGTTTAGCTAAATTATTTGCAGCAATAACAATTTTATTTTCAGATCTATAGTTAGTGTTTAAAATAACTTTTTTGGCGTCATCGTAATTATATTCAAACTCTAAAATAAACTTTACATTGCTTCCTCTCCAGCCATAAATAGCTTGGTCATCATCTCCAACGACCCATAAGGACGAACCACCTTTTAACAATTCATCAACCATTGATTTTTGAGCAAAGTTTATATCTTGGTATTCATCAATAAGGATATGTTTAAACTGACTTATATAAGTCTTATTATTTGAAGCGTCATGCGCAAATGCCTTATACGCATATTGTATCATTCTAGTGTAATCCACTAGACTATTTTCAGTTAAATAATCTTCATATAACTTATAAATGTCAGCATAAGCAATTACCACAGGGTCTCCCTTTTCGGATGCTTCAATAGCAGCATCTTCAGGGTCTATTAATTGCTCTCTTACTTGATCAATATATTGAAGTACATTACTTGGAATTTGATCAGAAAATTTTAAGTCATCGAGTATTTTAGGATTTTCATCTTTGATATTTGATATAATATCCTTACGTTCTTTTTCACTCAGAACTTCTTGCGGCACATTGATATTAATGGTGTTTGCTAATTTTTTAAGAGCTCTATTTGCTAGAGCATGAAATGTTCCAACAGGTAATTGTTTAACATCAAGCTTTAGTTCTTTTTCTACTCTTGATTTGATTTCATCTGTGGCTTTTCTTGAGAAGGTACAGCATATAATTTCTTCAGGTTTAATACCTTCATTAATTAAATACTTATAGCGGCTTACTAGTGTTGTTGTTTTACCAGTTCCGGGACCAGCTAAAACTAAAACTCTATCATCCTTAATTTCAGAAGCTTCTAATTGTTCTTTGTTTAACATAGCTAATTTCCTGATTAATTAGTTAATAATAATTTATCATCTTCGTCTAAATGTAAATAGGCGAGAACTGACGGATCAATATTATCTTTAAAAATTTTGCTCATGTAATTTTCATTATCATTCCATTCTTCTTCTATTTCTTCGACTTTTGAATGATACTTTTCAAATGCTGTTGGCTCTATTGAAGTTTGATAACAATACTCTTCATCATTACATTCAACTGCATTTCTTATGGCTCTAAGCTCTAACCATAAGTCAACAAGCTCATTAACCACTTTAGTTGTATTGTTCTCTATAGGATTATCCTCTGTAATTGTTACGTTAATTATTTTTTTAATTTTTTTATTAGACCAAACCTGAACTTCATTTCCTTCATCTGGAGTCCAGATTTCATTAAGTTCATAATTAGTTTTTAATAATAAAGACTGAATGTTTTCAATTTCAGTTACATCAACTGTTATTGTTTCAAGGGAATTTTTATTAATCATATTTTACTCCTAAATTCTTTAATGAATATTTTTTATCTCTCGCCAAAATACGAGATAAAAAATATTCATAGAATTTAGGATTTAATTTATTCAAAAAAAAAGTCAGACTTAAATTGTCTGACAGAAATTAACACTTTAAATATGACATAAATTTAAAAAAAAACAAGCAGTTTTTCTTTTTTTATTTTTCTATATTAGTTTTTAACGACTGGAAAATTTAATTTACCCCAATCTTCATTTTGATTGTTCATCATTATTTCTAGAAAATTTGGAATAAGAAAACTTATGATTAATTGTCCATCTGTTACTTGTGATCTATTGACTTTTCCATTCCAAGTTGCTCCACCATGCATTAATTGATTTCTTAATGTGTAAAGTCTATCAAAAAGTATTTCTAAAATTAATTGTGTGTTTTTATGTTCTAAAGCCTTTAATACCATAGATTTACTTTGCACAAACTTTTCTTCCCAATCATCAAATCCTTCATGACCATTTTCAAAATTCCAAAAAGAACTAAAAATATACTGATTATTTAAAAGGTTTCTTATAGAACCAGAAAACTCATTCCAAATAGCATTGTAAACGTACTCTTTTTGATCATATTTGAGAATTTTTTCAAAAAAATCTTTATATGTATGCCTCTCAGAATATATATTATTGCTTAAATGTGATCCGGTATAAGTTGCATTAAAGGCAATCCAATAAAATATAAAGCTAGCATCTAAGTCTTCGTCTTGCTTTTCAGCTCTAGAAACCCAACTCAGCGATCTATGGATCCTTATACTAAATTCATCTGTATAATTTTCTCTTTTAGCCCTGTGTAAATCTTTTAACTGTGAATAGTTTAAATTTTTAATTAAAATTCTCCATCACATTGATATTTATTTTATTAATTAACTACTGCATCCAAAAATTGGCCATATTCACACGCTGGAGCATGGTCGGGACACTCTTTTTTATGCAAACATTCTCGTATATTCATTAAAGTAGGCTCAATCCAATCGAAGTTAACTTCATAAGACAATAAACTCATCTTAAACTTCATTGAAGCATCGTTTTGATTAAGAAAGCTATAATCACTAAAACGATCACCATCGCAGTATAAAAAATACCCCGTTTTACTAACATTAAAACCTTTTTGCGTCATAACCCATACATATAAATCCATTTGTCTTTTATATGCCTCCTTCCATGGATCATCTAGAGAGATCACTTTGCCATCAGATTTTTGAGATGTGCTCTTATAATCAACTATGTGCAACTCTTCCGTGTTTTTATTTAACCATACATCATCTAAACCACCACCAACTTTTAAATTTGTTGCCTCATGTACAAAGTTCATTCTTCCTTCAGCTCCAAAATGTAAACTTTGTGTCCATAGTTCAAAATTTGGATGCTCAAATGGTATTAAATGCCCCATATCTAAGTTAATCAAAAAATCATGTGTGGTTTCTGCCCCCCTAAATTTATCAAAATCTCTTTTAAGAAGGACGTCAGTTGCCTCATTAATGTTAAACCCGGGTATACTAGGAAATTTAATGCCTTTGACTTGTGTTAGATAAAAACAAGCGGGACATTTTACAAAGTTTTCAATCCTTGAGCGACTAAGCTCATAAGCTTCTTTGTTTTCTGGATTATAAGTACCTCTGTGTCTAGGCATATGAAACCTTATCTATGTATTACATCATGATTTATAATTTGCAGCGCATACCCTGCTCTAATTACTTAAATGTTTGAAGCAGTATGATTTATTATACATAGAATTTACATAAATACTATACAGCGCACACGCTGATAGAAAGGGATATTATTTTATATTTAAAGTTAATTTTGTGAATATTATTATTCTACTAGTTATAACAAGGACTAGTTATAACAATTACCGGTTATAACAAATACCGGTTATAACAAAAGCTAGTTATAAAAATATATAAAAAAATAACTAGTTATAAATATGCTAGTTATAACTAGTAAGAGTACTAGTGTAACAAATAAAGAATACTAGTTATAAATATGCTAGTTATAACTAGTAAGAGTACTAGTTATAAATATACTAGTTATAACTAGTAGAGTTTATTATATTAAAAAATTTTAAATTATAGAATGATGGCATTTAAATTTTAATGACATTTTATTAGCCGGTGGAATAGCATTTTTTAAAGCAGACAACCTTGATATAACCTTGATACAATTATAAAAAAACCTTGATATACTTAAAGATAAAATTTAATAAAAATTTTTAGTAATATTCTTTAATATATTCATAAGCTCTCTCAAATAGAACTTGGTCAGTATGAAGTTTGTACTTCAACAAGGCTTTTCTTAGTGACTTCTGCACCTGTCGTTCACCACTTTTAGTGGTTTGCCATCCGGGAAATTTAACTACACGAACGATGGCGTCAATATCGTTTACAATACGCTCTACAACAGCTGGTGTTTCATCATTTTTCAATTCTAAAAACAGTTCTGTAAGAGCTGATTTTGGTGTAATCTCAGTCTGTTTTTGTTCATACTCTTTTTCAGCTTGAAGAGTTTCTTTTGCAAGATTGCAAAGTTCTTTTACAAACTCAATCGAAGTAATTAAACCTCTTTCTGCTTTATCTTTTAGTTCTTCAAGCCGTTCACTTAAAGATTTAAATCTTGGTATATATTCTCTACCTTTAAACCTGTCAATAAGTGCCTTTTCAAGTTGTTTTACTTTCTTTGGATTTGGATTGTTAAATATATCATCTACAACATTATCATCCAAAATAAATTCATCAATTGAATGAATATCACCAACATGTATATTTTCGTGAATTAATTTTGTTGTCTGCGCGCCAAGAGTTAACCATAGTAGTTTTCCTACATCATCTGAAGATGGCTTAACTGATTGATAGACTTGAGCTAACCATCTGTAGTCATTGTTATAAAGATCTAGAAACTTATCAGGTGACAAAGACTCCCAAAGTTTTGATAGAAACTTAAAATCTCTAGCAAATGCATCTTTTTTTTCATTGGTATTAATAGCATTTTGAGCTGCCTCTAATCCTTCAAATCCAACAATTGTTCGGTCTACACCTTTAAAATGTTTTAAGGCATCTTCCATCGCTTGTGGTAATTTATCTCTTAATTCAGCAAGGTTTGAAATTACTTGATTTAAATTTTCTTCATCAAATTCTAATGCTTTTGCTGCATCATCAAAAACACCAAAATAGTCCACTATTCTTCCAAAGGTTTTATTCGGAAATAATCGGTTTGTTCTGCATATAGCTTGTAACAAGGTATGATCTTTAATGGACTTATCTAAGTACATTGTTTGTAAAATAGGCGCATCAAAGCCAGTTAATAATTTTGCTGTAACAATTAAAAACTTTAAATTTGACGATGGATCATTAAACTCCTCTATAATTTTCTCTTGCTTACTCTTATCTAAACTCCATTTTTTCTTAAAATCCAATTCGTCATTTGCAGTAGTAGAAATAACAACTTTACTAGCTACTTCATCATAGAATTTATCCAATTCTTCTTTATATTGAACACATGCATGACGATCAGGTGTCACAATAAGAGCTTTAAAACCATGTGGAAGAACTTTTTCGTTAAAATGTTCTGATATGTCTGCAACAATCTTTGCTACTCTGCTAGGAGATTTCAAAAAAGCTGCCATTTTTGCAGATTGTTGATTCAGTGCATCTGCTTCTTCATCAGTTAATCCTTCTGTTTCTTTTAATCTGGAAAAAGATTCTTCTAAAGAAACTTTATCCACATGAACATCAATCAGACGCGGCTCAAAATGTAAAGGTAGGGTGGCTTTATCACGGATGGAATCTTGAAAAGTATAACGGCTTAGATAACCAGTTTTATCTTCTTCGGCGCCAAAAGCCCAAAAAGTATTTTTATCAGTTTTGTTTACAGGTGTTCCAGTTAAGCCAAATAAAAAAGCATTGGGTAAAGCAGCTCTCATTTGACGACCTAAATCTCCTTCTTGAGTACGATGAGCTTCATCTACCAAAACTATAATATTATCTCTAGTATTCATATTAGGTTTAGCATCACGGAATTTGTGTATCATAGAAATAATAATTTTTCGAGTATCTCTCTCTAACAATTGCTGTAATTCACTTATACTTTCAGTAGGTTCTACATTTGAAACATCTGCGGCATTAAAAATGTTACTAATTTGAGTATCTAAATCAATTCTATCAACTAGCACAATTACAGTAGGACTTTTTAATGCAGCCGTGCGCCTGAGCTTTTGAGCAGCATAAACCATTAATAAAGATTTTCCAGAACCTTGAAAATGCCAAATTAATCCCTTTTTAATTTTACCTTCTATGACACGTTCTACAATCTTATTAGTACCTTCATATTGTTGAAAACGGGGAATTATTTTCATACGTTGCCTTTTATTATTATTAGCAAATAAAGAAAAATTTCTTAGGATATCAAGTAAACGATAAGGTTTAAGTAAATCTTTTAGTTCTTTACCAACCTCGCCTAATCCAAAACTTTTAGTAATTTTTTCGTCATCATTTTCTATTCGCCATGGAGCCCAGAACTCTAAAGGACAACGAACTGATCCATAATAAAGCTCTTTACCTTCTGTTGCAAAAGATAGAATATTTGGGACAAATAATTGTGGAACAGCATTTTCATAAATATTATGTATTTCATTTGCACCATCTAACCAACTTATTGAGGGTCTTGTAGGAGTTTTTGCTTCTCCAACCACCACTGGAATACCATTAATTAACATTACGATATCAGGAATTTTTATTTCGTTTTGATGAACACGAAATTGGTTAGTTATAACGAATTGGTTATTTTCAAGATTTTCAAAATCAATTAAACGAACATTAACATGAATGTTATTTTCTCCAAATGGCATTGTCTTTTCACCAGAGAGCCATAGTAAAAATTCTTCATTTGCCTTTACTAAACCAACTTGATTGACTGAAAGTAAAATGGCGCGAAGTCTATGAATTACTTCATCTGCGTAATCTGGATTCGCATCTATGTCTGGATTTAGCCTTTTTAAAGCTTCTTTAACAAATTTTTCAATTAAAACATTTTTCTCGTCACGATTTAATTGATCAGATTTTTGATATTGCCATTTTTCTGCAAAAGATAATAATGGTGTACAATGAAAATTAGACTGATTTAGGTTTGCATCACTCACCTGCTTAATTATAAAATTTTCAACACTATTTATTTCATTAAAGGGCATTTTTCAAATATACTATTAATTGTTGATGCTAAAAGTTCTTTAGAACTTAAAAGTTTTTCATATGCTAATTTTCTTGCATCTTCTATGATTCTCATTTTTTTTAAAATAATATCTCTTTTTTTTTGATCTGGCACCCAAATTCTAATATTTTCTAATTCTGATTTGTTCAATTTTAATCTTGTTGATCCAGAAATAAATTTTAAAATGTTTTTATGGACTAAGGAATAATAAATCCAATCAAGTTCTAAACTACTATTCTCAAGTGATAATACGTGAGCATGGTTATTTACCCATGATTTTCCTGATACCTTATAGGCTATTTCTTCTTTAAAAAATTCACGATAATTACCTCCATCCTCAGCTAGCAAAACCAAATCTTCATCAAAAATATATTTGTTTACATGGTCTACTAGACCATTCGCACCGTAATATGGAATAACTCCTTGCATTTTATTTCTTTGTGAAGAATTTAGAGGAATTCTTAAGTTATCCTTAATTGAAACAATTTCTTTAATTTTTTTATATTTATCTGGGTATGAATAATCGTTTGAAATTAATTTAGCATTAACTTTAAACAATTGATCCAAATGTATGTAAACGTTCTCATTTTCTGAAATTAAATCATCAATAGCCCAAAGTAACTTTGAGAATTCAATTTGTTGTGTTTTATGAGGAAAAATAAATTCTTGTTTTGCAAGGACGTTCCAATTAATCGTAGGTGATAAAGAACCAACAGAAATCTCAATCGCCCTTTCCCAAAATTTTTCAGATAAAAGAAAAAATGGAAGGAATTTAGGCTCCACATAATCTGGTCGTGACCTCAATACTAAGGAATGAGCTGATGCAATGGCATCAATCTTGGATATTGCTACTCTTTTTAAATAAGCATTTCTTTTGGCTAAAATAAAATCACCAGAATATATTTTTAATTTATCTCCTTTTAAAGAACTTGTATTACCAAACCTTTTAATATTAAGTGATCCACTATCAAGATGCTCAAGTCCAATATAAGAAACTAGATTACTTTCTTTAGGGACAACCTTTTCAACCACATTACTAACCAAGTCAGAAAATTTTAAAGTAATCCAATTCTGTGTATTTAAATTTTTTTGAATAGCTTCTTCAAGATTTACTTTATTTGAATTCATTTTTAGACAATTTTAGAAATTAAATTTTGAAGTGAATCTGTTGATGTTTTTAATTTTTTATAAACATCATTAGGATTTGGATATTCATTTAATGATTTTTTCACATACAGTGGTATATTTAAACTACTATCTTTATTTAATATCTCATCTATATCAGCTATATACGAGAAGTTTTCTATTTCTTCATAAAATTTATAGGCTTTATAAATTTTATTAATATGCTCAGGTAATAAATAACTAATTGTTTTTTCTCTTTTTAACTCTTTTCTTGCATCAATGAATTGTATTTTTCTTTTTTTATCACTAGCTTTATTATTGTTAGATATCAACAAACAAGATTCCATGGTTGAATTGTAAAAAAGATTTTTCCCCAATGCAATTACACATTCCACAAGATCTGATTCTATCATTTTTGTTCGCATTTCACGTTCGGAATCCCTAAATAAAACACCATATGGCCATAACACAATAGATCTACCTTTGTTTTCATTTAAACTCTTTTGTATATGTTGTTGAAAAGCATAATCAGCACAACCTTGAGTTGGGGTCCCCCAAATATTTCTTCCATAAGGGTCATTCTCAAAACTTTTTCTATCCCAAGATTTTATTGAATATGGTGGGTTTGCAAGAACTATATCAAATTTTTTTAATTCATCATTTTCTAAGAATGCTGGTTTAGATAGAGTATCTCCGCGTATGATTTTGAACTCTTCAATACCATGCATAAACATATTCATACGTGCAATAGAAGAAGTTAGAAGATTTACTTCTTGTCCATATAGTTTCAAATTACGATACTCCTGTCCTTCGTCTTTTAGATGTAAGGCACAATTTAATAACAAACCTCCTGAACCGCATGTAGGATCATAAACTGATTCACCCGGTTGAGGATTCATAATCATTGTCATTAATTTTACTACAGTCCGATTTGTATAAAACTCTGCAGCAGTATGGCCACTGTCATCTGCAAACTCTTTAATTAAATATTCATAAGCATTTCCTAATTTATCATCTGAAACATTTTTTAGATTTAAGTTTTGTTGTGAAAAATGCTCAATTAAATCAATTAATATTCTATCTGAGAGTCTATCTTTATTAGACCAATTAGCATCTCCAAAGATACCTAAAAGTGTATCTGGGTTTTCTTGTTCAATAGCTCTCATTGAGCTCTGAATAGCTGATCCAATATTTACTGTTTTAGCGCGAACGTCTCTCCAATGAGCACTATCAGGTATTTGAAAAGAATGATTTTCTTCAAAAGTTGCAAATTCGATGTCACCATCAGATTCTTTTAATGCATTTTTAAATTCCTCATCGTAAACATCTGAAATTCGCTTAAAAAACAATAATGGGAAAATATATTGTTTATAGTCTCCAGCGTCTATAGTTCCTCTTAATGCAGTTGCTGCTCCCCATAAATATTTTTCCAAAACTTTTTGATCTAATTCTTTATTATTTGAGGTCATAAGAATTTTTCCAGTACTGAATTAAATTTCTCTTCGGCTTTAAGGCTAGCTTCCCAAGATAATTTTAAATTTTTTTCAGCTTCTTCTAATGAAGGCAAATTATCATAAATTTTTTTTTCAATATATAATGAAATATTGAGGTTAAACTCATTCTCTTTTAAATTATTTAAATCTACAACTTTCGAAAAATTTTCAATATCAACAAAGTTTTTATAAGTTTCAAATATTTTTTGAATATGTTCTATTTCCAGATAATTTTGAGCTCTGCCTTCACGTAATTGCTCAGAAGCATCTATAAATAATAATTTATTCTTTTTCTCTAAATCTTTCTTTTGTCTAAAAATGATAATACAGGTTTCTATCTGCGCTCCATAAAATAAGTTTGGACCCAACCCAATAATAGCCTCTAAATTATCTTGTGAAATTAATATTTCTCTGATTCTACCTTCAACTCCTTTTCTAAAAAGCACACCATGAGGAAGAACCACAGCCATTCGACCATTTTCATTCATTGATTTAACCATATGTTGTACCCAAGACATATCACCGTTACTATTAGGAGGGACGCCAGCAATATTTCTTCCAAAAGGATCGTTAGACCAATTTTCTGCTCCCCAATCCTTTAATGAAAAGGGAGGGTTTGCTATGACACAATCAAATGTTTTAAGGCTGTCAGCCTTAAAAAAAGCAGGATTTCGTAAAGTGTCTTCTCTCTGTATCTCAAAATCTTCAACTCCATTCAAAAATAAATTCATTCTAGCTATAGAGGAAGATGTTAAATTCTTTTCTTGACCATATAATTTTAAAGTACGGAAATCTTTATCTTTGTTTTTTAAAAGATTTACACACTCTAAAAGCATTCCACCTGTACCACAAGCGGGATCATAAATTGTTTCACCTTCTTTAGGATCTAAAATTAACCCTAATAAATGAACCACTGAACGAGGTGTGTAAAACTCTCCTGCTTTTTTATTTGTTAAATCAGCAAAATGCTTAATTAAATATTCATATGCATTACCTAAAATATCGGGATCAACATTTTCGTTATTTAGAGTATATTGAGAAAAATGGTCAATCAGATTAATTAACAAACTATCTTCTAATTTTTGTTTATTACTCCATTGTGCATCACCAAATATCCCATAAAGATATTTCTGGTTTGCTTGTTCTATGCCACGAACAGAATTTTGAATAGCCTGTCCTACATTAATTGTTGTTTCTCTGACATTTTGCCAATGGCAGCCTTCAGGTATTTCAAAACGATGCATCTCAGGCATAGAAGCATATTCTTTATCTCCATCAGATTCTATTAAAGCCAGATTATACTCTTCATTATAAACATCGCAAATACGTTTAAAAAATAACAATGGAAATATATATACTTTAAAATCAGATGCATCAACTGGACCCTTTAAAATCCATGCAGCCTTCGATAAATAATTTTCTAATTCAGTTAAAGTTAATTTCATTTTATTTTATTTTATTTTATTTTAATTTTAAACTTATTCACTACTAAAATAAGATTAACAGATTTTTATAAAATTCAAAAAAAAAAGAGGGATAAAAATCCCTCTTCTTATATATGTTAATGAAGTGTGTTCTTGGGAGAGGGTAAAGAACCAACAAGTATAGGCTTTTTAAGATCGTCCTCAGTATCTTCAAACTGTTTTCTTATATACTCATCCATGTCTTCGCCTCTTTCCTCAGCATCCCAAAAATCCTGAAGTGCATTAGCTACTTCTTGCTGATAATCAGGATTGTTCATCTGGGAATATGTTACTCCAATTTCCATCAACTTTGACTTTTCGTAAAAATTGGACTTCCATACCAGCTGATGACCCTCGTATTCAATATTATCAAAATACATTACGTATGTTTCTAATTCTAAAACACGTGATTTAACTATTTCAAAAATATTATCAAAATGTTTCTCTAGAGGGTCACGATCATATTTTTCGCCAGTTTGTAAGCTATTAATTAGGTTTATTTCATCATTAGATGCATACGCCTCAATAACTTCAGGTGAAAAATAAATGTCTACTTTAACATCGTTTATCTTGTAGTTACCCAATAGGGATATCTTTACATGATTGCTTGTCATATATTTCTCCTTTTTTTTACAATGTCAAACAGATGACGCAACTATATTGTTGAGTAAATTACGCCACATACTGATAAAATTGTGTTAGGAGGTATTCATTAATTATCCTTTAAAATAGCGTTTATTCTTTGTCAAATTTTTCATTAAAAAAGGGATGATTGATTGACATTTTTCCTCCACTTACTTCTTCTATTTCACTTCGAACTTTGTTACCTATCGATGAAACGGCTTTTAACTTTTTATCAAAAGTTCCATCGTCTTTCATTCTTACTAAGGACTCCATTATGTGTTTTGGTGGGAATGGTGTCTTATCTCCAAAATAGTGAATGTACTTCTTTAATAATTCTTCTGTCATATAAAATCTCCATTTTCTGTTGGAGAGAGGCATTATCCCCTCTCCTAAATTTTTGTTTTTTAATTCGCTTGCTCAAGAAAGTCTACGTCGGTTTCAAAACCTATATATCGAACACTTATTTCAAATTGCATTTTGTCTTCAATCCAATCAGCCTCAAAGAAAAGTACAGCTATTTTATTAGTTATGTAACTTGACTTGTGCCCTTTATTCATTAGATCGCCTATGTTATCTATTAAGGCTGCTCTCGCATGAAAGCTTGGGTAGAAAAACACAACTCTTTCGCAAAAAGATACTTCAGCTCTTTCAAGCCTATTATGGGTTTCAATTAAATAAACGGGGGTGTTGTCATTATGATGATTATTCATAATTATCTCCTTAGATTCACATTTCAAACAGATGGCACAACTATATTGTTGAGTTAATTACGCCGCTACAAATTTGAATTGATCTATGAAGATTTCATAATATACTTATAGCTGTATATTATGTCATATTTAAGACATCGGTTTATAATAGAATAAAATTTAATTAAAGAGTCTAAGATGAGCTTTTCTATTTCAAGTATAATTGAAAGAATAGATGAAAATCAGATTTTTGTCCCTGCTTTTCAAAGAGAGTATGTGTGGAATAAAGATAATGCCAAAGAATTAATTGACTCACTTATTAAAGACTATCCTTTTGGAACTATGTTGTCATGGGACACTAATTCACCTCCTAAATTAAAAGGAAATCACAAATATAATTCTACTCAGGGCGCCATCAAAATTATATTAGACGGCCAACAAAGGATTACAACTCTGTATTTGTTAATTACAGGAAAAGTTCCACCTTATTACAAGGAAGACGAAATCAAACATAATGTAAGAGACCTTTATGTACATCTTTTAGATCTTGAACTTTCGTACTTTAAAAGAACTATAATGGAAAATTCACCATTCTGGGTAAATATTACTGACATATTTAAAAAGGAAATAGATTTATTTGTTATTTTAGAGAAATATAGAGAACAAAATGGAAATGATTTAGAGCGAGATAAACAAAGATTAATTAATGAAAATATTAGAAAAATTGAAAATATACCGGATAAAATTTTTCCTGAACAAGTTATACCCGTAAAAGCAACTACCAACGAAGCCATAGACATATTTTATAAAGTCAATGATGGTGGAATTAAATTAACTGATGCTGAATTAGCACTAGCGCAAATTTCAGGATATTGGCCAGAAGCAAGAGATTTGTTTAAGGCTAAATTAAATGAATTATCAAAAGACGGTTTTAAGTTAGAATTAGACCATGTAATATATGCTGTTTTGGGCTGCATGTATTATATCGGATCAGATATGAAAAAACTACATTCCGAAACAAATTTAGTAAGGATAAAAGAAGTTTGGGGTCAACTAGATAAAAGAATATTAGATTATGTATTTAATATTTTAAAATCTAGAGCTTTTGTTGATCATAGAAAAGAAATTAACTCAATTTATGCTATAATTCCTCTAATTGTATTTAGCTTCAAAAATGAAAATATATGGACAGAAACTGAAATTAAAAAAGCCATAAAATGGTTTTATTATTCTCAAATAAGAAAAAGATATGTAAATCAACTCCAACAAAAACTAGATTACGATTTAAGAATTATTAAAAACAACCCTCAACCTTTTGACGAGTTACTTTCTGTTATAGAAAATGAAAATAGACTTAAAATTCTACCCGAGGAATTTGAAAGAGTAAATATTTTACATCCATTGTGGTCAATGATGAAATTTTATTTTAAATCGCAAAATGCAATATGTTTTACAACTGGTTTATCGATTAGAAAAAATATGGGACGACAATATGAATTAGAGTGGGATCATATTTTTCCGAAGTCTAAACTAAAAGAAAATGGTTATTCTATCGAGAATTATAGTAAATATCAATTAGCGCAAGAAATTACCAATCGGTCTATTTTAACTAAAATCGCAAATAGAAAAAAATCAGACCAACCTGCAAAAGATCATTTAATGATAGTGAAAAAAAATTTTCCTGAAGCTCTAAAATTACAAGTTATACCAGATAATGAAAATCTATGGGATCTTAATAATTTCGAGAATTTTTTAATCACAAGAAGAGAAATGTTGGCAACATCAATTAATAATTTCTTAAACAATATAACTGACAATGATCCCATTATTGAAAGAAATGCAATAAATATTGAGGATATAATTTTTAATGGAGAAAATCAGGCTGTTGAATTTAAGAAATCTATAAGATGGGACTTTAATAAAGAAGAAAACGATAAAGCAAGAGAAGATGACATAATAAAGTGCATTGCTGCTTTTGGAAATTCTGAAGATGGTGGAACTTTATTTATAGGAGTGTCAGATGATCAAGAAATTATTGGCTTAGAAGCAGATTATAAATGTTTAACCAAAAAGAAAAATGGGAACAAAGATACTTTTGAAAATCATTTAAGAGAAGTTACAACAAGAGAATTTGGAGTTGTATTTTCGTCTCAGAAAATTAACGTATCATTTCCAAATGTAAATAATTATGAAATATGCATGGTAGATGTTGAACCAATTTCAAAAGCAAGCGACTTATTGTTTGTTAGTAAGAAAGATACAAATGGACAGACAAAAAAAATTCTTTACTTGAGGAGTGGTAATTCATCAAGAATTATCCCTCAAGAAGAAATGGAAGCTTTTATTAGAGAAAGATTCTAATCTTATAAGTACCATTTATTAATAAATAAAATAGACTTGTTCTAAATTTAATTCTTATAGTAAACAAGGGATTAATAAGGGGACAATTATAATTATTTTTTAAATAAATCATTAATTACAATGACTTAAACAAAAATTTGACAGACCCTCCCTCCGCCAATAAGATAACTTCCTTATGTCATACTATGTCACAAACCTAAGGAAACACGGGAAGTTGTTGACAAAGGCTCTCTAAACTATTTCATTATAAAAACTGCAAAAATGAATGGTTCGAATATGAAGAAGAAGAAGAGAATTTTTTTGAGTTTATGTATGAGACTTATCCTGGCCCACCTTCCCCTGTAATTATTTATGAAAGTGGCTTTATTCATTTAGCTCAAAGTGATGATTTATCCTATTTACGTATACCCAACGATAAAGAGACAGAAAATTTTTGGAAAAATATAGATGAGTTTAATGTTTGGTCATGGGAAAAAGAATACGCTAACAATGATATATTTGACGGTTTGGTTGGGAATTAACAATCAAAAGAAAAGGAAAAAGAAAAAGAAAAATTCGTGGATATAATAGTTATCCAGAAAATGAGAAATTCTTTAATAATTTTTTAGAATGTATAAATGAGTTTACTGGTTATGATTTTTAAATATGGTATTTTTTAGATTAATGTATACCAAAAATATGTGGAATTTAATATTATGAGCAAAAACCTTAAAGTTTTTCTGGGAATTGTCTGTTTTTTTATTTTATTAAAAGGTTATATCTTTTTTTATATAAACTCTTCAATACACCTTAACCCTTTAATGAATTAGTCAATTGAAAGTTTTTCAAAAATTAGATGAATTTTTGGACTTTGGCTGGGCACAGATTTCTCGTGGAAAGGCTGACAAAAAGTCGCCCGCAAGGTACCCTACTTTTGTGACATCAAGTGGGGATGGTTTCCCAAATGCTCGTACTTTAGTGATGAGAAGTAGCGATAGAAAAAATAACCAGATAGAGTTCCACACAGACGCCGCTTCTTCAAAAATGTTTGCCCTCAAGGAGAATCCTCGCGCCGGAATTCATATTTGGCTGCCAAAAGTCCAATTGCAGATTCAGATGGATGTTGTTGTTGAAGTCAAGGTTGGCGACATTACTATTCCAACCTGGAGAAATGTTCCAACTAACTCTAGGGTCGCTTATGGAACAACTCCTAGCCCTGGCAACGTTATTGAAACCCCCCTTGCCTATGACCATGCCCCAGATCAAAAACGTTTCGCCGTTTTGGTGTGTGATATACAATCAATTCAGCTACTGCTTCTAGGGGCCAACCATATCCGTGCTTACTACAAAAAAAAAAATAATTGGCAAGGAGAATGGCTCTCTCCTTAAATTGTAAACTTATTATATTAATAACATTGATCAACTATAAGGTTAAAATAAGATTGTTGACTAATTTGTAGACTGAAAAATGATTAGACTATTAAATATAAATAAATCAGATGGTTAAAATGAAATAACGGGAGGTTATCTCCGCTTTTAGTTCTTAAGGCAGTATGACAAGGCCAATAAATTGCCTGATTAAACACCTATTCCAAATCATTATGATAATGAAAATTAATTGAAATGGATTAAACTTTTAATTAATATTATCACATTGAATGTTTTCTATACATCTAACTAAGACAAAAAAATTAAATTTTTGGAGGTTGAAGATTTTTAAATGAAAAAATTATTACTTATATTCTTTTCTGTATTTTTTAGTTTCAACGAAATCAAATTAGTTCAGGCAAAATGTTCATTTAACTGTCCCAAATTCGTAAAAAATGAAGCTTTAACTTTATGGGACAAGTCATCAAATGATAACAAATGGTGCAACCCTCATATTTCACCATCAATAAAAAAATATAATACTGATGTAAAACGTTATAAGTATCCTTATCCAGAAAACGGGTTTGAAAAGTTTTTAGTTGAAAATGCATCTACTATAAATTACGCAATAATCAACTCAAATGAATTTGACTTCAAAACATACAAAGCTCAAATTCTTGAACTAGCTAAATCTAATAGTTTTTCAAAATTAAACTGGGCTGGCAAAGGAGCAAGTCCTTCATTTGCAACTGCTATTGTTATAAAGTCAGTAGCATATAGTTATGCTTTAATAGATGAGTATGAAAAGTTTTCAGAAAAAGACGCAAAAATAATTAGAGACTGGGTTACAGGTATAGAAAAAAATATTCACAAAAGAGCATCTTCTCTTGACCATCAAATAGCAATAGCAACTACTCATATTCTTTGGGGAGCTGCATCCAAAGATGAAACATTCTTTAAAAAAGGTCAAAAAGGAATGATGTCTTTTTTGAATAAAGCAAAGAAAAATGGAAAAATTGCAAATGATGTTAGGAATAATAACGAGGTTATGCATCACCTTGTACAAGGTGCAGAAGTATTAGAACTGAATGGAGTAAACATTTATAGTAAGGTCTTTAATGATTCAACACTTCATAACATCGTAGAAAACCATGCTAAGAACGTATTAGATGTAGGAAATAAAAAAACTAAAACTTCAGGTGATATGCACGACCGTGCAAGAAGTATAATGAGGTCTCAAGGTTACGGAACTCATATAGCTTGGGTACCTATATATCTTAAAAGATATAAAAATCTTAAATCGAGCAATGCCGTAATTGAGTTACGTCAAGCACTCAGAGAAAAGTATGGAGATTTTAAACCTTTTTTTGGTCAACAAATTGCAATTAATACAAGTTGTTATTATGGAGACGAAATTTAATCTACGTTTTATGTGTATTACTTTTGCTTACTTTGATGAATTGTAGACTTAATTGTAGACTGAAAACGTATTAATCTATAAAAACTAATTAAATCAGATGATTAAGATATAATAATGAGCAGGTTCCCTCCGCCATAACTTTCAAATCTCCATTAATATAAATTAAATAATAATCATCAAATTTACTGATGAAGATTCGTGAAAATTTGATAAAAGGCTAGTTAACTTTACAAAAATAATCAAAGTCAAATGACCGAGCAAGATTTTTTAAATACTGAAGCTTATTTTAAATCAAACTAGTAATTTTTTTTGATACCTCTATAGCATGATCAATTTTACCAGAATAAACAGTATAGTAATTAGATGCGTATTGATTTAATGAGGAGGTTCTTTTGTCATCATGATCATGATTTTTTAAAACCATTCGGGCCCCCTGAAGTGAAGAAATAAATTCGGCTTTATTTAAATCTGGTAAAAATTCACTACATGCAGTTATCATTCTTCTTGATATAGCATTTTGATTTTTTAAACTTATCACTGTTTTTTGATCAGTTTTCCATTCTGAAGGCATTTTTAATTGTATTTTACTTTCAAAAACAGAATGTTTTACATGATAAAGCAAATAATTATTTGTTTTACCATAAGGTAATATAGTCATGAATTGACCATCCATAATGGTAATTCCTTTTTTAATATTTTTGCATTTCACTATGGGTAATATGGTATATTCATACTGTTGTTCAGAAATATCATGTCCTAATTGTTCTGTAAGTCTATTTATATCAGCATAGCTAGCATTTATTAAGATGTCATAATTTTTAAAAGTTTTATCTTTAGAAAATAACTCATATTTGTTGTTTTTCAATGAAACTTTATCAACTTTACAACTTTTAAATATTTTTATATTATGAGCATCCATTTTTTTATTAATTAAATCTCTTAAAATATTGCAATCATAAACCACTTCTTTTGTTATAATTCCTAGAGAAACATTGTTAATTCTGGGATTAAAGTTTTTAAGATCAATTAATTTATAATCTAATTTATTTCTGTTACAAAAATCTAAGTATTTTTCTGGTGACGTAAGACTACCTTTTTCGGATATGAAATAAGCATTTTCAAAACTATCATTTATACAATATTTAAATTCTGATTTAAATTTTTGAAAGGTCTCTATACATTGTTGAGCAGTTTCGTCGCTTCTAGGGTAATGAAATCCTAGATGAAGTCTATTTTGATTATTAAGAGATGCGCCGAATAATATTTGGTCAAGACTTTCAAATATAGTAACTTCATTTCCTTTTTTTGCTATTTCAATCGCCGCTAAAGCTCCAAATATTCCACATCCAATTATAGCAACATTTGCTCCATTTTTAAGAATATTGTCCTCCATTAACTGAAATAACTTGTCCGTTCATGTGGCTCCAATTGTCTGAAGAAATATCACAAATAATTTCAGACAATTCTTTTTTGGTTAAAAGCTTTTTCATTGGATTATTGGATTTGTGAAATTCTTGTCTACTTTTATCCATTTGAAAATACATCTTGCTATCTTCGATTAGACTTGGAGTAATTACATTAATTCTTATTTTTGGAGAAACCCAATTTGATAAAGACTTAACAAAAGCAATTTGAGCACCTTTGCTAGCAGCATAAAAAGGATCAAAGCTTCCTTTTTCTCCTGAAATAGACGATACAAATAATACACAACAATTTTTATGCAAATTATTTAAAATTTTACCTAAAACAAATGCTTGCAAATTAAAATTTATGTCCATGCAACTATTAATTTCATCTAATGTATAATCATCTAATTTTTTTCCAAAAAGTAATGCAGGTAAAAATATAACGATTTCAAATTTTTCATTTTGTTTTACAAATTCAAAAAACAAATTTCTACTTTCGTTAGATTGAAGATCCAAATGAACATTGGTAATGTTTTTATTTAATTCAATTTTTCTGTTATTATAAGTTGAAAAAATTTGGTGGTTTTTTTTAAAAAATGAATCTACTAACGAAATTCCTAGTGAACTTGATCCTCCAATAATTAAAACATTTTTTTTCTTATTCATTTGAGGACAACCTCTAATTATTAATTACACTTTTAAAAAAATCTATTGTTTTTATAAGACCTGTGTCAAGAGAGGTTTTAGGTATCCAAGATAATTTATTTTTAGCTAAAGTAATATCTGGGTTTCTTTGAACTGGATCATCCATGGGTAATGATTGATAGGTTATGTTAGATTTAGATTTTGTAAGTTGAATTATTTTTTTTGCAATTTGTATAATTTTCATTTCATCAGGATTGCCTAAATTAACGGGACCCGATAATTCTGCTTCTGATAATGTTAATTTAATTATTCCACTTACCAAATCATCCACATAACAAAAACTTCTTGTTTGCTCTCCATTACCATAGATTGTAATTTCTTTATTCTCTAAAGCTTGAGAAATAAAATTAGAAATAACTCTACCATCATCTAATGACATTCTAGGACCGTAGGTGTTGAAAATTCTAGCAACTTTTATTTTAGTTTTATATTGTCTTTGATAGTCAAAAAACAAAGTTTCTGCGCATCGTTTTCCTTCGTCATAACATGCTCTATGACCAATGGGATTTACATTTCCCCAATAAATTTCCGTTTGTGGGTGTACTTTTGGATCGCCATAAACTTCTGATGTTGAAGCTTGAAAAACTATTGAATTATTTTTATTAGCTAAATCCAATACGTTGATAGCACCTTGAATACAAGTTGTTAGTGTTTCTACAGGATCTTTTTGATAATGAACTGGACTTGCTGGACAAGCTAGATTAAATATTATATCAACTTTGAAATTCATTTTTGATTTAACATCCATCCTAACGAACTCAAAAGAAGAAAATTTTTGCAATTCTATAATATTATTTCTATACCCACTAAATAAGTTGTCAATTGCAAGAACATCGTAACCATTTTCCAAAAGTTTTTTGCAAAGATGGAATCCAAGAAAGCCAGCACCACCAGTCACTAAGACCTTTTTTTTTGAGGCAGAAAAAATAGACAAAAATCAACCAGTTAATTTACAAAATTTACAATACAATATATTAATCAAAAAATAATTATAGAGAATTAAATGATTAAAGTGAAAAATCAACCATTAATTTCATACATAATCACCGTTTTTAATAAAGAAAAGTATTTAAAACATGTTATTCAGGCAATATTGTCTCAAACGCATAACCACAAATTTGAGATAATATTGGTCAATGATGGCTCCACAGACAAAAGTTTAAAAATATTGAAGAATTTCGCAAAAAAAGATGAAAATATTTATCTATTAAATCAAGTTAATAAAGGTCCACCTTATGCATGCAATTTAGGATTAAGACACGCAAAAGGCAAGTTTATTAAATTTGTAGATGGAGATGATATTCTTGTTCCCAATGCAACATCTTATTTAATAAATCCTTTTTTAGTAAGTAGTGACATGCCTATACTTACTTTTTCAAGAAATATTAAGACATTTAAAATATTAGAGAATTCACTTGAAGAGTTTTATAAAAATAATGATCTTTCACTGTTTGAGCATAAAAAAAATGATTATATATTTCATAAAAACTTTTTGGATAAATCACTGCATGTATCAAATATGAACCTTTCTTGCACATTGTTTGAAAAAGAGACAATCCTAGCTTTTGGGGGATGTAATGAGAATATATTTTGCCCAGATTACTATGTTGAGCTGATGATGAGTTCATTAGGGTCATTTATAGAGTCAAAAAATTTAATTTTCTATAATCCAATTGTAGATGAAAACAGAATATCTCAAAATGAAGCTCAAATTTTACATGATTTAAATTATGCACTAGAAGAATTTTTTCTCACAAATAAAAAGTTATCACAGTTTTATGGGACAAATTCTCTAAAAAGAGCTGCTTCAAGGCAACTCAATTATATAAAGAAATATTCATGGAAAGGATTAACTTTTGAAGTTTTATTTCTTTATTTGTTGGCCTCATTAAAAATTATTAAAATTAATAAAAAAAACTTTAGTAAGACAAGGTTAGCATTTAGAAAAATAAAGTTTCCAAACGAAAAAATAAATAAATCCATTACCGTGGAATGATATTCAAAATTCGAACTACGAATATAAATTCATTATTTTTTTAAATTTGGAACCATTTTTTATACTTTGTAAAAAACTCATGCGCAATAATATCTCTCTATATTGCCTTCAACATGAAAGTTTTGAAAACTTTTGTCTTATACTATATTTTGAGAAAATTCTCTTTAATTTCATATTCTAAAAATCTTGATTATTATAGTTAGATCTTAATTGTTATATTTTTTTGTTTAATCAAAAGAAAAATTTTATTGCATATTTCTCAACTCTTTTATGGCGCTGGCAACATCTTGATCTTGGATATTTAGAGCATCTCTTTTTAATCTTAGCTCATGTGCTTTTTCTAATACATTTGCATAAGTGAAACCTACAGGAGGATCAAATTTATAACTAGCAAGTTCTATTAGTAAGCCTAATGGTTCTCTAAAGTAAATTGAATCCATAAATCCCCTATCTTTAATACCTGTATTTGCAAAACCATTTTCATTTAAGTTTTTTTCAGCTATGCGAATTGTACTTTGACTTACACAAAAGGCAATATGGTGAACACCCCCACATTCATTCTTTATTTTTTGTTTGTCTGGAATTAAGTTTTCATTTGTAAAGATTGTTACAGTGGTTCCATCCCCACAATCAAAATATAAATGATTAGTATTTAAGTCGTCTAAATTTGGCTGTTCAAAAATAAACTTCATTCCAAGCATGTTTTGCCAAAAATTTATAGAGGTTTCCTTATCAGCACCATTTAATGTAATATGATGTATCCCTTGAGCTTGAATTATACTATTCATTTTCTTCCTTTTAAGTTATTTTTAATGTTTACAAAATTTGATACAACTCATCAATAAAATTACAAAAAAACAAATTTATTTAGCGTATAATGGAAATATTTATAAAAGTTTCATAAACGTAATTTTTATGAAACATTTAATTTGTTACAATTGTAAATTTTACCTGAAGAAAGTAATAAATCCAAGTTGATGAAAAAAATTATTGAAATTGTTGAGAAGTTCTCTATTCATCTTTAAATCTAGCAATTAACATTAATTGTTACATTTGATTAAAGTAGTAACAAATGACAAAAATTTTATCAATTATGATTTACGGAATTGGTATATACTTATTCGTAATATTAATCATGTTTATCTTTCAAAGATCTTTATTATATCAACCATCTAAAGAGAAACTTAATATTTCTTACTATAACAATACAGGGTTAGAAAAAATTAATTTTACTACTTTAGATGGGATACTTTTAAAGTCTCTTTTTAAAAAACCATCTAAAAGTGAGAATGGTACTATAGTTGTATTTCACGGCAACGCAGGTCATATAGGCCACAGAGTCCAAAAATTTAAACCCTTTATAGACAAAGGTTATGGTTTGTTATTGCTTGAGTATAGAGGCTATGGAGAAAACAAAGGTAACCCTACAGAAAGTGGTCTTTACTTAGACGGTAAAGCAGCTTTAGATTTTTTAACTAATTATAACATTCCTGTAAACAAAACTATTCTATACGGAGAGTCTTTAGGGTGTGGGTTGGCTGTGAAATTTTCAACAGAAGAAAGCTTTAAAGCAACCATTTTAGAGGCTCCTTATACTTCCATAGCAGACGTAGCTATGCGCCAATACTGGTATCTTCCTGCTAGATGGTTAGTTTTAGATCATTATGATATTATTGGTAAAGTAAAGAATATTAATTCACCATTACTTGTTTTACATGGTTTAAAAGATAAAATAATCAGTATAGAGTTTGGAAAAAGGGTTTTTAATTCAGGCCCAAAACCAAAAGAGGCCCTTTATATTCCTAATGCTGGGCATAATAATCTTTATGAATTTGATACATATAAAAAAGTAATAAGCTTCCTAAAACAAAATTAGTAAGTTTTATAAAATATAATCTATTTATAAATTAATTTCGAATTCTTCCATCTATATAAATAAAGTGATAAGATGGAAATATGAATAAAATAACAACCAATGATTCATTATCTTTAAGAGATGAACTTCATGCTAGACCTTATATTAAATTAGGCAACAATCTAAGAACTTTTCACTTTGCGTATTTAATAAAAGATAACGATGAAAAGAATGCTTGGAATTATTTAAGCAAATATTTAAAGAAATTAAATTTTCAAAGTTTACCAAAAGAGCCATCAAAATACTGGGTGGCTGAAGGAAAAGATTTAATTATCCGATATGAATGTCATACAGAATTCATATCACTAACATTAATATATGCTAATAAAATTGAAGGTGATAATAAAAATATACCAGAGTTATTTGATGTAAATTTTTTAAATTTATTACCAAAAGTTTTTTTAGAAAAGTTTCCTGGACAACATTTTTTGTCATCATGGATTGAAATGGCACAATCTAGTCATAATTTTAAACCTATTGACATTGAAAAATTTTTTTTTCACGATAATTTTGCAGGCTCAAACGTTGCTGAAGATGGAGCTAATGTTTTCATGTCTTTTAAATCTGACAGGACTGATTTTCTTGGTTCTGGATTTAGAAGGGTATTTATACAAAATAAAAATCTAAGAACAAGAAGAACTGGAAGACTTCTTCAAAGAATTGTTGAACTTGAGACTTACCAGGTACTTTCTTTATTGGGTTTAAGCCAAGTCAGAGAACAAAGTTTTCATTTAAGTAATCTTGAGAAACAAATTACAGAAATCACAAAATCAGTTTCAAAGACTACAGAGAAAAATCTAGACAAAAAATCAATAGCTTATCCAGATTTTCAAAAAGATTTAAACCAACTTTCTTATGTTGTTGCCAAAATAGAAGAAATAGATTCTTTTACCAACTACCGTTTATCAGCCACAGCTGCTTATTACAAACTAGTTGAACAAAGGGTAAAAGATTTACGAGAAGACCGTCTAGAATCCTTTCAAACAAACGATGAGTTTTTAAGTAGAAGGTTACAACCTGCTGTTAGGACTAGTGAAGCTTTTT
>QBYJ01000019.1 GCA_003282885.1 SAR116 cluster bacterium AG-325-F22
GTTTTATTTTTTGAATTTGCAAGTCCATCTAGGTAGCTCTTTACATCTTTTTCCAAAATGGCAATTGTATTGTTTTTGGTATAACTTTCTTTTGCCCAATCTATATTATCTAAGTTCTCACCAAACCACGTTTGGCCAGATGAACAATTAAGAATACTAAGCAGCTGCTTTGTAGTAATATTAAGATTTTTAGCTTCAGACAAAACATGCCTTACTGCAACAACAGAACATGATGCAACAAAATTATTTAATACCTTGACGGACATTCCTGATCCAAATTCGCCAATATGATGAATTTTCTTACCTAAAATCTCTAAAATTGGTAAAATTTTATCAAATTCTTTTTTTGAAGATCCAACCATAAATGTTAATGTTGCGTTCTTGGCGCTCATGGGAGCACCAGACATCGGAGCTTCAATAATTGTAATGTTTTCAGGAACTTTATTAATAAAGTTACTTAAAAAAGCTGGTGATAAAGTTGAACTAATTATAAGTATTTTTTGGGCGTTTACTTTAAAAAGTCCATTCTTACCCTCGCAAAGTTCTACGGTTTGATTTATATCCCTAACAGCACTAAAAATAATATCTGATTTTTCAAAAAAATTTACTTTTGAAGAGATGAAATTTTTTTTCAAAGTTGGAAAATTTTCTTTTGATTTTACATCATAACCAAAAGCATTCACTCCATTTTTTAAAAGAACTTCCAACATAGGTAATCCCATTGTACCACATCCAGCAATACCAACGTTTAATTTAAGAATGTCATTCATATGTAACCTCAAACATTTATTTCAGTTATCTTGTTTTAGATTATAATTTTCAATATATTAAATTAAATCTTATATTAAAAATTATAAAGTGGATGATATGAAAATAAATATTGATGAATTAAAATCATGGATAGGTAATGATGAGATAGCATTTGATGAAGTCACACAAGGTTTGGAAAAAAGATTTAGGGCAACACTTGATGAAGATCCAGGAAGCCCTCAAAAAGGTGACATAGCATCATCAGGTCTTCATTGGGCTCTGGCACCTGCAATAGTAAAATCGTCTTTGTTAGGTAAAGACTCTCATCCTCAAAAAGGCGAATTTCTTCCTCCAATACCGCTTCCTCGAAGAATGTGGGCAGGATGTAGAACTCATTTTTTAAATTCATTAAAAATTGGAGACATAGTTAAAAAAAAATCTACGGTAATTGATATAAACTTAAAAAATGGGAAGTCTGGACTATTATGTTTTGTAACTGCAAAGTATGAATTCTTTGTAGATAATAAATTAATGATTGAAGAAGATCATGACCTTGTCTATAGAGATTATAATAAAAATGAGAATACTACTTTCATTAAAAATAATTTACCCTTTTTAAAATCAGATTATGAAGAAAAAATTTATACGCATCCAACAATGTTATTTAGATATTCAGCAATAACATTTAACGGGCATAGAATACACTATGATTACCCTTACTCAACTAATGAGGAAGGATACAAAGATTTAGTTTTTCATGGGCCATTACAAGCAACATTGATGCTAAGAGCTGCAGAAAAGTATAAAAAAGCCAAGGTTAAATCTTTTTCTCACAGAGGTATTGCACCGGTATACGCTAATGACGATTTGTTTATAAATATTGAAAATAAATTAAATGGTGCTGTTAATTGCTTTACGAGTACAAAAGATGTAGGTATGACAATGAAAGCAGAGGCAATTTTTTGATTGCACATAAACAAGCTCTTTTTTAGGGAATTTTGGAGATTTTATGTCAAAATTTGATTACGATCTTATTGTTATTGGAGCAGGTTCAGGAGGAACTAGAACAGCAAGAATTTCTGCATCATATGGTGCCAAAGTATTAGTTGTAGAGGGTGATAGAGCTGGGGGCACATGCGTGCTCAGAGGTTGTGTGCCTAAAAAATTATTGGTGTATGCGTCTCAATTTTCTGAACAAGTGTCAGATGCAGAAGGATTTTGCTGGCAAGTAAGTAATTTTCAAAGTAACTGGCATGAACTTATTCTAAAAAAGAATAAAGAATTAGATAGACTGCATGAAATTTATGTTAATTTAATAAAAAATTCAGGCTGTGACTTAATTTCAGGCTGGGGTAAAATTACAGGACCAAATACTGTTTCAATAATAAAAGAAGATAATAAAAAAATTGAACTATCTTCTCAAAAAATCATGATAGCCGCTGGTGGTGAATCATCTTTTCCTAACTTTGAAGGAAACAATTACATGATTAACTCAGATAAAGCTTTGGATCTTCTCGAATTGCCGGATTCTATTGCGATTTATGGATCTGGCTATATTGCAGTTGAATTTGCAGGTATATTCAATGGATTTGGAGTGGATACTCATCTTATTTTTAGAGCTGACATGGCTTTGCGAGGATTTGATAAAGATATTAGGCAACATTTAATGACTTCAATGGAGCAAAAAGGAATAACGATACATAATAAAGTTACTATATCAAAGATTGAAGAAGAAGGGCAATTGCATAAGATCCATCTTTCAAATAACAAAAGCCTAAGTGTAAAAACTGTAATGGGTGCCACAGGAAGATTACCTAAAGTCTCCAATTTAGGTTTGGAAGAGATTGGAGTTCATTTAGGTAAACGTGGAGAAGTATTGGTAAATAATTTCAATCAAACAAATATCAATTCTATATTTGCAATTGGCGATGTTACTGATAAAATCACATTAACTCCTGTTGCTATTGCAGAAGGTCATTCTTTTGCTGACCGTGAGTTTGGAAAAATTAACAGATATGTTTCATATAGTAATGTTCCAAGCGCTGTTTTTAGTCAACCTTCAATCGCAGTAGTTGGTATTACCTATGAAGACGCTGTAAAAAAAGGTATCAAAGCAAGAGAATACAAAAGCGAGTTCAGAGCATTAAAAAATACTATTTCTGGAAATATTGAAAGAACATTAATGAAATTGATAGTTGATGACAATTCACAAAAGGTGATAGGAGCCCACATGATAGGTCCAGATTCTGCAGAAATAATTCAAGGAATAGCAATCGCAATTAAAGCAGGTGCTCTTAAGTCAGATTTCGACAGCACTATTGGAATTCATCCTTCAGCTGCAGAAGAATTTGTAACGATGAGATCTTAATAGTGAATTTTAACTGAGTAATTGAAGATTTGGCTAAATTCTGTTAATGGAATGTTTAATTATTAATTAATTTAGTTAATATTGAGTTATTTAAAGGGAAAAAAGATGAATGACTGGAAAATAGATTCTTGGAGAAAATTTCCGATAAAGCAAGTTCCTGAATATAGTGACATGGATAAAATAGCCTCTGTTGAAAAAGAACTTTCAATTAGACCGCCTTTAGTATTTGCCGAAGAAGCTAGGAGACTTAGGAAAAGAATGGCAGATGTTGCAGAGGGCAAAGCTTTTTTACTTCAGGGTGGTGACTGCGCTGAATCTTTCGTAGAACATAATGCTAATAATATCAGGGATAGCTTTAGAGTGTTGTTGCAAATGGCTGTTGTGCTTACTTTTGGTTCTGCTTTACCTGTTATAAAGATAGGAAGATTGGCAGGTCAATATTCTAAGCCTAGATCTTCCCCTTTTGAAGTAATTAATGATGTTTCTTTGCCAAGTTATCGTGGAGATATGGTTAATGATATGGCCTTTGAAGATAAAGCACGCGAACCTAATCCAGAAAGGCTTCTTCAAGTTTATGATAAATCTGCCTCTACACTAAATTTGCTGAGAGCTTTTGCAAGTGGTGGTATGGCAGATTTGACTAAATTACATGAATGGAACCTTGAGTTTGTTAGTGGAACTAATGAAGCAATAAAATATAAAGAACTTGCATCTCAAATAACTTCATCATTAGAGTTTATGAATGCTTGTGGCATGACACCAGAGAATACTGCTCAGCTTAGAGAAACTGAATTTTATACTTCGCATGAAGGTCTTTTACTTAATTACGAAGAAGCACTCACTAGAAAAGACACTATTACTGAAGAAAAAGGATGGTTTGCAACTTCAGCACATATGCTATGGGTAGGAGATAGAACTAGAAGTATTGATGAAGCGCACATAGAATATATGAGAGGCATAGCTAACCCAATTGGTTTAAAATGTGGGCCCTCAACAGATCCTGACGATTTATTAAGACTTATTGAAAAGCTAAACCCATTAAATCAAGCTGGACGACTTACTCTTATTGCTAGAATGGGTTCTGCCGATGTCTATAAAAAATTAAAACCTTTAATAACAGCTGTTAAAAAATCAGGTTTGATAGTTGGCTGGTGTTGTGATCCAATGCATGGAAATACGGTAAAAGCATCTTCAGGATTTAAGACAAGAAAAATGGATGATATTATGGCTGAAGTTAGAGGTTTCTTTGAAGTTCATAACGAAATGCATACTGTACCTGGAGGAGTCCATTTTGAAATGACAGGACAAAATGTTACTGAATGTGTTGGTGGAGTGTATGAAGTAAATGAAGCTAACTTAGCTGACAGATATCATACACATTGTGATCCAAGACTTAATGCAACTCAATCCTTGGAGTTAGCGTTTTTAGTAGCTGACTTGCTTGCAGAAAATAGAACTAACCTTGCAAAAAAAATTGTGGCGGTATCTTGAAGGTTTAAAATTGGCTGAAAATAAAAAGAAACCTAATATTAATCTAATAAAAAAAATATCTTGGCCAAATGACTTAAGGCCAAATCCTGACCAGTTATCGTCTGTTACAGACACATACTTTTTAAGAACTAGAGATGTTGTAGCTGAGTTTGGTGATACTGAAGTTACTTATGCAATTTTTATGCGCAGACCTGTGATATCGGCTTTAAATCCAGCACTTGACTGGCTTCAACATATTATAAAAGAAAGAAAAGGTAACGTTAATATTAATCGCTGTTTTGAAGAAGGAAGTGACGTAGGAGCTGGAGAGCCAATGGTCTATATATCTGGTTCTATGTTATTATTAGTAGATTTAGAAACAGCTTTACTTCAAAAAATTGGAGCGACTTGTGTAGCTGCTTACAATGCTAGATCTATGGTAGAAAGTTTACGTCAAACATCTTTTCTAGCAATGGATGCTCGTCATTGTGCAGGTGCAGACATGGCCGATTTAATGGCTTATGGAGCATACATTGGATCTCAAAGAGTTAAATCTGAAATGAATGCGATTGGATTTATAGGATGTGCTACAGATAAGACGGCCCACCTGTTTCAAAACACAAAGGGTTTGGGTACTATGCCTCATGCTTTAGTTGGTTATGCTGGTTCGACCTTAAAAGCTGCAGAAATGTTTCATTCCACTTGGCCTGATCAACCATTAACTGTTTTAATTGATTATTTTGGTAAAGAAATAACTGATGGTCTTATGATTTGCAGATCGTTTAAACATTTGGCTAACAATGGAACTTTATCATTAAGATTAGATACTCATGGTGGAAGGTATATTGAAGGATTAGATGTAGCAGGTTCTTATGCGGTTTTAGAGAGAAATGCTCCTGAGTCTATTAGAGGATACAGAACAGAGCAAGAGCTTCGTTATTTAATTGGCACTGGTGTTTCTGCGGCGTCAGTTTGGCATCTCAGAGAGATACTTAATAATGCAGGCTTTAAAAAAGTTAAAATTGTTGCTTCTAGTGGATTTGGTCCAGAAAAATGTAAAGTTTTTTCTCTGGCGAACGTTCCTGTAGATGTTATTGGGACTGGATCATATCTTCCAAGCAGATGGTCTGAAACTTATGCGACAGCTGACATTATTTCTTATGGTGGTAAATCTCAAGTAAAACTTGGAAGAGAGTTTCTTCTTAGGCGTTAATAATAATCTGTTTGATGAGTTAATTATGAAAAACAATCTTAAAATAGTTCTCGCTCAGTTAAATCCGATAGTTGGTGATGTTAAGGGTAATATTATCAAATTAATAAAAATTAGGGATAGTTTAAGTGAAGAAATTGATATAATTGTTGTTCCTGAATTATATGTTACTGGATATCCAATTGATGATTTAGTTCTTAGAAATGAATTTTTAGAACTTGTTGAAAATGAAATTATTTCACTAGCTAAACTTACTAATGATGGTAAAGCAGCTATTATTCTAGGTGCTCCTAGAAAAGAAAATAAATCAATTAAAAACTCAGTTTTTGTTTTAGATAAAGGAGAAATTTTATCTTACAGAGATAAGTATAATCTTCCAAACACTGGTGTATTTGATGAACAAAGAATTTTTTCTCCTGGTTCACTATCTGGTCCAGTTAAAGTAAGAGATGTATTGATTGGATTACCAATCTGCGAAGATATATGGACT
The DNA here is from genome assembly GCA_003282885.1 of SAR116 cluster bacterium AG-325-F22. GTDB lineage: Bacteria > Pseudomonadota > Alphaproteobacteria > Puniceispirillales > Marisalimonadaceae > Marisalimonas. The sequence continues at coordinate 6,289 of QBYJ01000019.1, forward strand.
GAAACTGTTATAGAATGTTTATGTGAAACTGGAGCAGAAATAATACTTTCTATTAATGCATCACCTTATTCTGTTAAAAAAAATGATCAAAGAATGTCAGTAGCTGTTTCTCGAGTTTTAGAGTCGAAATTGCCTTTAATTTATTTAAACAGAGTAGGTGGCCAAGATGAATTAATATTTGATGGTGCATCATTTTGTTTAAGTGATAAAGGTAAATTAAATATCCAATTAAATGATTTTCAAGAACATGTAATAAAAATTGATTTACAAAAAATTAATAATAAATGGACCTTCAAAGAAAATATTAATAGTGTTTCTTCAAATATAGAAGCTTTATATAAATCACTAGTTGTAAGTGTACGGGATTATGTTCAAAATAATGGTTTTCCTGGGGTTGTTCTTGGAATGTCTGGTGGAATAGATTCTGCATTAGTAGCGGCAATTGCAACTGATGCTCTAGGACCAAATTTAGTAAGAGCAGTTATGATGCCAAGCCCTTATACCAGTCAAGAAAGTTTAGAAGACGCAAAGTTAGCATCTTACAATTTAGGAATAGATTATTCGTATTTAGATATTAAAAATGGTATGGAAACGGTTGATAATATCCTTTTAGGATTTAAAGGTCCCAATGTTTCTCCAGGAATAACGGAAGAAAATATTCAATCTAGATTAAGAGGCTTACTTTTAATGGCAATTTCTAACAAATATGGATCAATGGTATTAGCAACAGGAAATAAATCTGAATATGCAGTTGGTTATGCTACCTTATATGGAGATATGTGTGGAGGGTTCGCAGTTATAAAAGACGTCTGGAAAAGTGATGTTTTTAGATTATGTAAATGGAGAAATTCAAATAAACCTCCGGAGTTTTTAGGGCCAAATGGTGAAGTTATTCCTGAAAGAATAATAACAAAACCTCCTAGCGCTGAGTTAAGAGAAGATCAAAAAGACACTGACAGTCTTCCTGAGTACGACATTCTTGATGCAATTTTAAAAAAATTAGTCGAAGATAATTTATCAATAGATCAAATAGTTGCTGAGGGTTATAAAGTAGAAGATGTGAAAAAAATCTCTATGCTTTTATCAAGATCTGAATATAAAAGATTTCAATCTGCACCTGGACCAAAAGTCACAGAAAAGGCCTTTGGTAGAGATAGACGATATCCTCTAACTAGTGGATTTAGAAATTGGAATTGATCAAACTGTATATAAAAATAAATATTGTATCTATTTTAAACTAGGAATTAGTTGTAATGAAAGTTCGTTTTGCTCCAAGTCCAACTGGTTACCTGCATATTGGAAACTTTAGAACCGCACTAGTAAATTTTTTATTTGCCAGAAAAAATAATGGGCATTTTATGCTAAGAATAGATGACACGGATCAAGACAGATCGTTTTTAAAATATGAAAATGCAATTAAAGAAGATTTAAGTTGGATGAATATAGGCTGGGATAGTTTAGAAAAACAATCTTCTAGATTATCTTATTATGAAAATGCCTTACAAGTATTACTTAATAAAAAAAGAGCGTATCCATGTTTTGAAACTGCAGATGAATTGTCTTTAAAAAGAAAAAGTCAATTATCTTCTGGAAAACCCCCTATTTATGATAGATCTTCTCTTAAATTGTCAGACTCAGAGATTGCTGATCTTAAATCTAAAGGAAAAAAACCTCATTATAGATTTTTATTAAATCACATTGACGTAAATTGGGATGATTTGGTTAAAGGTGAAAGTAAATATAACATGTCCAATTTATCTGACCCTGTTATTTTAAGAGAAGATGGCAGAGTTATATATACACTTGCCTCAGTTGTTGATGATATTGACTTTGAAGTAACAGATATTCTAAGAGGTGAAGATCATATGACAAATTCTGCTGCGCAAATTCAATTATTTGAAGCATTAGGATCCTCGCCCCCTAGGTTAGGGCATTTATCATTATTAACAGATATTTCAGGAGAAGGTCTTTCTAAACGACTGGGTAGTTTGTCACTAAAAGACTTAAGACAAGAAGGTTTCCAACCAATGGCAATATCATCATTGTTATCCAAGGTTGGCACCTCTGATTCAATTGATATTTTTAAAAACATAAATCAAATAATTAATGATTTTGATATTAATAAATTTGGAAAATCTAAACCTAAATTTGACAAAGTGGAATTGTTAAACTTGAATTCTAAATTTTTTCAATTAATCGATTTTGATGATATTAGTGGTCAATTAAATACTTTAGATTTTGAAATAACCACAGAATTTTGGAATTTAATTAAAGGAAATATTAATACTTTTAATGATATTAAGTTTTGGTGGGATATTGTTTATGGAAAAATTAAAACTAAAAATGATGATCACGAGTTTACACATTTAGCATTGAAAACTCTACCAAAGGATAGTTTTGATAAAAACACTTGGTCAACTTGGACCAGTTTGTTAATGAAGGAAAGTGGTAAAAAAGGTAAAGACTTATTCAAACCTCTTAGATTATGTCTAACAGGACAAAATAATGGTCCAGAAATGGCAAATCTAGTTTTAACAATGGGAAGACAAAAAATTGTTGAACGACTAAATAACAAGAATTGAAGAGCGGCTGTTACTATGAATGACTTATATTTATATAATACCCTTGAAAAAAAAACATCTGTTTTTAATCCCATTGATAAAAATAATGTTAGAATGTACGCATGTGGACCTACAGTTTATGATTTTATTCATATTGGTAACGCAAGGCCCTTAGTTGTATTTGATGTTTTAGTTCGATTACTTAGAACAATGTATCCTAAAGTAACTTATGTTAGAAATATCACTGACATTGATGACAAAATCAACAAAAGAGCGACTGAGAAAGAAATACAAATATCGGAATTGACTAAAGAGACGATAAAAAATTTTCATTACGATTGTAAATCATTAGGTAATTTAAATCCTGATTTTGAACCAAGGGCTACAGATCACATTAATGAAATAATTGAGATGATTGAAATATTAATTTCAAAACGGTTTGCTTATGTTTCTTTAGGAAATGTTCTTTTTTCGGTTGGAAAATTTAAAAAATATGGAATGTTATCAGGAAGGTCGCTCAAGGATATGATGTCAGGTTCCAGAGTTGATATTGCAGAATATAAAGATAAACCAGGTGACTTCATTCTATGGAAACCTTCTACAGAGGATTTACCAGGTTGGGATAGTCCTTGGGGAAGAGGACGACCGGGTTGGCATATTGAATGTTCCGCTATGAGTAAAAAGTATTTAGGTGAACAATTTGATATACACGCAGGTGGTCTAGATTTAATTTTCCCGCACCATGAGAATGAAATTGCTCAATCTTGTTGTGCAAATGACTCAGAAGTTATGGCTAATTTTTGGCTTCATAATGGTTATGTAACTTCTGATGGTGAAAAAATGTCAAAGTCACTTGGAAACTTTACTACTATCAATGAACTTCTTTTTCATTTTGACGGTGAAGCTATTAGATATGCTCTATTACAAGCTCATTACAGAGCTCCCCTTAGCTTTAGTAAAAAATCTTTGGAAGAAGCCAAAAAGTCATTGTCTAGACTTTACAGAGCTGTTGAAGGTTTTGAAGTTAATGGTAAGCCAGATGAGGAGCTTATTATTAATCTATGTGATGATATAAATACTCCTAAAGCTCTTGCCAGAGCTCATTATCTAACTGATGAAGCGAATAAAGGAAGTAAAGAGTGTGCTCAAAAATTAAAAAACTCTAGTAAACTTTTGGGTATTTTATCTCAATCGACTGAAGAATGGTTTAAGTTTCGTAAAGAATTGAATCAAAGTCAAAGTTTTGAAATCTCATTAGCTGAAAAAGAAATAGAAGAACTTATACTAGAACGTAAAACTGCCAAAGATAGAAAAGATTATACTAAAGCAGATCAAATAAGAGAGAAATTGCTTAAACTCGATATTGTGTTAGAGGATAGACCTGATAAAACGATATGGAGAAAAACTTAATATATGTGCTTATATGATTAATTTAACTCCTTATATAATTTTGTCTAAGCCACAACTTGGAGAAAATATAGGTTCTTCAGCACGAGCAATGAAAAATTTTGGTATCGAAAAGCTTAGATTGATAGTACCAAGAGATGGCTGGCCAAATAGCTCGGCGTATGCCATTTCAGCTGGAGCCGATGACGTGCTAAAAAAAACAAATGTTTATAAATCTTTAGAAGAAGCCACCAAAGATATTTCTTTATTATTTGCCACTACTGCTAGAAAACGTGTTATTGGCACAAAGTCTTTAGATGTTTTTGAGGCAATAGACAAATCTTTTCATCATGTTATTAATGGTGGAAAAGTAGGTTTTCTGTTTGGTCCTGAACAGTCAGGTTTATCAAATGACGATGTAGTACAAGCAGATTATACAATTTCAATTCCGTTAAACCAAAACTTTTCATCTTTAAATCTATCTCAAGCAGTATTGTTGATTTGTTGGGAATGGAATAAGTTCAAAATGTCCTATTTTAAAGACGGTAGTGTCCCTATTAAAGTAAACAAAAAATTAAAAAAAAGTACCGAAATTTCTAATGTTGGTGATAGGGAGTATTTTTATCAACAATTAGATTTTTTACTCAGTAAGTCTGGTTTTTTCCACTCACCAGAAATGGCGCCCGTTGTTAAAAGAAATATAAGAAGTTTATTTAACAGAGCATCTTTGACACATCAGGATTTAAGAACACTTCATGGAATTATTAGATCCTTATCAGGAAGTTCAAATCGTACTTGACTTTTAACATTTTAATAGTATTTTGCAGTCTCAGTTCCGATAATGTGGATAATGACGTGGTGTTATTTATCCCGAAGTTATAACTTCTGATTGGAATAATTAACTACTCTTTTAGTAGTAGATAAAAAGGTTTAAAATATGCCTAAGTCAGATCATAAAAGAACTAGCTCAAAACATAAAATTGATAGAAGATTAGGGGTTAATTTATGGGGAAGACCAAAATCTCCCTTAAATGATAGAGAATACGCTCCAGGTCAACATGGTCAGCGAAGAAAAAAACCTACAGATTATGGCGTTCAATTAATGGCTAAACAGAAATTAAAAGGTTATTATGGTAATATAGGTGAAAAGCAGTTCAAAAAATACTACACTGCTGCAGTCAGAAAAAAAGGTGATACCGGAGCCAATTTAATTGGTATTTTAGAATGTAGATTAGACGCTATTTTATACCGAATGAAATTGGCGCCTACTGTTTTTGCATGTAGACAATTAATAAATCATGGTCATGTAATGGTTAATGGTAGTAGATGCAACATTCCTTCAAGAATGATAAATATTGGCGAAGTCATTTCATTAAAAGAAAAAGCAAAAGGTATTCCAGCTGTTATTGAAGCAACAACCACGCCTGAAAGAGATGTTCCTGAATACGTAGAAGTTGATCATTCAAAGTTTACTGGTTCATTATTAAGAATACCTATGCCTGATGATGTTCCATATCCAGTACAAATGGAAACCAACCTAGTTATTGAATTTTATTCACGTTAAAATCTTAAACGTATTAAAATATTGCCTTTAATATTTATTAATTAGGTATTAATACCTGCGTTCTGAAAATATTCGGTGAGCTCACCATTTTCATGCATTTCCCTAATAATATCGCATCCACCTACAAACTCATTTTTAACATAAAGTTGCGGTATAGTAGGCCAGTCAGAATACTCTTTTATACCTTCTCTTATATCAGAATCTTCAAGAACATTTACGCTGTTAAATTTTATGCCTATATGGCTTAAGACACCAACTACAGCAGCTGAAAAGCCACATTGTGGCATTACTGGGGTACCCTTCATAAATAATAATACTTCATTATCATTTATTATATTTTCGATTTTTTCTTTTGTATTTTGTTCCATCATAGGTCTCCTTTAATTTTTCGGTGGCAATGTATTTAAAGCTAAGGCATGTAGCTCATTACCCATTTTCCCGCCTAAAGCATTATAAACCAGCTTATGCTGTTGGACTCTGGTTAATCCTCTAAATTTTTCAGAAACTATCTGAGCAGCATAGTGATCTCCATCTCCTCTTAAATCATCTATAGTAATTTTTGCATCTGGAAAAGATTTAAGAATAAGTTCTTCAATTTCAGCCGCTGTCATAGACATGTTAAAACCTAAATTTATTCATGTTGACCCATTATAAAAGGTAATGTTTTTTCATTAGAGTTTTTTAAATCGTTAATATATATAGTAGTCATGTCGTTTAAATTCAAGTTATTGCTTGCATTAGTCTTCCCAAGAATGAAATAATCTAAACTATTATTTTCTAGAAAAAATTTAACTTTATCAATTTTCTCAGTGGCTACTATAATTCTTCCTTGATCTTCACCAAAACACCATGAATGAAGTATAGGGTCTTTACCATCACTATTTAACAATGATTTAGGTAAATTCAAATTTAAACCTAAATTATTTTTAAATAACATTTCACAGGTCGTTGTTAGTAAACCACCATCAGAAATATCATGTGCTGCTGTCAAAAGTTTTTTAGTATGTAATTTTAATAATATTTCGATAATTTTTTTTTCTTTTTCTAAATCAACAGGAGGAGGAGCCCCGTCAATTATCTTGTTTTCTATTTCCTGATAAATACTACAGCCAACCCAACCTTCAGTAAAATTTTCTGATTGACCTAAAATTACTAGAGTATTGTTTTCTTTTGCATTCATTTCAAGACAATTTTCGACCTCATCTATAACACCTACCATACCTATTACTGGTGTTGGTAGAATTCCCTTTCCATTAGTTTCATTATAAAGAGAAACGTTTCCAGAAACGATTGGAGTATTTAAAAAGGATGCGGCTTTAGAAATTCCTTTGATAGATCCAACAATTTCACCCATGATATTTTTTTTCTCTGGATTACCAAAATTTAAATTATTTGTAATAGCCAAAGGTTTGGCTCCAGAGGCAGCAACATTTCTTGCTGCTTCACATACTGCCTGCATTCCACCATTAATTGGGTCTGATTTTACATACCTTGGCGTACAATCAGTTGTGATAGCAATTCCTTTGCCAAAACTTTTACTATTTTCAGTTCCATGTATTTTTATTACGGAAGCATCGCTTTTGCCATTTGAAGAAATTGTATCACCCATTACAGAGCTATCATACTGTTCCCAGATCCATCTTTTACTGGATATATTAGGATTTTGAAAAATTTTGGCTAAAATTTCATCTACCGTGTAGTTGATTTTTAACTCATTTATTTTAATGACATTTTTATTCTGAATAATTTCGTAGGGTCGTTCATATTCAGGAGCATCTTCTACAAGCGGGTTAATTGGGATGTTACATGCCTCAAAACCATCTTTATCTAAAATTAATCTACCTGTTTTAGTTACTTCACCTATGACAGCAAAGTCTAAATCCCATTTATCGAAAATTAATTTTGCTTTTTCTTCTGAGCCAGGTTTTAAAATCATCAACATTCTTTCTTGACTTTCAGAGAGCATAATTTCGTAACTGGTCATTTTATCCTCTCTTGTAGGAACCAAATCTAAGTTTAAATGCATGCCCAATGATCCTTTTGAAGCCATTTCAACACTTGAACTTGTTAATCCAGCAGCTCCCATATCTTGAATAGATAATACAGCATCAGTACTCATTAATTCAAGACAGGCTTCTAAGAGCAACTTTCCAGTAAAAGGATCACCTACTTGGACGGTTGGTCTTTTTTCTGAGCTATTATCTGTAAATTCAGTTGATGCCATAGTGGCGCCATGTATTCCATCTCTTCCAGTTTTGGCTCCTACATATATAACAGGGTTGCCGCTCCCAGTTGCCGCGGAGTAAAATATTCTATCTTTGTTTGCTAGACCAACTGCCATTGCATTTACTAATATATTTCCATCATATGATTGATCAAAGTTTGTTTCTCCACCAACTGTAGGAATACCAATACAATTTCCATACCCTCCAATTCCTTTAACCACTCCTGAGACAAGGTGTTTTGTTAAGGGTTCAGTTGGAGAACCAAATCTTAATGCATTTAACAAAGCTATAGGTCTTGCACCCATGGTAAAAACATCTCTCAAAATGCCTCCAACACCGGTTGCAGCTCCTTGATAAGGTTCTATAAATGATGGATGGTTATGTGATTCTATCTTAAAGACAGCTGCTAAGTTGTCTCCAATATCAATAACCCCAGCGTTCTCGCCTGGTCCTTGAATTACGTGCTTTGCTATAGTAGGCAAAGTTTTAAGCCATTTTTTTGAACTTTTATAAGAGCAATGTTCTGAAAACATAGCCGAGAAAATACCTAATTCAGTTTTATTTGGAATTTTTTTAATTTTTTTACAAATTAAATGGAACTCATCTTCAGTTAATCCCATTCCCTTAGCATCTACAAGTGTGCTTATTTGTTGGGCTTGATATTCATTTTTATTTATATTGTAAAGCTCTTGATTTAAAATTTTCATAATTTAACCAATTATTTGTTCAAAACTTTTGGTAAGAAATTTCAAACCGTCTGTTCCACCATGTAGTTTATTAATAGCTCTCTCAGGGTGAGGCATCATACCTAAAACTCTTCCATTTTTTGATAATATTCCTGCGATATCATTAGATGAACCGTTAGGATTATAATCAATATCATTATTTATCTCTTTTATGTATTTAAAAGCTATTCTTCCATCATTTTTCAATTCATTTAATAGTGTCTCTGATGCAAAAAAATTACCTTCGTTATGAGCTACAGGTATATTTAAATGAAGCTCTTTTTTTAAACCAGAAAGAAAAGGACTTACAATAGTGTCCTGTATTTCTAACATTGTATCTCTACAGGTGAAAAGTAATTTCTTATTCCTAATTAATGAACCAGGAAGTATTCCTGCTTCGATCAATATTTGAAATCCGTTACATATACCAAGAACAGCACCTCCGCGACTTATATGATTTTTTATGCTTTTAATAACGGGAGATCTTGCAGCTAAAGCTCCACATCTAAGATAATCACCAAAGCTAAACCCCCCAGGAATTACAATTAGATCTAAATTTGGAAATTCTATATCTTTATGCCACATTTTAATAGGTGCTTTCCCTGTGATATTTTTTAGAGCGACAATTATGTCTCTATCACAATTTGACCCTGGAAATATTGTAACTCCTGAGCGCACTGTACCCTTAATCCCTTAAAATATTAATTTTATATTTTTCAATAACAGTATTTACTAATAAATCCTCGCACATTTTTTTAGTCTCTAAAACAGCTTCTTTCTCTTCTAAATTTTTAAAATTCAAAATAATTTGTTTTCCAGTTTGTACATCATTTAAATTTTCAAAACCAAGGTTTGATAAGGAAGTTTTAATCGCTTGTCCCTCTGGGTCTAACACACCTTCTTTAAGGGATATATTTACTATAACTTTCATTAAAGCTCTCTTTATTTAACAATTTCAGTTTTAGCATTTGAGTATTTTTTCTTTTCAGGAAGAATTCCTAATCTGTCTGCAACTTCTTGATATGCCTCTTTTAAACCACCTATATCCTGACGAAATAAATCTTTATCCATTTTGTGATTTGTGCTTACATCCCATAATCTACAATTGTCTGGGCTTATTTCGTCAGCTAACAATAATATAGAGGTACCATCTTCAGAATAATATCGGCCAAATTCGATTTTAAAGTCTATAAGTTTGAGACCAATTCCTAAAAATAATCCTCTTAGAAAATCATTTATACGAAGTCCATACTCGTTCATTTCATCCAATTCATCACGAGTTCCCCATTCAAAATTCACAATATGATCTTCATTAATTAGAGGGTCACCTAATTCGTCTTTTTTTAAATAATGCTCTATAAGAGGCCTAGAAAAAATTCTACCTTCTTTTAATCCTAATCTCTTTACAATAGATCCTGCAGCAATGTTTCTAACAACAAATTCAACAGGAATAATTTCAACTTTTCTTACAAGTTGTTCCCTCATATTTAATTTTTTTATGTAATGGGTTGGTATTCCAATCTCATTGATTCTATTCATTAAAAAATCAGAAATAGAATTATTTAAAACTCCTTTTCCGTTAATTATTGAATGTTTTTCAGCATTATTCGCAGTAGCATCATCTTTGAAATATTGTATTACTGTATCTGGAGTAGGGCCCTCAAGTATGGTCTTAGCTTTTCCGTCATATAAAATTTTCTTTTTGGACATAAAATTATTCCCTTGTACCAAAAACTCTATCAAAGATTGTGTCTACATGAACAAAGTGTTGATCAAGATTAAATAAATCATCTATTTCCCTTTCATTGAGAAACTCTAACACTTTAGAATCTTTCTTCAGTAAACTTTTATAAACATTTTTTCTTTTATGCTCTGGCGTTTCCCAAACCTTCATCGCATTGCTCTGGACCATTTCATAAGCATTTTCTCTACTTGCACCTTTTTGAGTAAGTGCTAATAATACTTGTTGAGAGTGGACTAAACCACCCAACTTTTCTAAATTAGATAGCATTGCATTAGGATATATAAGTAAGTTTTGAATAACATTATTTAACCTGTAAAGTGCAAAATCCAAAGTTATTGTTGCATCTGGAGCTATCATTCTTTCAACAGACGAATGAGAAATATCTCGTTCATGCCACAGTGTTACATTTTCTAAAGCTGGTGTTACACAAGATCTAACTAATCTAGCCAGTCCAGTAAGATTTTCTGTAAGTACGGGGTTTCTTTTATGAGGCATAGCGCTCGAACCTTTTTGACCTTGAGAGAAATATTCTTCTGCTTCTCTTACTTCTGTTCTTTGAAGATGCCTAATTTCAGTAGACAATCTTTCAATACTGGAAGCAATAACACCAAGAGTAGAAAAAAACATTGCGTGTCTATCTCTGGGAATAATTTGTGTTGAAACTTCTTCTGGGATTAATCCCAATTTTTCCGAAACATAATTTTCTACATATGGATCAATGTGTGCAAACGTACCTACAGCACCAGAAATTGCGCATGTGCTTATTTCTTTTTTGGCTTCAAGTAATCTTTTTTTATTTCGTTTAAACTCAGCATAATACCCGGCTAACTTTAAGCCAAAAGTAACTGGTTCAGCGTGAATAGCATGTGATCTTCCAATGGTCACAGTTTTTTTGTGCTCAAAAGAGCGTTTTTTTAGTGTTTCAAGCAACTGATCGATATCTCTCAACAAAATATCTGAAGCTTTTTTTAATTGTATTGAAAGAGTAGTATCAAGGACATCAGATGATGTCATTCCTTGATGAATAAATCTAGCGTCATCGCCAACATATTCAGCCAAATTTGTTAAAAAAGCAATAACATCGTGTTTAGTCGTTTTTTCAATCTCGTCAATTTTATCTATATCAAATTTACCTTTTTTCCAAATTACTTTGGCCGCTTCTTTTGGTATAACTCCCAATTTAGCTTGGGCATCACATGCATGTGCTTCTATATGGAACCAAATGTTAAATTTTTCTTCAGGAGACCAAATCTGGACCATTTCTTTTCTTGAATATCTTTCAATCATATTAAAACCTAGTGAAGTAATTTGTATTAAAAATAATAATAAGGAATTATTTTATACAATTTCCTTATACTTAAAAAATATATTAAGATATACATATTTTCTTTTTAATTTTAATACGAGATTTTTATGATTATTGGTTCAATTTTAAAAAATGCGATCAAAATTTTAGCAACTAATCCTGCAGCAAGAAAAAAGGCAGGAGAAGTTGCTTTCAAAGCATATAAGAAGGCTAAACCTGTTATTAAAGAAACGTCTAAATCTATAAAAAAAACAATAGAAAAAAATTTAAAATAACATTTAACAAAAGCTCTTTGTCCCTAAATTGGATATGCAGGTTGGGTATATCCTTTAGGAGAAATAGTAAATACCTCATAGCCATCCGATGTAACACCGATGCTATGCTCAAATTGTGCAGACAAACTTTTATCACGTGTAACAGCCGTCCATCCATCAGACAAAATTTTAACATCATATTTACCTGAATTAATCATTGGTTCTATCGTAAATATCATTCCCTCTTCAAGTGTATCACCAGTATTTGGCTGTCCATAATGTAAAATTGTTGGAGGCGAGTGAAAAACTTTACCTAGACCATGGCCAGTAAAATCCCTAACTACTGACAGACCATTTTTTTCTGCATGCATTTGAATTGCGTGACCTATATCACCAGTTGTACTTCCAGGTTTTACCGTTTCAATACCTAACCATAGACATTCATACGTGATCCTTGTAAGAAACTTTGCTTTTTTTGAGGGTTCACCTACAAAATACATACGACTAGTATCTCCATACCACCCGTCAAGAATAACAGTAATATCAATATTTAAGATATCGCCTTCATCAAGAATCTTATCACCAGGTATGCCATGACAAACAACATGATTTACTGAAATACATGTAGATTTTGGAAATCCTCTATAATTAAGAGGTGCAGGTACAGCATCATTTTTAATTATATAATCATGACATAGATCATTTAATTTTCCTGTTGAAACACCTTTTTTTACATACTCGGTAATATAATCTAATACCTTTGCGGCTAAAATGCCTGCTTCGTGCATTTTTTTAAATGCTTTTTTATTATGTATTTCAATTTGATTATTCATTATGACCAAAAGTTAAGTTATGTGTTATGTATATTATCATAACTATTTACGTACAATATTAATTTTTTTAAAGGCAACTATTTATGGTTTCAACAGCAGGTATAATAATAATAGGTGATGAAATTCTATCAGGTAGAACTCAAGATACCAATATTAATTGGATTGCAACCGAATTAAATAATCTTGGAGTAAGGTTAATTGAAGCGAGAATTATTTCTGATGATTCTAAAACTATTATTGAAACTGTAAAAACTTTTACAAAAAAATTCACATATGTTTTTTCTTGTGGAGGTATAGGTCCCACTCATGATGATATTACTACTGAATCTGTTGCTAAAGCCTTTAATAAAGAACTAGTTAAAGATCCTGAAGCTATGAGGAGATTAAAAATACATTATGAAGGTACTAATATTGAGTTTAATGTTTCACGACAAAAAATGGCTATAATTCCATCTAATTCAAGCTTGATTGATAATCCTGTTTCAGCAGCGCCAGGTTATAAAATTGAAAACTTATATGTTTTTGCGGGAGTTCCTAAAATTATGCAAGGAATGTTTCATACTATCTCAAATGATCTCGTTGGTGGAGTAAAACTTAAGTCCAAAACTGTTTCTAGTAATGTTGGAGAGGGTTTAATTGCGAAAGATTTGGAAAAAATTGAAAAAAAATTTAAAACTATAAAAATTGGATCATATCCGTATTTCAAACCAGGGAATTTTGGTACTTCAATTGTTTTAAGGTCAGAAAATAAAGAGTTACTTGAGGAAGCATCGAAAGCAGTTTTGTCAGCAATAATTAAACTAGGAGGTAAAGGTAAAATTGTTGAAGAAAATGAATTTGATGATCGATCATTTTAAAACTTATTTAGAGTTAGGGATTGAACTTCTTGATGGTTTGTGCTTTATTCTTGTTTTATTTTTCATAAAATTAATTAAAACAATCCCAGAAATGAAGCCTCCAATATGAGCAGCATAAGCTACCCCTCCAGAATTTGAATCATCCACACTAAAACTTAAAAACTGTATTATGATCCATCCTCCAAGAACTATAAAAGCTCTTATTTTAATTATTTTAAAAATAATAATAAACCAGAAGAAAACTTTAATTTTTGCTTTTGGAAAAAGAACTATATATGCGCCTAAGACACCAGCAATTGCTCCAGAAGCTCCAATCATAGGAGTTGTGGAATTAGTATCTAATAAGGCCTGTGAAAGTGCTGCAAATCCTCCAGTTAATAAATAAAATATAATAAACTTTATTTTGCCCAAGTTCTCTTCAATATTATCACCAAAAATATATAGATAAGTCATATTACTTATCAAATGCATCCAACCACCATGTAAAAACATAGACGTTATAATTGAAATAAAAGCTGGAACAATTTTTAAGCTACTAGATAATTCAGAATTCCCAAATAAAATAGCTGGTATCATACCAAAGCTTAAAAAAAATTGTTCTTTTATATAATCTTGTTCAAAAGTATAATTTAGAAAAATTATAGAACAAATAAAAATGATGCTCCAACTTACAATTGGTTTTTTTGTCGTTGGATTTTCATCAGCAAAAGGAAAAACAAACATTTAAAATTCAATATTATCAATTAATCTGGTATTGTTTATTTTTACGGAACTTAAAAAAATTTTTTTTCCTTTAAAATTATTATCTCTAATATTATTAAGTTTACTGTCTCTTAGTTCAAAATAATCAGGATCAAGATTTTTAGAAATTAAGAATTTTTTTGCACTTTCTATAATTTTGTATACGAGAATATTTTTTTTATAAGATCTGACACTATTTTCAAGACATTTAAATAAGTTTGAGGCTAGTTTAATTTCTTTATCAGACAAATAATTATTTCTTGAAGATAAAGCAACACCATTTTTAGATCTTATAATCGGAGCTTTTAATAAAGACAATGAAGGGTGTAAATTTTTAGCCATTTGTTTTATTAAAATTTGTTGTTGATAATCTTTTGCTCCAAAGATTGCAATATCAGGTTTTATCATTTCAAAAATTCTATTAACTACTGTCAAAACACCGTTAAAATGACCTGGTCTTATCCTACCACAGAGCTCATCTCCGAGTTTCCCAGATTCAATTTTTTTCAACTTTTCATGTTCTGGAAATACTTCATTTTTATTTATTGGGATAAATAAAATATCACAATTTTCGTTAGTTAATTTTTGAATATCTATTTTTTCTGTTCTTGGATATTTGAAGTAATCCTCATTTTTTCCAAACTGAAGTGGGTTGACAAAAATTGTTGTAATTGTTTTCTCAGCATTTAATTTAGCTAATCTTATTAATGATAAATGCCCATCATGCAAGTTACCCATAGTTGGTATTAAGGCTAACTTGCCAGGCTTTTGAGAAAATTGTTGTAAAGTTTTATTCAGATCTTTTCTTGTACGGGCAATGATCATTTATATAATGGCCTATGTACTTTATTAAGGTCAATAAAATTAATTATATGGTACGAGCGGGGGGACTTGAACCCCCACGTCCTTATCGGACTCTGGATTTTAAGTCCAGTGCGTCTACCATTCCGCCACGCTCGCAAAACCATATGAATGTTGTGTAACTTAGCTTTTTGGCTAAGGCAAGTTTTTTATGGCTTTTAAGATTAATTTTTATATAGTTCAATTGGATGACTTGGAGAATAAAATGACTAAAAAAAAATTGGGTAGTAAAATTGAGGGTGAAGAATATTTAGTACTTCACGAATTTGTTAAAAAGGCTAGAGAAAAACTTCCTAAAGAAACTTGGGATTATCTCATTGGAGCATCTGAAACCGAAACAACTTTTAAAAGAAATAGATTTGCTTTGGATAATATTGCCTTTAGACCAAGAGTATTAAGGGATGTTGAAAATGTAGATTTATCCGTTCATCTGTTTGGACATAATCTTAAAATGCCTGTCATTCTTGCACCTATTGGTTCAATGCAAGATTTTGTTGATGGAGCTGGTACTGCTCCAACTTTAGCTGCATCTGAATTTGGTATAATGCATATGATAAGTTCAACATGTATGCCGGGATTAGAAGAGGTCGCTAAAAGTGTTAATTACCCAAAGTTATTTCAATTATATGTCAGAGGGGACAAAGACTGGGTAGACAATAATATTAAAAGTGCAATGGACCATAATTATGCTGGAATATGTTTAACTGTGGATTTAGATGCATATGGCAGAAGAGAAAGGGATTTAGCTAAAAGATATAGAACCACCTCTCGGCAATCAGCGACTGGTTTCGAATATCAAATGAGATTTACATGGAAAGATATAGATAGAATTAAATCTTACTGTAATTTACCAATAATAATAAAAGGAATTGCAACTAAAGAAGATGCTTTATTGGCAGTTGAACATGGTATTGAGGTCGTATACGTTTCTAATCATGGTGGTAGACAATTAGACTATGGTTTAGGTGGTTTAAATGTACTTCCAGAAATATCTGATGCAATAGGTGATAATGCAAAAATTATTTTTGATGGGGGCATTTTGAGAGGTACAGATGTTGTAAAGGCTATTGCTTTGGGAGCTGATTGTGTTGGAATTGGAAGACTTCAAGGATTTGCAGCAGCTGCAGGTGGGGCAAAAGCTATAGTCAGAATGTTAGAATTACTAGAATTAGAAATTTTAACTACACTTAGGTTACTGGGTATTAATTCAATTTTTGATTTAAACAAATCATTTTTAAGCAAAGATCATTCTTTTGGTAACTTTAATGCTTTAAGCGCATTTCCATTAATTGAAGAAGGTTACTAAATATTTTTTAGTAAAGTTCTTTAAATCTTTCTAAAAATTTTTTTGCAATATCGTTAGGTGCTAAAGAAATAATATTTTTTTGATGTTTTATTCTTGGTTTTTTCAAAATTTGTGATGCTTCACGTTCACTGTATCCAGCTATATGAATAGCTTCAAACCAAGCTACGGCCTTATCAATTCTTTTTATTTTAAATTCAATATTTTTTGGAATTATAGCAGGTAATCCAAATCTAATATTGATGGATCTCATTAAATTATCCTCGATAGATCTATAGCTATTATTAAGGGCATATTTAAAGGGTGTTATTAAATCACCAATAACATATTCAGGTGCATCATGTAAAAGTGCAGCCAAAAACCATTTTTTATTTAAATTTGGGTATTCAAAACTAAAAATTTCTTCAACTACCATTGAGTGTTGAGCAACAGAATAAGCATGTTGGCCAGTAGTTTGACCATTCCACCTTGTTACACGTGACAAACCCAAGGCTATGTCTTCTATCTCTATGTCAAAAGGTGAGGGAGACAAAATATCTAGCTTACGACCTGAGAGCATCCTTTGCCAAGCTCTTTTGTTTTTTATAATTTGTATTATGCGCAGTTTCCTTGTTTTTAAGAAAAACATTGATTTATTGCATATAAAATATAAAAAGAAAAAAAATTTTTTTATCAAGGCTTTAATTTGGATTACTATCAGGCACAAAATAAATACAGACAAAAACAATTAAGATTTATCTTAAATTTTTTTATTAAGCTTGTATTTATTATTTCAATCTTTTTTGTCGGATGGTGGCTAGGGAATGGTGACAAGTTAATACTTATTCAAGAGAATGAAAAAATTATTAATGATTTTAACAATGAAAAAATTGAGCTTGATAGAAAGTTAACAGACACTAGACTTAAATTAAAAGAGGCAAATTTGGCTTTACACACTCAAAATATTAGTAATAACATCTCGGACTTTGGTAGAGATGCAAAAAATATTCTTGCCTCTAGTTTAGCAAATGGAGTTAACGAAAAAGATATTATCAATAGCTTAACGCTATTAGGAAAAAATAAAATTTGCAATAGTTTTAAATATAAAGAACTACCTGTTTCCACACAATCATTTATACCCCCTGAAAATACGTTATTATTATTGTCTGGAAGTTTAAAAGTAAAAGCAGAAGGTAATATTATTGATACAGATAAAATTCCATATTTCGATCCATCTAAACCTTTAAGAGTTATTTTTGTTTATTTAGGTAACAACGACATAGTTGAAGGTAACTTACCAATTAGTAAAAATATTATGGCTGGAAAATTCTCTGTAAACCTAAAAATATTAGAATCAAAAGTAAGGGGTGCAGTTATAGTTCGTTATCAAAGTTGTAAGGTGTAATCCAATTTATATAGAATATAAAATTTAGAATGAGACAAAAGACTGCTATAATTACTGGAGCTAGTGAAGGCATAGGTGCTGCTTTAACAAAGTTGCTTATACAACATGATTGGAAAGTAATTGGCTTAAGTCGTAATTTAAAAAAGTTAAAATTTTTACAAAATAGTCTGTTAAAAAATAAAGATTTTTTAAAAATTTATGCATGCGATGTTCAAGACTTTATTAAATTAGAATCAATAGCAAAAAAAAATCTTCCGGCTGATTTGTTATTTTTAAATGCAGGAATATATACTCCTATAAATGCCACTAAAAATAATATAGAGCATTATAAACAACACCTGCTAATTAATTATCTGGGAGTTATAAATAGTTATGAGGCATTTTTGCCTAAGATGATCAGTAGAAAGAAAGGTCATATAATTATAATGTCAAGTATATCAGGGTGGATAGGGTTACCAAAAGCTGCGGCCTATGGGCCAACCAAAGCAGCGTTAAGATCGTTTGCTCAATCAATTAGATACGATTTAAACTCAAAAGGTATCAAAGTACAGGTATGTAGTCCTGGCTTTGTCGAAACACCGGCGACTTCTAAAAATGATTTCTATATGCCAGGGTTAATGAAAGCAGATGACGCGGCTAAAATTATTTTTAATCAGATGAAATCTAATAAATTTGAATTTTCGTTCCCGCTAATTTTTTCAATGTTTATGAAAGTCTTTAGTATGTTACCAGATAAGTTGACATCTCTACTTATTAAAAAATTTGTTTGTTAAAAATAAATATATGAAAAAAAATTATATAAATAATTACCTAAATTTATTTTCTAATTTGAATAAAGAAAACATAAAAAAATTCGATGATTTAGTTGTAAAGGATATAATTTTCATTGATCCATTTAATAATATTAAAGGTTTAGATAATTTTAAAAATATTTTTTATCACATGTTTGAAACTGTTGAAGAGCCAAAATTTGACATTGTAGATTATGCTCAAAACAAAAATCATATTTTTTTAAAATGGAAAATGACTTTTTATGCATTTAAAGCTTCGCAAACCATTGAGGGAATGAGCGATATAACACTTAATAAAGAAGGTAAAGTTATATCTCATCTGGATTATTGGGATTCTTTAAATGGTATATTTATAAAATTACCTTTTCTAGGTTTTTTATATAAAATTAGTTTGCGAATGTTTAAAATTAAAAATTAAAAATTAAAAATTAATTAAATTTTAAATTAATTTGTTTTAGGTCTATATTTTTTGAAAGAAACCCACCTTCACAATATGAAAGATAATAATTCCACATTCGATTGAACGTTTCATCAAAACCAAGTTTTTCAATATTTTCCCAATTTTTATTAAATTCTTGTTTCCACAAACTTAGAGTTTTTGCATAGTCATTAGCATAACTATTCACGCTCTCTATATATAGAGAGTTATTACTTAAAATATTTTCAAGTATTTTGAATGAGGGTAACATTCCACCAGGAAAAATATATTTTTGAATAAAATCTGGATTTTTTTCATAAACATCATAAATTTTATCGTCAATTGTAATTAGTTGAAGCCCAATATTACCATTAGGTTTTAATATACTTTTAATTTTATCAAAAAAAACATTCCAGTAATCCTTACCTACCGCTTCAAACATTTCTATGGATACAATTTTATCAAACTTACCTTTAATGTTACGATAATCACAGAATAAAACTGTTACTTTTTTTGATAAATTGGCTTCTTCAATTCTTTTTTTTGCAAAATTAAATTGCTCTTTGGAAATTGTTATAGCAGTTATTTTGCAATTATAATTATTTCCTAAAAATTCAGAAAATCCGCCCCACCCACATCCAATTTCTAATATTGTGTCTCCATTTTTTATATTTGATAACTCAGCTAGTTTTTCATATTTATTTTTTTGAGCAAGTTCGAGTTTATCAATTTGATTAGAAAATATTGCAGAAGAGTAAGTCATAGATTTATCTAACCAATATTTATAAAATTGATTACCTAAATCATAATGATATGAGATATTTTTCTTTGATTGGATTTTAGTATTTCTATTTTTGAAATGTAAAAATTTATTATGAAGATATTTTAAAAAAGAAATTTTAAATGTTTCTTCAGCTTGATCATTATTTAGGGCACAATAATGCATAAGTGAAGTCAAATTTTTAGATGATATTCTTTTGTCCATATATAGTTCAGCAAATTTTACTGAACCACCATGAATAATTTCTTTTATAACATTATTATCAGCTATTTTTAAATGTGCATGGGGACCATACTTTTCAGCATCTATTTTATTCGTAATTCCATTTGGCCATTCTATAGAAATAGATCCATAAGGGAATTTTTTTACTCCATTTAAAAATAATTTATTCCAAAATTTCATTTAATATTGATTTCCTTTTATATTTAAAAATAAATTTGTTAATCTTTTGATATTTTGATTCCGAATGAATGTTTAACTTTTTGACTAGAAGGGATCTTATAAGGTCTAATTTTTTTTAACCAAAGAAAAAATGCTTGTAAATGAATATTTATCCAAATTTTGCCAGGAAACAAATAAAGTTTCATAAAAGCTTTTAAAATATTTAAATTATTAAATTTTATTTCTTTTAAATCCATGGAAGCAGAAAAAACTTTTTTTTCATTAATTATGTAATCTACAGATGTTAATATCTTGTCATTTAATTGATTTGAATATAGATGATAGTAACCTTTTTGGGGATAAAAAGGAGATACGAAAAGTTTTTTTACAGTTTTTTGGACTACATTATTTTTATTTTGATTTTTTAATACGTAATGATGTATGTCTCCAAACGTGTTTCTTACTTCAAAAACAGAATGTAATAATGACTCTTTGGTATCATAACAAAAATAAATAGATAAAGGATTAAACCCCCAACCAAGTACTTTGGGGAATGTTAATAATTTAATATTACGAACTTTATTTTCATTAGCACCAGATTTTTGGATTAAATATAAAATAAATTGATACAAATTTTGATTTTCTGAGTGATTTAATTGATTTCCATGATTTGATGAGTGCCAGGCCAATAAATTAAACTTATTTATAGAAAATAAAGTTGGATATTTATATGTCTCTTTAAATTTGTCATTTCTTAATTCTATAAAAATTGCATTCATTTTATTTTTAAAAAAATGTTCTTTGCCATCTTTTCTTGAATGATGAATAAATCCATTATAAAATTTAATACTACCTGTATTTAATATCATTAAACAAACTCAATTTTTTTTTTCCCAGGGTACTGCAACATTAAGGGTCTTACTTATATTGACTGCAGACGCAATACCGTCTTCATGAAAACCATATTTTAACCAAGCCCCTGCATAAAAAATATTATTTTTTCCCTGTATTTCTATCATTTTACTTTGAGCTTCATTAGTTTTGGAGTTAAAAATTGGGTGCTCATAAATAATTTTTTTGTAAGTCAAAGATTTTGATGGGATTATGTATGGGTTTAAACTAACAAATACATTAAGAGAATTATTAATCTTTTGAAGTAAATTCATCCAATATGTCACTGACGATTTTTCTTCTTTTTTACAAGATATATAATTCCAACTAGACCATGTTTTTTTATTTTTAGGCATCAAGTTCTTATCGGAATGTAAGTAAACTGTATTTTTTTGATATTTAAATTTACTTAAAATATCAGTTGATTGTTTATCTAAGTTTTTAATTAATCTTATCGTTTGATCTGGATGTGTTGCCATAATAACTTTGTCAAATATTTCAGTGTTTTTTTCAAAGTTGATTTCAATTTTGTTATTTTTAGAAAAAATAGATTTTATTTTTGAATTTAAGACAAATTTATTTTTTTTATTTTTTTTGATTTGTTCTACAACTTTATTGACATATTGTCTTGAGCCACCCTTAACTGTCCTCCATTTTGGTCGAAATATAAAATTGATTAACTGATGATTTTTAAAAAAAGTAAGTAGAGTTTTCGCAGGAAAATTTAATATTTCCCTTTCTGGGCAAGACCATATAGCAGAAGACATTGGGATAAGATGATCATTTACAAACTCTTTACTAAACTTACACCTTTTTACGTATTCACCTAAACTTTCATTTTCCTTAACTTGAAAAGCATATTTGTAACCAAAAATAAAAAAAACAATAATATCTTTAAGCATTTTATAAAATTTAATATTAAATAAATTTCTTTTCTGAGCAAATATTCCTGTCATAGATCCAGAATACTCTAATTGTCCATCCCTTGCTGAAACAGCAAAAGACATATCGGAATTTATTGTTTCTATTTTCAAAAAATCAAAAAAACCTATTAAATTAGGATAGTTTAACTTGTTATAAACAATAAAGCCTGTATCAACTGAAATTAAATTTTGTTTATGTGTTATATCAACGGTGTTTGCATGGCCTCCAAATCTTTTGTCAATTTCAAATAAAGTAATATTATGTTTTTGTGACAAAAGTAAAGCTGAAGAAAGCCCCGATATACCAGAACCAATTATTGCAATTTTCATTTATTAGGAACTCTATATTAGATTTTTATTGTTTCTTTATTAATCCAGATCTTGGCGTGCATTGATCTGAAAACATTTGTTGTAACATTGATTCTTTACAATTTAAATGATCTGGCATTTTCATACCTGATTGCTCTCGATAAATCGAAGCTATAACTAAAACAGAAATTAGTGCCGCTAAAATCCACATATTCTTTGACATATTTGCACCTATAATTTTTACCAATCATAAATATAATCAGGCAAGTTTTTAACTTTTATATTTTTTTCATTAGTTACTCTATTTTTTACACTATTTCCACTCTTTACGATTTCATCTTCATTTCCAGATATAAGAGGATGCCATTTCGGTAATTTTTTTCCTTGATCGATAAGCTTGTATGCGCATGTTTCAGGCATCCATTTCAGGTTTTTTAAATTTTCTGATGATAATACGGTACAATCTGGTACTATTGATTTTCTATTAATATAATCTTTGCATAGTGCAGTTTTTTCACATAACAATTTGCATGATACATTTGTATAATAAATATCTTGAGTGTCAAAATCTTCCAGTTTTATCACACAACATTTACCACATTTATCACATAATGACTCCCACTCACTTGATGTCATATCTTTTAATTTTTTTGTTTCCCAAAACATATATTATTAAAAATCTCTAGCTTATATAGTTTATAAATTGTTTTAATAAATTTTTATTGATTTATAAAGATCTAAAATGAAAAATAACTTAATAAATCCTAAATTTTCAATTTCATCGAAATTAGGTATTTATTCAAAATCTTATAATGATATATATTTTGATAAATTGGATGGACTTAAAGAATCTGAGCATGTTTATCTCAACACAAACAATTTAACCAAAAAATTTCAAAATAAACAAAAATTTGTCATTGCTGAGATAGGTTTTGGTACGGGTTTAAATTTTCTTTTAACCTGGAAATTGTGGAAAGAAAATAGAAAAACTAATGGATCTTTAACATATATAAGTTTTGAAAATGCTCCTCTGTCTAAAAAAGATATTGAAAGAGTATACAAAAAATTCAAAAAATTGGATGGATATTCAAGATTTCTTCTAAAAAACATTCCCGAAAGATATAAATCAACTCATAGAATTTTTATAAAAGCTGATAATATAAATTTAATTTTAATTTATGATGATATTACTTCTTTAATAAATTTTAACTTTAAAGCAGACACTTGGTTTTTAGACGGCTTTTCTCCAAAAAAAAATCCATTGGTGTGGACTGATAAACTTTTCAAACAACTTTATAATTTCACTAATTTAGATGGATCTTTAAGTACATTTTCTGTTGCAGGTCATATCAGAAGAGGTTTATTGAAGGCTGGTTTTAAAGTTTCAAAAGTAAGTGGATACGGTAACAAAAAAGAAATTTCTTATGCCATTAAAAAGGATTTAATTAGTAGTAATCAATACAAATTTAGCTGTGAAAAAAAAATAGGTCCTGTTGCAATAATTGGGTCAGGTATCTCTGGTGCTTCCCTAGCTTATGCTTTAAGGAAAAGAAACATTGA